>JAISBW010000017.1 GCA_031265995.1 Oscillospiraceae bacterium
GCTGTATTTCTCTCCACTTTGCTTATGTTTTACAATTTTTTCTCTCAAATCTTTTGACAATGGATTTGCCATTTTTATCACCCGGAACTTTATACCATGTTATCTGCAATAAGTCAAAGCACTATACCTTTACAAAAAGCCTAAAAGATGAGCTATTGACGATAAATCTTTTATTAGATATAATCGGGGCGTTTGGTTTTTATCGATGTTTAGATTTAGAACCTGTGTTCAAAAGGATAAATTCCAAATTTTCAAAGAGTTTTTCTTCAGAATGAGGAAAAAAGTGCAACGAATACTTTACGTATTCTGAGCATTTTTGGCAAGATTTTGAAAATTGGGTGTTTTGGTTCTTTTGAAGGTAGGTTCTGGGGTGGGTTGTCGTTTTATTTTCTTGAAGTGCACAAAAATAATATAAATTGTATTCCTAAAGAGAAGTACTTAAAATACACTGGTGTTTGTTGTTTTTTAAATAAAATGTTTGAATACGCTTCAGTTGGGGGGCTGTTTTTAAGTAAATAGCATTTGTGTATTATTAAATTTCGATTTTGAAGTTTTAATGCACTTTTGGAAAATAATCGCGCACGTACGTTGATTTTATTAAGACGGAGGCGAGGATTATTTGAATTTGTTTTTAGTTTTATTGATTGTTTTTGCTCCAATATCTTTTTTTTTAGGTTTTATATTAAAAAATAAGTTTTTCCCTGAAAAATCTTCGGACATGAGCACGGAAAAATTATCTAAAAAACTACCCAAAGAAATTATTGAAAAAGCAGAAGTATCTAAAAAGGAAATTATTCTCGAAGGAATGGAACAAGTTCATAAGTTTAGAATCGATGCAGAGAAAGAAATTTCAGAAAGAAGAAAAGAGGTTCAGTTTCAAGAAAGACGTTTAATGAAAAGAGAAGAAACGTATGAAAGGAGGCTTGAGTTTGTAACCACTAAAGAAAGAGAAGGCGAAAGAAAGTTAAAACTAGCCAATGAAAGACTTACTGAAGTAGAAAAAATTAAAATAAAACAAACAGAAGAACTCGAAAAAATTTCCGGGCTTACTCGTGAGGAAGCTAAAGAAATTATAATTGAAAATCTTCAAGATGAATTAATTCGAGAGAAAGCAGAAAAAATAAAAGAATTTGAACAAAATCTTAAAGAAGAAAAAGATGAAATTGCTAAAAAAGTTGTTTGTTTGGCAATTCAGCGTTGTGCGGCAAATCATAGTACTGAAACGACAATTTCAGTTGTGACGCTTCCCAATGAAGATATGAAAGGCAGGATAATTGGTCGCGAAGGAAGAAATATTCGTTCCATTGAGAATCTTACAGGCGTTGATTTGATTATCGATGACACACCGGAAGCCATTACAATTTCTGCATTTGACCCCATAAGACGCGAAATTGCAAGGATTGCACTTATGTGGCTTATATCCGATGGTAGGATTCATCCTGCGAAAATTGAGGAAGCCGTAACTCGCGCCAAAGAAGAAATTGAAAAAAATATCAAAGAAGAGGGCCGGCAAGTGGTTTTAGAAATTGGTGTCCGTGGAATTCATCCTGATCTAATAAAACTTATAGGCCGTTTGAAATACCGTACTAGTTATGGTCAAAATATTTTAACTCACTCGATTGAAACTGCATACATTGCAGGTCTTATTGCTTCTGAATTAAAGTTTAATGTTGCGCTCGCAAAACGTTGCGGACTTCTTCACGATATCGGAAAAGCTTTAAGCTACGAGATTGAAGGTTCACATGTTGATATTGGAGTAAATATCTTACGTAAATATAAAGAAAACCAACAGGTCATACACGCGGTAGCCGCCCATCATGGCGACATAGAAGTTACCAATGAAATGGATATTCTAGTTCAGGCAGCCGATGCAATCTCAGCGGCACGCCCGGGCGCTAGAAGGGAAAATTTAGAAAATTATGTTAAACGTTTACATAAACTTGAAAGTCTCGTCACTGAGTTTTCTGGTGTAGAAAGATGCTATGCAGTCCAGGCAGGTCGTGAGATTCGTGTTATGATTTCTCCTGAAGACGTCAGCGACGATAGGATGGTCGTTATGGCACATGAAATTTGCAAAAAAATTGAGGACGATTTAATTTACCCAGGACAGATAAAGGTTAACATGATAAGAGAAAGCAGAGTTTGTGAAATTGCCAAGTAAGAACCTATATTCAAAAAGGCAAATCTCAAATTTTCGAAGAATTTTTCTTCAAAATGAGGAAAAAACACAATGAACACTTTATGTATTCTGAGCATTTTTGGCAAGATTTTGAAAAAATGATTGAAAATTTTATTTAAAATTGACATTCTAAATCTATGAGAACAAGTTCTTAATTAATACTGAACCAGTTTTTACGTTTGCGTTACAGATCTATATATGCGAAAATTTTTAATATTTTAAAAATTTGACATTATATATAATTATAACTTATAATATTAAATAGATTTTGATTTTTCAAAGGCTGAATATTTGTGGTGTTAAAAATTTTTTGGTATTAGGGTGTTAAATTCAGTGGAAAAAATGGCTAAAGAAATAACGTCAACCAGCGAAGATTTCAACAAGTGGTATACAGATGTAATTAAAAAAGCTGAGCTTGTTGATTATTCTTGCGTGCGCGGCTGTGTTATTTTGCGTCCTTATGGATTTGCGATTTGGGAGAATATAACTGGGGTCGTCGACAAATTGCTCAAAAAAATCGGTGTAGAAAATGTTTCTATGCCTTTGCTTATACCCGAGAGCCTTTTGCGGCAAGAAAAAGATCATATAGAAGGTTTTAATGTTGAGGCCGCGTGGGTAACTTGCGGAGGGGGCAAAGAGCTTTCCGAGCGTTTATGCGTTCGACCCACCTCTGAAGTGCTGTTCTGTTCGCATTTTTCACAGATTATTGAATCATGGCGTGATTTGCCGAAGTTATACAATCAATGGTGTTCTGTAGTTAGATGGGAAAAAACTTCGAGGCCTTTTTTACGTTCAGTTGAGTTCCATTGGCAAGAAGGGCATACCATTCATTCTGAACACGAAGAAGCAAGAGAGTTTACAATCACAATTCTTAATCTTTATGCTGATTTTTTTAGAGAGACTCTATGTATTCCTTTTATTTTAGGGAAAAAAACAGAAAAAGAAAAATTTGCCGGAGCTAAAGAGACATATACAGTCGAATGTATGATGAAAGACGGCAAAGCGCTTCAGTCGGCGACTAGTCATTTTTTTGGAAGCAAATTTGCAGAAGTGTTCGAAATTAATTTTAGGGATAAAAATAATGCCGAGAAGCTAGTGTCGCAAACGTCTTGGGGTCTTTCGACACGTGTTATTGCGGCGATAATTATGGTTCACGGCGACGATGACGGTCTTGTTCTTCCGCCTAAAATAGCACCAATTCAGATTGTAATTATTCCAATTTTCCCCAAAAGAGAAGAAATTTTGAAAAAATCAAACGAAGTTTTTGAAAATCTTAAAAACTTGTTTAGGATTAAGTTTGATGCTTCTGATCATACTCCCGGTTGGAAATTTGCCGAATACGAGGTTAAAGGGGTTCCGATTCGAATTGAAATTGGGCCTAAAGATGTTTTAAATGATGAATGTGTTTTGGTAAGACGTGATACACGCGAGAAAAAAAAGTGTTTTATCAAAGATTTAAAAAAAAATTTAGACACAATGTTTGAGGATATAAACAAAAACTTATATTTAAAAGCGTTAAAAAATATGGAATCCAGAATATTTAAAGCAAACAGCTGGAACGAAATGGTAGATTTGCTAGGATATGGCGGTTTTATAAAAACTCTGTGGTGCGGTGCGCCTGTTTGTGAAGAAAAGGTAAAAAATGAATTAGGTTTGAGTTCAAGGTGTATGCCGCTGAAAAATAAGATAACAGAGGGAGTTTGTCCTGTTTGCGGCAAAGAAGCAATAACTGAAATTTTCTGGGGCAAGTCATATTAGAAAATTTAAAAACAGTTATCATTTGTAAATTTAGGAGAGAAAAACAATGGATAAAATTAAAATTTTAAAGACTTTGGCATCGCTGACTTCGGTGTGCTGTGTTTTTCCGAACGCTAATATTTCAGATGCTGTCTCCGGCGCAGATTCAAGATCAAGATCAAGATCAAGTCCAAGACCAGAGCTAGAAAAAGATGGTCATCCGCTTCTTAAAGGAACTTTGGTAGCGTCAGCGCTAGCACTTTTTGGTTACTTTTTTTATGCTATTTCGCGAGAGGAAAAATCGGATGTTTCTGACGAGAAGGAAATATTAGTTCTTGATCCTGTCGACGACGTTTCGCTAACTGCAAACGACGATTCTAAAATTGCTACAGAAGAACAAGTTGGCGACAGTATTCCTACCGATGATATTTTACAAATTACAAGCGGTGATGATCCTGCAGTTGTTGCGGAGAAGCCGGCTGATTCTCCTGGCGGTGATATTTTGCAACCTGCAAGCAGAGAGCAGTCTGAAGTTGTTGCAGAAAAACCGGCTGTTGCCCCTTTACCAGTTCGTCCGCAATTAAATTTAAAACCACTTGAAATTCTTCTTAATGGCGACGGTTATATCGAAAATGCTGAATCTTATTTTGAAACTCAACTGACTGAAGCCAATAAAATTCAATTTTGTCAGACTAAATGCGATTTTATTTTTTTTTGTACGTTTGTGCTGAAGGCCTTAAATAAAAATTATAAAGTTTTTGGGGAATTTTTAAAATGTGCTAGTGCAAAAAACAATTTATGTAGTGTTAAAATCAATATTTGTGGATCGAATTACTTGCTTTTTGGTGTTTCCACGATGGGTAATTTTCTGACAAGTCTCGTATTAACGTTGGAAAAAGGCGAAAAATTAAATCTTTTTGAACCTCCTATTAACGCCTTTGCCGGACTCGACGAAACCATAATTTCAGACAACGCATTTGTTGTTCAAGAGATGGAGAAATTTTCAAATGCTATCAAAGATATAACTGATTGTTTATCACACGGAACTACGTATAGTGGTTGCTCATATAATTTTAAAACATTATTAATAAATTTTAAATCAAAAGCTGAAACATTGCAAAAAAATATCGAACCTCTTAAAAAACCCGGAGTTTTTAAGCTTCCTAAGGAATATTGTTCTGTGGAACATTTAGAAAAATGTACATTTGATTCACTTCGCAAATTTATAGATTCAATTTTAAATTTTAAAAATTACCTTTCTACTTTTAAAAGACTTTAATAATAAAAAAGCCAAATTTCAATCTGTAGTTTAAAAATAAATTTCTGGTGCTGATTTTATGGTTTCCTCTTTTATGAGTTTAGGTCTTTGCGGGTTGGAGTCTTTCGCGGTAACTGTTGAAGCGGATCTCTCCTTGGGCTTACCTTCGTTTGATATCGTCGGGCTCCCCGATGCTTCGATAAAAGAATCACGCGATCGTGTGCGCGCGGCACTTAAAAATTCAGGTTTAGGGTTTCCTATTCGAAGGATTGTTGTAAATCTCGCGCCCGCAGATGTTAAAAAATATGGTCCAATTTATGATTTGCCAATTTCACTTTCAATTCTTGCAGCAAATGATCAAATTGAAGATGATTGGTCAAAGTTTGCTTTTTTAGGCGAACTTTCTTTAGGCGGGGCTTTAAATCGCATAAACGGAATATTACCGATGACTATTAAAGCACAAGAATTAGGATTTTATGGAATTTTCGTTCCTGAAGAAAACGCCGAAGAAGCGGCTGTTGTTGAAAAAATAGATGTTTTTCCAGTTAAAAATATTAAAAATCTATATGAGCATCTCATTAAAAAAAATAAAATTGAAACACAACCAAAAACCAAAATAAATTTTGGAGTACGGCGTAATATTTTTGATTTTTCAGATGTCAAGGGTCAATACTGCGCCAAGCGGGCACTGGAAATAGCAGCGGCAGGAAGTCATAATGTGCTTTTGATAGGCCCCCCAGGTTCTGGAAAAAGCATGCTTGCAAAAAGAATTTCCTCGATAATGCCGGATATGACTTTTGAAGAAATCATCGAGACTACCAAAATTTATTCGGTCGTCGGCGCAATTCACGAAAAATCTCCGCTAATTCTGGAGCGCCCGTTCAGAGCTCCTCATCATACAATTTCGCCAGCAGGATTATCTGGTGGCGGTGGTATTCCGCGCCCTGGCGAGCTTTCTCTTGCTCATAATGGGGTGCTATTTTTAGATGAACTTCCAGAATTTGCGAGAATCTCCCTTGAAGTTTTAAGGCAACCAATTGAAGATGGTGTTGTGACAATTTCCCGCGCGCGTTCAAGTCTGACGTATCCGTGTTCCGTTACGCTTGTCGTTGCTATGAATCCATGCCCCTGCGGGTACTTTGGGCATCCTTCGCGGCAATGTGTATGTTCGCGCAAAACGGCAGAAAAATATTTGTCTAAAATTTCAGGACCACTTTTAGATCGAATTGATTTGCATATCGAAGTTCCTTCAGTTAATTTTGAAAATATCTCTTCTCAAGAGTCCGACGAAAACTCAAATTCAATAAAGACGAGAGTTAACGCTGCTAGAGAAATCCAAATAAAAAGGTACAGCCGTGATAAATTTGAAATCTTTTCAGAAAGTAAAGAAAAAGATGAGTTTTTAGATAAAATTGCAGAAAATAATTTATCGCAAGAAGCTGATTTGGGAAATTCTTCAGAAAAAGTAGATACTATTAACGAATATATTCAAAATAAAAATCAGTTCCCAATTTATTTCTGCAATGCGAAAATTCCTGCTTTTATTCTTAAAAAAAATGCTATTTTAACCGAAAGCGCAAAAAAGATACTTAAATTGGCGTTTGAAAATATGGGGCTTTCCGCTCGAGCTTATGAAAAAGTTTTAAGAATAGGCAGAACTATCGCCGATTTGGAGAACAGCGATAAAATAGAAGAGGAACATATTGCAGAAGCGGTTCAGTATAGAAGTTTAGATAGAAAATATTGGCTGAGAAATTAGATTTGTTTTTTAATTTGATGTATAAACAAACATAATTATTGTATTTATAGGAGAATTTATTGTATTTGATTAGCATAATCAAAACTTTAAAATTAGAAATAAAAAATGTGTTAAACAAAACATTTAGCTGCGAGTCCGAATTTATTAAAGATATTTTAATAGATATCCCTTCAAGACGAATTCACGGTGAGCTATCCACTAATATTGCGCTTATATCAGCAAAGATTTTTAAAAAATCACCTCGTGAAATCGCTGATATAATTCTAAAAAATCTTGAAATTTCAAAACAATTTAAAAGTTTGCCGATCTTGAAATCTGAAATTGCCGGTGCGGGTTTTGTTAATTTTTTTCTAAATTCAGAATTTTATAAAAAAGTTTTAATCGAAATAAACGAAATGAAAAATCATTACGGTTCTTCTGGTTTAGGAAAGAAAAAAAAAGTTCTTATTGAATTTGTTTCTGCCAATCCAACCGGTCCGATGCATATAGGCAATGCCAGACTGGGTGCGCTTGGTGATTGTCTTGCTAACATTTTAAAATTTTCGGGTTTTGAAGTATACAAGGAATTTTATGTTAACGATTCAGGGAATCAAATTAAAAAATTTGGTGAATCGCTCGCGGCCAGATACATTCAGATTTTTGATCCTTCTTTTAAATTCCCTGAAGACGGATATCAAGGCGAGGATATAATTGAGCATGCACAAAAATTTTCAGAAATCTATGGTAATAAAATGCTGAACAAAAAAAATCTTGAAGATAAATTAATTGAATTTGCTTTACCTAAAAATATAGAAGAAATTAAAAAAGATTTGATCAATTACAGAATTTTTTACGACAATTGGTTTTACGAAAGTGAACTTTATAAAAACGACAAAATAAACGCTATTATTTCTAAATTTAAAGAACTTGGTGTTGTTTATGAAAAAGAAAACACCTTATGGTTTAAAGTAAATAGCGATTATAAAAATTCTAAAGATGAAGTTTTGGTTCGTTCAAACGGAATTCCGACTTACTTTGCTTCCGACATTGCATATCATGCCAATAAATTTTTAACTAGAAAGTTTGATATTTGCATAAATATATGGGGCGCTGACCATCACGGTCATGTTGGTCGTATGGAATACGCAGTTAGTTTATTAGGAATCGGCAAAAAAAAGCTTAAAATTATGATTGTACAGCTTGTAAGACTTATAAGAAACGGCGAAACGGAACGAATGAGCAAAAGAAGCGGCAAATCCGAAACTTTAAAATCGTTTCTCGAAACTGTTGGAGTAGATTGCGCTAGGTTTATTTTTAATATGCAAAATTTCGATTCAAAAATGGATTTTGATCTTGATTTGGCATTAAAAAATGATTTTTCAAATCCAGTTTATTATGTTCAGTACGCTCATGCCCGTGCTTTCAAAATTATTAAAAACAAAGAAACTGAAAATTTTGATTATAATAATCTAAATATTCAACTCTTGAATTCTGAAGAAGAGCAGGATTTAATCTTTGCCCTTGCTTGTTTTCCCAAAGAAGTGACCGAATGTGCTCAAACATATGATTCCACTAAAATTACGAGATATTTAATTAATTTATCATCACTGTTTCACAAATTTTACAATTTCAAAAGAGTTAAATGTGAAAATTATGAAATTTCAATTTGCAGGCTTTTTTTATGTATTCAAACCGTTCAAACTTTAAAAAACGCACTGAATTTATTGGGAGTAAGTGCACCGGAAGATATGTAATAGATCTGTCTTAAAACCAATTCTTTTTTTAATTTTGTTGTCACTGACGATGCTCGAAATGTTCGGATTGCTCGATATTCTACGCATTTTTTTGTGCTTTTCGTTCCTTAAAATTACCAAAAACAATTTGGTTCTAGGATAGGTATAATATAAAAACAAAAAAAATAATTTGTTTGAGTGTTTCTTTGTTATAATTAGTAGTTATTGACAAAAATTATTATAAAAGCTATAATTTATAGTAGCTGTTAACCAAAGGAGGTGTAATTTCATGAGTATGAGAAGAGAAATAACAATAGAATATTTGGAAAAATATGGGTATACAATCTTAAATTTTTTGGGAAAAGGCGCCAGTGGTATTGTTTTTGAATGTATAGACAAAAATGGAAACCGTGGAGCTGCGAAAGTAGTAATAAAAAAGCCGAATTCAAATGGATTCGAAAATGAAATGAGAGCACAAAAGGAGCTGGAAGCTATAAAACCAGATGGATGGCAAGAAGCTGCCGAAACTCCTGGTTTTGAAGCGAAATTTGGAAAAGATGCCAAATGGTTTTACAAGTATACTTTATTGACTCAGACACGTGAAACTGATGAAATCGAAGGAGAACCAGTTCATAAAGCGATACTATGGGCTCCAGTTGCGGGTAGGGACGCTTACGAAGAATTTCTGAAAGATGCTAAAACAGGTGTTGTAAATGTAGATTATGAGAAACTAAGAAAAATGGGAAAATCGGTTCTTAAAGTTTTGAAGGTTCTTCACGCTAAAGGAATGGTTCATTTTGATATTAAGCCTGAGAATATACTTCTTATGAGTACTCCACAGCAAGCAACCAAATTTTTAGTAGGTGATTGGGGGTTTTTAGGAGATAAAAATGAACATCAGGGATTTATAGGACCGCTTAATAAAGAAGAATACGAAAACCCATCCGAAGATCGCCGACGTAAGGGGAGCCCTCAGTATGCTGCGCCTGAACTGTCTTATTCTCGTCTTAGTGAAGACGAAATGCCAAAAGTAGATATTTACTCACTTGGCGCTACTTTGTTCCAAATTTATCTAGCAAGTATCGGAAAAATAAATAGTGCGTCCGGTTTACAAAGTTCTTGCTTGAGACTTCAAAGTGGGATAGAAACATTTGTCATCACAGGCGCAGATAAAAAACCAAATCCTAGAAGCCGAATATTTTTAGAATTCGTTAAAAAATTAACATGCCGAGGACCTAAACAAAGACCTACTGCGGAACAAGCTTTGCGAGATCCTTTTTTGGTAAAACCATTGCCAAACTTATGAGTTATCGGTGCATTTAGAACCCGTTTTCTCGGACCTAGAATTAGAACCTGTGTATTCAAAAGGATCAGAATACCCAATTTTCAATAATTTTTTTCAAAATTTTGTCAAAAATGCTCAGAATACATAAAGTATTCATTGCGCTTTTTTCCTCATTTTGAAGAAAAATTCTTCAAATAAATCTTCTGCGGCATTAGTCGTGTAAAACAAAGTTTAACCTCCTATGGGTATTTAAAGAATGTGGATAGCTCTGCCCAATTCTGGCGCCAGGAAACAATGATTTTAGGATATTTCTTTTTCCATAAATACAAGGAGTTTGGGCGTTCTTGTGGTTTTTTATAAGTTTGGGACATGATCCTTAAGCGCAAAGAGCCAAAAATTTCGTTTTATAATTGGTTATTTTTTAATGTTACCGTAAGTAGTATAATAGATCTATTGTAACATTTCTTTCAATTTAAACATATTATTCAAAAGAGAGACAAGATCTCTCAAGATGTTTAAAATAAAGGAGAGTTATTATGAGCATTTATAATTATTGTGACAAAACCTTGCCGGTATTAAACAATAATGGTTCGATAATCACGTTAACCGCCAAAGAAGATTTAGGTGATACAACAAGCAATAAAGCGCCAAAATCTGAAGTGAGCGACGTTATACAGCCTGAAAGCTTAAGATTTATAAGTCCGAGGAACGGTGTTTTAACTGCATTTGCCGTATATTTGACCTTTAATGTGTCTTTTACGATAACCGACGATATTACTGGAATAATTACGTCAGCGGTTTATATAGTTGAAGATTCCATATTAGTTACACGTTTGGCTAAAGTCAGACTTAAGCCTGTTTTGAAAGGTGAAATTGCTTCTGGAACTACTGTTAAGGGTATAGTAACCGATTTAAACGGAATTATTAAATTCGGCGATGAAGTTGCAGTCGTGTTTTACGCTCAGATTGAACCAACTGGCGAAAATGGAACGGACAATCTATTTGCAAAAGCTTCGCTTAATATTTTATAAAATTATAAAATTATAAAATTTAAAATAAATAATATTAATATTAAAAAATTAATATTTTAAAAAATTACTTTTTTAAAGCCTACTCTTGAAAAAAATTCAAAATGAATTTTCTTAAAGACAGGCTTTAAAAGCCTATTCCCATATACCTGTCATGCTAATTTCAGATCATTTAACGAACGTTCCATATTATATGTTCGTGATCTCCGTTCGGTTCTACTTTTGCATAACCGAAACCTTTTTCATCACGATTATAGCTGCCAATTACGCACAGTATCTTAATGCCTGTTGCATCATCTCTACAACATTTTCCTGAGTCTGGGTGACTGTGACCCTTTCCTAAAAAAACTAAACCTAATTTTTCCCCGTTAAATTTTAATCTACTTAATATTTTAGATTCTTTTTGGGTGCCTATAGTAAAGGCATTCAGCTGGTCCCTAGCACCTTGATCGTATTTTTCTTTAGCACCAAAATCTATATCACTCCAAATAACAGAAATTTCATCGATTGAATTCTCTTCTATTCTTTTTTTATCTAAATTTTTCAAATCATAATCGGTAATTTCACTAACTGCGCCATGGCAAAATAAACGTTTTCCCACAATAGCGACCAGTGGTAATTTATCAAAAGTTTTATTTACAGCCGCCCAAAGAGTCGTTCCTAAAATAGGAAAAATTCTTATAAATTCTTTTCTAAGCCCATTAACATAATTGATATCTTCTGTTTCATGATTCCCTCTAAGAAAAATAACACGATCTCCATACTCATGTTGTAGCAAAGTGATCTGGTACAAAAAAAGTTACAATGAATTTCGCCAAATAAATCAAATAAAATTAAGGAAAGGTGAAATTCAAAATGCAAAGAAGTTATACACAAGAATTTCGTGTAAATGCAG
>JAISBW010000027.1 GCA_031265995.1 Oscillospiraceae bacterium
TTTTAGAAGGTTTCGAAGATCGCTTGAAAAGTCCTCCGAAATTTTATTGAGGCAGCCTGCTTTTCTTGAGCTAAGGAATAAATTTACAATTTATGCCAGTGATCTTCATGGCGATTCAGGAGCTACAGGAAGACTTTTTGAATATTTTCTTAGAACTTTGGAATCAGGAAAAGACTCACAAATTGTTATTTTAGGAGATCTCGATGAAGGAATTAATATGTTTCAAGTCTATCTTTTGATTGCGGAACTGCATGTTTTATTTCCTGGCAGAATTTTTTTAACCATGGGCAATCACGAGATTGAACCAAAATTCGGTTTTGTTTATAGTTACGAAAAATTGAATAAAACAGGTGATGCTTATGGAAAATACGCTGGTTATATATATGGAGAATGGGCGCAAAGTTTACCACTTGCAGTTAAAGTAGGAGAACATACAGTGGCGTGTCATGGTTTTTGGCATCACAATCTTGATTCGATTGAAAAATTGAATGGGTTAGAAAAAACGAAAGCTTTTGAAAACGGTTCTTCTGAAAATTATATGTTATTTTCTGATCCATTTGATACATTTGATGAGGATCGGATTTTTGAGATTCGAAATCTAACTGATGAAGCTCGTATATATCCTATTACTGGTAGACTTAAAATTGGTTCTTTGCTATTTGCCAATACACTTCGGAAAATTTTTCCGAAGGTTAACGCGTATATCAGCGGTCATCTTCACTCAATGTCAAGTCAAAGGCAAATGTTTAAAGTAGGTGATAGTGATTTTGGTATATACAAAACTTCTATCAACGGTTTAGCCAAAGAAGGACCAAATGCAGGCAATAGAATTGATATTCAACCTAATTTCTTTTGCTTTCTTGTGCAGGAAAACCCGGATAGTGAACCTAATGATATCTATAGAGTAAATATTGACACCCTTGAAACTTACCGTTATTCTTAAATTGTCGCGAATGCCGGTAATATAGATATAAATTAATTTTTATTTACCTACACAAAATTTAGAAAATATCATATTAACAACTTCTTCATTTATGTTTTCTCCCGTAAATTCTGTGAGTATTTCTAGTATGTTTGTGATTATTTCAGATTTCACATCCAAAGGTTCGTTTTTTAAAAGTTTTTCTGCATCAGCGGAGAGCTTAAGTGATCTGTTTAAAATATCAAGATGGCGTTCGTTTATCATAATTAAACTTTCGGTATCGGACGGCGCAAAACTAACTAGCTTGTAGATTTTCTCTTTTAAATTTTCTATACCGCTCCCTGTTTTTGCCGATATTTTTACAATTTCGTATGAGTATTTCTTTATTTCGTCAATGCATATCGTTTTTTTGAGATCTGATTTATTAAGAATTATTAAAACCTTATTTTTTTTAAATAAATTTAATAGTTCTATTTCTTCTTTTGATATTTCTTTTGATGAATCCAAAACCAGCAATATTATTTCTGATGTTTTCGCCATGACATTTTGGGCACATATCTTTTCCTCTCTTTTTAATATTTTTATTGCTTTATTTGTTTTATTCTATTGTAAACTATTGTAAATGCCCTGGTTTGGTAATGCCTCAAAATCACTGCCGATAAATATCGAAATCGCAGAAAACATTTTGGCCTCCGTTTTAATTTAATTGCCGGCATTTCTAATTTCGATACCGATATTTAGTTTCGAAAGAGATTTATTATAGCATAATGTTAAACTTATTTCAAGACGCTTGGCTATAGTCTAAAAGTACGGAAATGATAATTAATTTCATCATGTATCGTGGTTCTTTGGAATACGTCTTGGTTTTAGAAATGACCCAAAATCTAGTCTGTTGATTTATCTGAAAAATTATTTTAGAATGATCAGAACAGGTCGCATTAGCGCGAGGCTGGTATCTGTGTTTTAGCAATAATTTTAAAAATTGAAGATCTTTGTGAGGGAATTTGTGAAAATTAAATCTCCAGTCTTGATGGCATTTGGTGTTTCGTCGATTTTACTTTTAATTAAATTTGTGTTCTCTTTCTTAAAAAACGGAATGGAATATAACCTTGTTTTTGGTGCGGTTTGTTTACTTTCGGCGTTGGGTATTTCAATTTCATGTTTTTGGATTTCAAATGAGGATTTGAAGTCTTTCTATAAATTTAAAAAAAATCTCCCGATGGGTTCTATTTGCGCTTTAGTGTGCATTGCTTTTGCTTTATTGGCAATTGCGTTTTGGAAAGATGCCGCTCCCGCTGATTTGAAGAAGCAATATCCGATTATGTTTTTCCTTTCATGTGTCGCTTCGCTTGCTTTTGCATTTTTTTCGTTTTCTCATTTTACTGGCAAGAATAAATTTAAGTTTTTACAAATTTTAATTTTTGCGCCTGCTGTTTACTTTATTTTTTCTTTGACGCTTTTCCTTTCATTCGATGCGGGTACGCCTGATCCTTACAACGTCATTGCACAAAGTTTTTTGTCGCTTTTTTTTGTATACTATACACAAATATTTGTGAAGTGTTCGAATAAGATCAACATTCCAAAACGTTTGGTAGCGTTTGGTTTGCCTTCAATTTTGGCTTTGCTTTCGTTTGCTATTCCAGCAATTTTTTCGTCTCGTTTTTCTTGCTTTTCTGTTCTTTCGCTGGCGCCCTTGACGCATACGCTGGCTATAATCTATATCGCTTTGTTTTTGTTTGAAGGTTTACTTTCAAAGGCCGATGCTTAAGTCTTACAGCTAAGTTTTTGCCTTTTTTAGAATTTATTTTTGGTTGTCGAGTGTTTTTTTAATAAATCAGTAAGTTTTTACTGTTAAACTTTTGGTTTTCAATGGTTAGGGAGAGGTTATTGTTATTGGGATCAAAAAATAAATATTTAGTTTTTATTTTATTGCTGCCTTTATTTTTTTCGTCTCTTTTCTTTTGCGGTTGTAAAAAAAATGAAGAACAAGACTTAGGGGTCGCTCCGGAAGTTTCGGCAGATTATGACATACTAGTATATGGCACCGAGCCTACGTTTAATGAACCATTCAAAAAAATGGTTGAAAAATATAGGGATGCATTAGGGGTTGTTGTCAAACATGAGAGTTCTTCAGAAATTGGACTCGATTCACGTATGAAGAGTTCAAATCCTCCTGACATTTTTTTAATAAAAACCATGGATGAGCTTGAAGTTCAGAAAAACCTTGGCAATGTACTTGATTTTCTTAATGCTTCTGAGAATACATTTAAAAGCATGTGTTCTAAAATCCCCGAAAATCTTAAATTGGGTCTGAGCGAGATTAATAGTTGCGGAATTCCTTTGACTACAAGAGGGTTTGGCTTCGTGGTCGATCCGAAAATGATAGCTGCGATTTTTGGCGAAGGGAAATATAAATCCGTAATTAATGATTTAAATATTTGTTCATACGAAGAATTTGAAGAGTTTGTTAAATCTATTTCAAAATTCATTGAAGGCGGAAAACCAAACCCGGCAAATTTGCGAGGCAAAAGTTATATTTTTTCCGGAATTAAAAATGGACTAAGTTCAAGTTTAGAATCAGTTTTCGCATTTTCTGCAGAAATTTCGGTTTTAAAAGCTATGAATTCAGCTTTGGCGGCATCTTTTGAATCTGCTTCAGAGTTTGCTTGTTCGCAAGAAATGGAAAAATTTAAAATTCCAGCCGAAAATTTTATGCAAGCGTTTGATTTAGTCAGTGAAAACACGAGACTAGGTCGCGGAATGTCGCTCACAGACAGAGAGATAAACTCACAAAAACAAGCTTCAAAACAATTTGCCGCAGGTGAGGCATTTTTTCTTCTTGCTGATGATTTATCGTTCAATTATATAAAAGTTTACAATCCGGAAATTGCCTCCCGTGTAAATTATATACCGTTTAAGATTCCAATTAAACAAAAAAGTATAAAAACAAATTTAAATGAAAACAAAATAAACTCTAATTTGACCGTTTTTTGCCCGTATTATCTTGTTATAAATGCAAATTCTGAAAAATTAAAATTTTCTCAGGATTTTTTAACGTGGCTTAAAACCTCCCCGATCGCAGAAAAATGCTTGGTCGAAGATTTTGAATTTGCGCCGTATGATTCAAGAGACGTATCTATCATAAGTAACAAACTTTCGCGTTCGGCACTTTCATTTCTTTCTTCAAACAAGATCATTCCGCCTGTTTTTTGGGGTTCGCCGCAAAGCTGGGAAGAAAAAATCATCAAACAAATCGACGAAAAATATCTTTCAAAATCCGATTGGAGTGAAAACGATTACGACGTTTTTTCTAATTTTTGTTTAGAAAAATGGGAAACTTAAAATCTATGCATTTTACTTTTTTTGTAAGAGCTTGTCTAATACCTCTAAACAGTGCAGATTTTATGATAGAATTTTCAAAATTTAAAGCGCGAGGGAGGCGAACACCAGCGTATTTAACTAACGATCAATGCAAAATTTTAAAATTCTAACTAAAGCATGTGATATTTCGGAGATACTAGAACCTTTATCCAAAAGGGCAAATTCCAAATCAATGAGGAACAAACATAATGAATACTTTACGTATTTTGAGCATTTTTGACAAAATTTCGAAAAAAATTCTTCAAAAATTTGGAATTTGCCCTTTTGAATACGGGTTCTTAAACATGTACTATTTCGAAGATATCAGACAGGCTCTCAGACGGGATTTAAATCAAACCAGCCAAAATCGTGTGGATTTTCTCTAAATTTTATAAGTTTTTCAACATCAGAAACACTTATAATTTTTTTTAATACTGCAACTTCCAGAAGTTCATCGAATGTAGAAAGAGACACATTTTTAACGTAATTTTTTTTAAAATTATCTGAACTTATATTCATATTGTAACTAAAAATTGAAATCACACCCAGAACGTTTGCGTCAACATTTCTTAAATTTTTAACAACATTTACGGCAGAACTTCCAGTAGAAATCAAATCCTCGATTACAACAACTTTTTGATCTTTACTTATTTTGCCTTCTATGAGATTTTTTCTACCATGATCTTTTTCGCTTCCGCGAACATAAACCATAGGCAAATTTAGAATATCCGAAACATAAGCTGCATGAGCTATTCCTGCTGTACTTGTTCCGGCTAGAATTTCACGTTCGGGGAAATTTTCGTTAATCGCGGAAGCGATTGAACGTTCGATTTGACTCCGTTCTTCAGGATAAGAAAGTATTATCCTACTATCGCAATAAATCGGCGACTTTATACCGCTTGCCCAGGTAAAAGGCTCGTTTGGGCTAAGAAAGATTGCTTTTATTTTAAGGAGGACATCGGATATTTTATTACTCATTATTTTACTCTAAATTTATAACCATTGATTTATTAATACAACTATAAATTTTGTTTAATTTACGTAATTCTCGTACTCAGACGGAACTTCGAAAAGACTTTTTGTTTTTCTTGCTGCATTTCTCCAATGAGATTTCAAACTACTACATTGTGGATAATATTTTTCAAGCGCTTCCAAAAATTTCTTGTATAAATCAAATTGACCAATAATCCAAAGCCATTTAAGAACTCGCGTTACCCTCAAAGAATTGTGGTTCTTAAAACTTTGTTTCTCGGGATGACCTGTAAAACCGCCGTCCGCATTAAATTCAAACCCCCAGAATCTCACCATTCTTAAAAAGCAAGGTCTTGCATTTTCTTGTATTTCTTTAAGTTTTTCTTTTGATAAATTCCTAAACACATCATAATTGACACAAAGATCTCCATTTGCCATGCCGCGCAACTCATTTGGAAAAACAAGTTGAACATAATTGTGAAATCCTTCTAAATTAGTATCGTTATCTCTTATAAATTCATTTAAAGAGCTATACACTCTCTTTTGCTTCCATTTAACTTCTTCTCCTGTTAAAAATTTTATAAAATTATCATAATCAGTATCCGAAACAACATCCGGTGTAAACAAGATATTAAGTCTACGTAAAGTAATAAAAGCAACATAAGGAAAAAGCGAACCAAACACCACAAAACCTAATTTTTCAATAGGAATACATTTCTCTTTTTTAATTAACGTTTTTCTAGTTTTTGCTGAATCTAAACCACCTTTTCCCATTTCAGCATCCAAACCGCCTCCTTTTACCTCAGTGTTTTTAATAGAGCTCAAAGCTGTCAAGACAATTAAAGTTATTGACAAATATCTTTGATTTTTTTTATTTGTTAAATTCATGCTAAAATCATCCAAGTCCTATGTACTTATTCGTATCTTAGCACAACTCATAACTCAATGCAAGAAACCTAGAATCTGTTTTCAATAAGAACAGGTCTCGAAAATTTTTAAATCCTACACAAGGAACGCACAAAAACCTAGAATCTGCTTCTTCGAGTACAAAGCCCAAGCCCAGCGAAAATGCAGCCACAGTTTACGGGGCTAAAATTAAATTTTAGTGATAAGTTTTAACTTATTAACAATAATGTCTTTTGCCGCAACAATATTGGCTTGCCCTTTGGTTTTTGCCATGACTGTTCCTAAAATTGGTTGCAACGCTTTTTCTTTTCCGTTTATATAATCTCTTGCAGCTTTTTTATTGTTTAAGATTGCTTCTTCACAAATTTTTTCAATATCGAAACTAATAGAACTAGAAATGTAATCTTTTATAAGTTCGGATAAACTTAAGTTATTTTCTAAAGATTTAATAATAATTTTCTTAGCATTTGAACTACTTATTTTTTTTCCAATAACCAATGATGCCAATTTGTTTATTTCCGAACAAGAAATTCCTATTTTGAAATTTTCTTTGGCAGATTCAGTTTTCAAGAAAGAAAAAACAGGACCTATTATCCAGTTGGCAATAATTACAGCTTGATCAGCATTTTCTGAAGATTTGTCCAAAAATTTTGAAGGATTAGAATATTTAACTAAAATCTCAGAAACCAGTTTAGATATACCGAAATCTTTTGTATATCTTTTCAATTTTTGATTTGGAAGTTCCGGCATACTTTTTTCTATTTTTTCGACTTCTGATTTTTCGATGTAAATATCTTGAACATCTGGATCAGGAAAATACAAATAGTCGCTAACATTTTCTTTTTCTCTCATACTTTGCGTAATATTCAAAGAATCATCATAGCGTCTCGTTTCTTGGAACAGTTTCTCGCCACTTTCAATGACGCCAACTTGTCTCTTAAACTCATATTCAACTGCTTTTGCCATAAAAGCGATTGAATTCATGTTCTTAATTTCTACGCGCACACCTAATCTTTCTGATTCTTTGAGTCTAATTGACACGTTAACGTCACAGCGAAGGGAACCTTCCTGCATTCTTACATCTGAAATACCAAGATAACGTGCTGTAGTCTGAATAAAAGAGATATATTCACATAACTCTCTCACACCCCTAATATCAGGCTCGCTCACAATTTCTATTAATGGGGTTCCACCACGGTTATAATCAATATAGATGCCTCCGTCTTCAGATTTTATTTTGCCTGCATCTTCTTCAATATGAATATGATTAACTCTTATTCTTTTTCCTGATTCAAGTACAACATAACCACCCGTGCAAAGCGGATTTTCATTCTGTGAAATTTGATAAGATTTTGGTAGATCGGGATAAAAATAATTTTTCCGTTCCATTTGAGAAAATAAATTTATACGACAGCTCAAAGCCAAACCCATCATGATAGCAAATCTAATAGCCCGCTGGTTTATAATTGGCAAAGCCCCAGGCGCGCCGGTGCAAACAGGACAACAATTAACATTTGGCCTCGCGCCAAATTCTAGCTTGCAAGGACAAAACATCTTACTTTTGGTCGAAAGCTCAATGTGAGTCTCAAGGCCACATACTAACTCATATTTTTCAAGCTGATTTTTTCTGCAGAACACACAAACTCCGAAAAAGACCCTCACTCATTTGCGGAAAATACCACCGCCAGTGTATCTTTGCAGAAATTAAATGTCAATTCTGGTACCGGTGGTGGGATTCGAACCCACACGCGATCGCTCGCAACGAATTTTGAGTCCGCCTCGTCTACCATTCCAACACACCGGCAAAATAAATTAAGGTCTTAATTTAACACCGAATACTACAAACAATCAATTTTCATTAAATAAAACAATGAGTTTTATTCCGGTAATAGGCAAAGCCTGATTGTTAAAACAACATTGCTTTTACGGTAACTACATAATTCAACAACACGATTTTTTACTCAACGTCAATGAAATTTGATGATGTTTTAAATTTTTTCACAACAAACGATTTAATTTAATTTTAATAACTTAGCATTACCTTAATTTCCTTCTGTTGAAATAAAATTGAATTCTGTTGCGATTACATTAAAAAACATTAAATCAAAATTCAAAAAACTTTATAAAAAACTCTGCCTATTCTGTTTTCAAAGCGCACGGCATGAATATCTTTGGCAACTATTTAGTAACTTTTTTAGTTATTTATTGCCCAAACACACCCAACCAAATTCATTGTATATTGTGTACTTTTGAAAATCAACGGTTTTTGAAAGCGGAACGGCTAAGTCGTATACCCTATGTTTGTTCGCCATATCCAAACATCTATTGTTACACTACTTGTGTTGTTTGCTATACTTTGGCTATTTTGCGCAATTTCAATCAAATACTTTATATAGGTGTTATTTGTAGACATATTCGCTGATGAGCCCATGGTTTTACCTTCTTTTTTTAAAAAAAATTTGTTTAATTATGTTGCCTTTTATGCCGCCTTTAATCTTTTGCCGTCGCCACGGTAATCAAGTGATCCGTTTTCGGTTTACCGGCAAGACCATCAGACCTATCGGTCAAAATTGTCCGATAGCTTTTTCTATTAGATAAACCCGTATCTACATATTCTTAAAAACCAATGTATATAGTCTGTATTTACCTCTTTGATTGGCGGTTTGATAATATTTAATTTTGATAAGTTAGAACCCGTATTCAGTAAAATTCACATATTATGTAGTATAATGTTGACATGAAATATTTAACTGATTTAACAAACAAACAATGGAAGATGATAAAAGACTTTTTTGTTGTCCGTAAAGGAAAAAACTTACAAAAACACAGCAAAAGATCGCTAGTAAATGCGGTAG
>JAISBW010000002.1 GCA_031265995.1 Oscillospiraceae bacterium
ACGACATTTTTCCGCCGAAAACTTTTTTAACGTCTTCGCGATTTAGTTGGTTTTGTGTAAAATTCACCATTTCATTAACCTCTTTTTTTATTTCTGATACTTTTTTCGGAGTTTTCCCGTCGTCTAATAATGTCAATATTTCCATACGATTACACGCAGTTTTGTTTTTTATCATTTTTATTTTTTTCTGCAATTCCTTGGCTTGTTCTGCACTTATTTCATATGTGTTCTTCATAATTTACCACCCCGAATAATTATAGCAGCTTTTTACTTGATTTGGAATACCTTGAGTTGGAAATTGAAGAACTTTAGTTTTCGCTCATAAATTACCAAAAACAATTTGATTCCCGGGACAGGTCTTAATGATGCGTGGTATCGGTTCAGTGTTTGTATTAGACCACTTTTGAAACTAAATATCGAAATTAGAAATTCCACAAATCAAATTAAACCTCAAGCCAAAACGTTTTCTGCGATTTTACAGTGCCGAACGAATATATTCAGGAATTGGTTTTTTATTTGCATACGCATTTATATCAAGTGGCGCTGTGTTTCCTGATTTAAATTCATAAAACCCCTGAATTCCTATCATAGCGGCATTATCTGTGCAATATTTTGGGCTTGGGCAAAAAAAGTTTATGCCATTAAGTTCGCATTTAGATTTTAAAACATGTCTAAGCAAAGAATTAGACGCTACCCCGCCTGCGATTGCTATATTTGTTCTTCCTAATTTTTTAGCCGCACTAATTAAATTTTTTGATAAATATTTAACAACGGAAAATCGTAGTGAAGCACACATGTCTAATTTGAAACGTTCAAAATCTGATTTTTCCAAATTTTCTTTTATTTTGTTAATTGACCAAGTTTTAATACCGGAAAAACTAAAATTAAATTCCGAAATTTCAGGGATAGGCAAAACAAAAGCCTCAGGATTGCCTTTATTGGCTAATTCGTCTAGATAATACCCGCCTGGGTAAGGAATTTCTAAATATCTTGCGACTTTATCAAAAACTTCTCCTGCAGCATCATCGATTGATTTTCCTATTATTTTAAATTCGTTATAATTTTTAACATCAAAAATACTAGTATGACCACCTGAAACTACAAGGCACAAAAAAGGCGGTTTAAGTTTTGGATTTTCAATATAATTAGACGCTACGTGACCTTTTAAATGGTGAACCGCAATCAGTGGAACACCACGCGCGATTGCAAATCCTTTGGCGAAACTCAATCCTGTAAGAAGTGATCCTATAAGGCCTGGAGCAAATGTTACCGCAACCGCGTCTATGATATTTGCCGTGATGTTCGCCTTGTTTAATGCTTCTTTTGCTGCTTTGAAAACCAAGCCAACATGACCGCGCGAAGCTAGCTCAGGCACTACGCCGCCAAATTTTGCAAATTTTTCATTTTGATGTAGAGTTTCAAGCGAAAGAACATTCACACCATCTTCAACAATCGAAGCAGATGCATCATCACACGAGGATTCTATTGCTAAAATTTTCAAAATATTATCTCGAATGTGGTTTATTTACACAAAAACGGCTCAAACCTATAATTTCTGATTCAAGAACTTAAATCTTCTAAATCTTGCCCTATAATTTTAGATTCAGTTCCTTTAGCAAAAATTTGAAACTTTGTTCCTTTTGGAAAAAAAACATAATAACCATTGCACATATATTTTATTATAAATAACTTAACACCCGCAGGCACAGCTAGGCACATATAATTTTTGCAATATTCTAGATATTCACGATCTGCAATAGGTGCTAAAAAAAAATCGTCTAAACAAAAACTTTTACCTTTTTCTGATTCCTTAAATTCTTTAAAATATTTTCTTTTTTTAAGATCTTTATCTGAATAACGAAAATAAAACTTAAAAGCTTTTCTAACCGGAGGTAAACTTAAAAGCACACTTCCATAGTTTCTACGAATTTTCTGAAGAGTTTCTGTTTCGCATTTTCTCAATTCTTGTATTTCTTCTTTCCTAAAACTTTTATTTTTACTGCCATAACTTATCCTTTCTAAAATTTCGAGCAAATCCATAACACACAGACGAAGAGTATCATCAATGCCTTCTTCTGTTGATCGCAAAATTTTAACATACTTAAAAACATTGTCTTTGAACGGTCCATTGTGAGGTCTTCCCGCATTAAAATCTGCAATTGCTTGATCTTCCTTTTGTCTTCTTATCTCTTTTTTTTGTCTTCTTATTTTTTCTTTTTCTTCTTCTTGTGCTTTTAGTTCTTCTAGCCTTTTCCTTGCTTCTTCAAGCGCTGCATCTTTTTCTTCATTTCCTAGCACTGAAGTTGTCCGTTCTAATCCTTCAATCTTATGTTTAGCTTTTTCTATTTCCTCTTGTCTTCTTGTTGTTTCCTCTCGTTTTCTTGTTGCTTCCTCGATTCTAGCCGATTCTTCTTCTTTTTGTCTTCGTTTTTCATCTTCAAGTTCGATTTCTGAACGAACATATCTGATATATTTTGCGACTATAACTGAAGCCGCTAAACCCAAAGCCGCAAAAAAACAAACTTTTTTCCATTTTATTCTTTTCAGATTTTTTCTGTTTTCTTGTGTTTTTTGTGTTTTTTGGTTTTCTTGACTGCTCGTATCTGCATAGTCAAACCTAGCAAAAACCATTTGCTGCGTAAGCAAAACAGAAACTACAAAAACTGATGTCGGAATTTTAAATTTCCTAACAAATATCATATTGTCCTACCAATATATATATATATATGTATTATTTAATCTAGTAGCTAATTAAAAAGTATAACATAAACTTGTAAAAAATGCAAACCTAGAACCTGTATTCAAAAGGGTAAATTCTGAATTTTCGAAGAATTTTTCTTAAAAATGAGAAAAAAGCGTAATGAATACTTTATGTATTATGAGAATTTTTGACAAGACTTTGAAAAAAATTATTGAAAATTAGGTATTTTGATTCTTTTGAATACAGGTTCTTAATTTTGCCAAATCCATTTGTTTTTTTTACGGATAGGTGGTATAATGTGCCTGTTCTAGGGTTGATTTATATTTATAGTTTAAAGAGCTGGGTTATTTGGGTGTGCTACTTCGAAAGTGTTAAATTTAAGGAGTATAGCTCAGTAGGTAGAGCGGCGGTCTCCAAAACCGCATGCCGAGGGTTCGAGTCCTTCTACTCCTGCCAATGGCAGTTTCAAAGGTAAGTTATTGGTAGTTAATTTGGCGAGGCGTAGCTCAGTTTGGCCAGAGCGCTTGGTTTGGGACCAAGATGCCGCAGGTTCGAATCCTGTCGCCTCGACCATATATGCGTGATGCATTTGATAGAAGCCAAATCCAGCTTATATGCTGGGTTTGCGTTTTTTTTACTCTGTTTTGATGTCATTTTCGAAGCCTCCTTAATATTTTCTTAAAAACCTTTCGTTTCATTTTTGAAACGTTTCCGGTACAGAAATTGAAACTATTTGAAACGATTTGAAACGCTAAAGTGCATCGCGAGTTGCGCAAAAATTGAAACGATCTGAAACTTTTCTGAAACGATTTATCTACCCGTACTCGGTATTATTAATATCAACTTCTATTTCAATTTCACCTCGAAACTTAATTTTAAATTTTGTTGAAGTTTGAACCGTTACAAATTCTGCCATGGCAAGCCAAAGCGGTTCACTGAACTCTGTGACTGAATCTTTAATTTTTTTTAAAGAATCAAAGAAACTTAATATTTTAATTTTCTTTACGGTTTTCTCTTGTTTTTCTCTTTTGGCACCCTCAAGTTTCTTTTGCGTCAGCTCCATTCGAGTTATGAGACTTTCATATTTTTCTTTAAAAATATTCTGGTCTTGAGCGTTTGTGGCATTGTCGTTTATACATTTGTGAATCAGTCCTTCAATAATTTCAGTTTCTGCAGTCAGCTTCTCGATTTCTTTTTCAACTGACTTGGTGTCTGTAATTATCGGCAAAGTTTCTTCGAAGCAAGCAATATGTTTTTCTCTCTCTTTGCCAAGTTGATTTATTGCCATGACAAACGCCAGTTTGATTTGCTCTTCGGTAACATGCTGAGAATTACATTGTTTACCTCCTTGTTTGCCTCCTTTTTCTTCCGCATATTTTTTATTGCACCTCCAAATAACTCTCCTATACTTACTTGTAGAATTCCAAACTTTACTTCCAAAAGCCGTACCGCATTCACCGCAGAATATTTTTCCGCTGAAAATGCTTGTACAATACGGCTGCGCGCCTTTTCTTCTGCGATTGATTTCATTTTGCGCAAGATCAAATATTTCAGTGCTTACAATCGCGGGATGACTGTTTTCAACATGATATTGAGGAACTTCGCCTTCATTTCTTTTGGTCTTTTTAGTCAAGAAATCAACCGTAAATGTTTTTTGAAGAGTTGCATTTCCCACATACTTTTCATTTTTCAAAATACTTTTAACTCTTTCGGAACTCCATTTTGATTTGCCTCCTGCTGTTTTAAATCCTTTTTCTTCTAAATATTTGGCAATTCCTCCGTAACTTTTACCTTCAAGAAAAAGCGAGAAAATAAGCCGAACCGTTTTTGCTTCATGTTCTACAATCTTAGGTTTACCGTCTTCTCCTTTTTCATAGCCGAGAGTAAGTTTGTATCTTATTTCAACATTGCCGTCCGCCATTTTCTTACGTTTGCCCCAAGTTACATTCTCACTTATTGACCTGCTTTCTTCCTGGGCCAAACTTGACATAATCGTAAGAAGAAGTTCGCCTTTGGAATCAAGCGTATAAATATTTTCTTTTTCAAAATATACTTCAATCCCCTTTTCTTTAAGTTTTCTTACCGTCGTTAGGCTGTCAACGGTATTTCTGGCAAATCTTGAGACCGATTTTGTGACAATCAAATCAATCTTGCCTCCAAGCGCATCATTAATCATTTTGTTGAAACCATCTCTCTTTTTGGTATTTGTAGCCGTTATTCCTTCGTCTGTATATACGTTCACATACTCCCAGTCCTCTTTGCTTTTTATGTAACGCGAGTAATAATCAACTTGCGCTTCATAACTTGTAAGCTGTTCTTCTTGGTCAGTGCTGACCCTTGCGTAGCCTGCGACTCGTTTCTTTTTTTGAGCAATAAAAATATTAGCATAGTGATTTTTGGTAAATGCCGGAATTATTGTTACTGTCTTGGCCATTTATGAAATCCTCCTTTATTTTAATTTAAATTTATTTCCTGATTTATTTTAAGTTTATTTCCTGTTTGTTTTTTGCTTGCCTTCGCTCAATAATTTTGATTTGCCTTTGTTTTGCTATTTCTCTCATTTCAAGCGTCCAGCTTTCTTTTCGAGAACGATCTTGCCATTCGGTTTTGATTTCTGAACCATCATGAAATGAAAGAACCAGACGATTTGCGTCTGGTACTTTGATTGCTTTGATTCTTTCGATTTCGCCAAACTGTTTTGCAAAACTGTTTAGTATTTCTTCAGGAATCGCCTTTGCTTTGCATAGTTCTTTGCCTTGACTTAAAAAAGTGGAACATTGCCAACTAAAGCCATTTGCAGTTTTCTTTCGTTTATAGTGTTTTCCGCATTTCTCACAAACGATCTTGCATGTAAACGGATATCTGTTTTGGCTTGTATCCTTGACATTGAAATGTTCTGCTCGTTCTTTTTGAATTTGTTTTGCTTCTTCGAAAACCTCCTTATCGATGATCTTTGGATGTGTTTCTGAAACAAAATATTGCGGCTTTTCTCCCCTGTTTCGTTTTTGCTTTTTGGTCAAATTATCAGTTACAAATTTCTTTTGAAGTAACGAATTTCCGGTCAGTTTTTCATTGCCTAAAAGAAGATTTACTCTTGAAGCTGACCACTTGCCTCCTTTGTATGTCGGGATCTTTAATTTATTTAAACGCTTTGCAATTTTAGTAGTTCCATTGCCTCTTATGTACCAATTAAAAATTTGCCTTATTGTTTTAGCTTGTTCTTCATTAACAGTGATTTTACCGTTCATAATTTTGCCGTCGCCTTTTTTGTAGCTATAACCGTACATTCCTGTAAATCCTACAGGTTCTCCGTTTTCAAAACATTTTTTAATCCTCCATTTTTGATTTTCAGATGCCGACAGACTTTCTTCCTGAGCAAATGAAGCCAAAATCGTGAGCATTAATTCGCCTTCACTGCTTATGCTGTGAATTCTTTCTCTCTCGAAATAGACGTCGACGTTTATTTCTTTTAACATTCGAACGGTTTCAAGAAGCATTACTGTATTTCTGGCAAACCTTGATATTGACTTTGTGATAATCATGTCAATTTTCTCTAGCTTGCAGTCCGAAATTAATCTTTTAAATTCCGATCGATTATCTTTTGTTCCGGTCGTAGCCTCGTCGGCATAGATTCCGGCAAATTCCCAGTCGCCTCTTTTTTGTATTAAATCACCATAATAACTTACCTGTGCCGCAAGACTTTGCAGACTTGAATTTTTACCGTTTGAAACTCTTGCGTAGGCGGCGACTTTAATAAATCTTGGAACTTTTAGGTTAATCGGTTTAACTTTTGTAACTTTAATATAAAACACCTCTTTAATCATTCATCACTCTAAACCGCCCTAAAGTCAAGTCTTGGCATTGATAGAATCTTATTGGTATTGATAGAATCTTAACAAAATCTTGCAATTATCTATATCGGAAATAAACCTATCGGTGGCTTGTACTTTTTAAGAAAAAATTCATTGATTACCCTATAATCTTTGCTGTCTATAATTTCCTCTTTTTTCATTCTGTTTGCGATATTCATCAGAATTTGATAATCAAATTCCCGCTCAAATTGTTCTTTCGTCATAATTTCCTCCCAATTTATCATCCACTAATTTATTATCCATAAATTTATCATCCATCATTATTTTAGAACGCTGAGCATTCCAATAAGATATTCGGCATTTGTTGCAGCAGAATGTCTTTGGTTTAGCTTTTGAGCCGTCATATATTACTTTGCCGCATCTTTTGCAGTGTTTGCCTTCTTTAACCATATCTCGATAACAGAAAGATTTAATTGTATTAATCGGAACTCTAAGCTGTTCCGAAATCGCCGAATAAGCAAAACCTTTGCTTCTGAGATATATTGCCTTATTTTTAGCGACTGTTTCGTTTGTTATTATTTGCAATTGTTATTCCTCCATCAAAATTTTATTTCTGCATATTTTATTTTTAAGACCAAAATTTCATACGAATTTCACGTTCCCCAGGGCTATTCCTCCGGAGACTGCCTCTTTGCCTTAGACGGCTCACAACACAAGCTGTTGCTTCAACGCTCCGGCATTAGATTGAGCAGAAGTATCATTATGGATTGCATATTGCAGCCGTGCGGGAATGCACAGTCAAAGCTCTATGCAAGCGGTACCGACGTTTGCCATTATCATGGCAAATAGGTCGGCTCATCGGAAATGCTATGCAGATGTATTCCGATTGTCTTCTGGTCTTTTATTCGGTTTTCAAAGTACGCTGCCGCTTGTTTTTTCTCACATATTTTCTTTCGTGAGAATTGAGATTGGCAAGTTCTCTGATTAAATTTTTTATGCTCTGGAGGGTTTTAAAAAGTCCCTCTATATACTAGGCGTTGAAAACGACAAAAACGAAGTACTTTGAACCTAAAACTTTGATAAAATTTTAGTTAAGTTTTGCAAAGCCGCCTGAACACTGTATTCTACTGCCCTTGCTGAAACTTTATCTGATTCGAATTTAGCAATCTCCTTAAAAGTTAAATCTCCCAAAAATTTCATTTCAATTCTTTTCCTTTGCTTTTCGGATAATCCGTCAATAACTTTTTCAAGTTCTTCGTCTTCTAAATTATTTAAAGCTTCGTCTTCCGCACTCCTGGAAGTTAGTGAATCAAGTTCAGTTTTAGAAACATTTCTACCGCATAATCCATCTAAAATATTTCTTCCGCCAAAGACTTGTCCTAACTCATCCAACGAAAGCTCTTTCTTTCGTTTTCTCTCTTGCCAGTCATTCTTCCAATAATCTTCCACTGCAAATTTATGAATTTTAAAACTAATTTCTACGTCAGATATAGATCCGTCATAATTTTTTGTCCTCAAAAAATACTTGCTTTTTCCTTCAAAATCTGCTATAATTGGAGTGTCTGGTGTCTGGTGTCTGGTGTCTGGTGTCTGGTGTCTGGTGTCTGGTGTCTGGTGTCTGGTGTCTGGTGTCTGGTGTCTGGTGTCTGGTGTAAAGTCATAATTACTCCACAAAATTATGAATTAATAAAGCAACATACTGGCATTTCTAACTGATCATATCCTTAAATTTCTTGAAAAAATGCGAGAAATTTGTCAAAAGTTTGTCAGAGATATGCATAGATTTTTCATCAATTATTTGGTGTATTTTTAATATAAAGATTTGATCTTTCGCAGAAATAAAATAAAAACTCTCTCCAATTACGGGAGAGTTTATTAATTAATGAATTAATTTATTGAATCCGGCAATTTTATTTTCATCCGGTTCTCTTCCACATATAACACGTTATATACGGTTGTAAGTTAGTATGAGAGCTTCCGCTGCCGGTACTTGTAGCTTTAAGGATATTTGTAGTTTCGTCATTTGTCGTACCTCTGATGGCGGTATTGTAAATATTATTTCCACCGGTAGCTGAGTAATGACCTCCGAAAGCTATTTGATCGCTCCCTCTTTGCTGATAGATTGTGTGGGTGTGACTTGGCATCTGGCTTGTAGAAAGCGACACAGTTTTGCTTCCTCCGGTTTTCTCAGATGAGCTGAAATCTGAATCGCTCGTATTGATACAGACCGGAACTCTTCCTGAACCCCAAAGAGACCAAGAGCCTCCGAAAAGAGAACTCGGATTGGTAGAGCTTATAGACATGTAAATTGCTCCGACCGGATAAATAAACTGAGAAATATATTGTTTTGCCGCAGTACTTAAACTTATGCTACCTTGAAAATAAACCGTACTTCCGCTTGAATTAAAATAAGTGCTTCCGTAAATATAATTAGTCCCCGTATTTGAAGAGCTGTTTCTGATTATTCCCATAGACTCAATATTGGAAGCCTGAAGATAATTGCTTCTATCCGGAAAAGTATTGACGCCGACCGAAATTTTATCGGTATCGAAAAACATGATCGGCTGACCCTTTGCAAGCGTAAAACTATAGCTGTTAGAGCCGAATTTATCTGAGAGTTGAATCTGGAAATTCCAGGCAACAGTATTATCGATAGAAATTGTAATTTGAGTGTTATTCGGAAGATCTATCCAGTTCCCATAAGAGCTGTCAGAACTCTTTTTATTTCTGTACTGCAAAGTTTGAAGGGAATTTTTACCGTTTACGCTTGAAATTAAGGTATTAGCTTTAAGATAAGTTTCGGTTTCAAAATTATTTTTTCTATTTGCTGTAATTGTAGCTGTTGGAGAACTCCAATCAAGAAAAGTTATCGTTTTACTCGCTGTTGTGGAATTTCCTCTTGAATCTATCGCTTTTATGCTGACACTTAAGTTATTCCCGGAATTTACTATTCCGTAGCTTATACTTCCGGATGAAGTTCTTGTAGTTGTAGAACCATTAAAAGTTATTTGATAGCTTGACATTGAAGCCGAATTTCTTGCTGTTGCCGATGTAAATGAAATCTGTAAAGAAGATTGATTTCTTACGATTTGTTGGTTATTACCGGTAATTGCCGCAACAGTGCTGTTTGTGTCCTGATAAGAAATCTGAGAACTTGAAAAAGTTGGATTAGAATTAGTTACATAAAAAGTAAAGCTTATGCTATAGCTTCCAATATATGAGCTTCCGTTATATGTTTCGCACCAAAGAGTTCCTGTTCCTGAATTTGAATTCGGAACCCGAGAATAAAAAGAAGTCGGAATAGTCCAGCTGTAACTTGTTCCTACGCCGCTTGCAATCGTGACCCAATCGGAACTTCCGAACTGATAATAGAGAATATGGGTAAAAGACGAGGAAGCTCTGCTTATTGTAATAGTAGTACTACTTCCTATATTCCCCGAGCCTCCTGAAAAACTGCTTGCTCTTCCGATTGTTGTCAGTCCTTGAGAATAGCTCTGCTCGCTTGAGGACACGACATCCATACTGATCCAAGCGCTGCAGGTCAAAGTTTTCGAACCATCGGAATTATGAGAAATGTTTAAAGTTTTTGAAAATAAATTAATGGGATCTGATGTTATTTTTTGGCTTGAAGATATAGACGAAGAATATGTAGTTCCATCAATCTTACAGTAGCAAGACCCGGTGCCATAAGTCGTATAGCCGGTGTTGGTGCGCCATATCCAAACATCTACTGTTACATTACTTGTGTTGTTTGCTGTACTTTGGCTATTTTGTGCGATTTCAATCGAATATTTTATGTAGGTGTTATTTGTAGACATATTCGCTGATGAGCCCATAATTTATCTCCTTTTTAGATAACCAAAAAACCACACTTTTAGTGTGGTTTCGTTTTCATAGTTAATTTTTAAATTTTATTGTTTTTAACGCTATTTTTGGCTTTTAAGGGCTTGGATTTGTTCTATTGATAGGCCTGTAATTTCTGAAATTGTATCAAAATCGAGACCTTTTTTTAAAGAATTCTTCGCTATCTCAATTTCCCTTTCTTTCAGTTTTGCTTCGCCCCTAGCTTCGCCTATCTGCTCGCCTTCAGCCTTGCCTTCAGCCTTGCCTTCAGCCTTGCCTTCAGCCTTAGCCTCCCTCTTAGCCCTAGCCATCCTATTAAACTCAATATCTCTTGCTTTTTTAGCGCTCAGCATCTCCATGTAGAGCAGATGACTGCTTGTCGCTTGTCTCAGTGCATTTGTAGCCATTTGTAAGCCTCCAACTTTTTTGATTAATTCATTTACCAGATTAATTTTTGATTTATCATTTATCCACGCTATGTATGCTGCCCACTTTTCAGCTTCGCTTAGTGTCTCTACTGATTCTACCTTGTTTTTTAGTTTATTCAACTCCACTGTTATTATGCGCCCTCTTGTGTTCATAAGTTTTTTGGTTCTTAGGTTACAAATACCGTGAGTGTTTATAGGCTCATCATCGTCTGACATGTTTCCTTTTCCTAAAAACGAGATCTGGTATACATACGGAAAGTCTTTGTATGGTACCCCTTTTGTATCTCTTCCGGCACCGTTGCCCATTAGATAATGCTCGATTCTTATGAATTCAGACTCATCCGGATCCATGGTCATTTCTACGTTTGCCGATTGTTTCCCATCGAATTCGCAGTTTACATCCAGTCTGCAAGGTTTTTGATTTGCATTCCCGGTTTGAGGTTCGTTTGTATTTAAAGTCACATTCTTTACTTCTTTACCTATCATAGCCGAGATTAAACATCTTAATGTTTCTCTGGACTCTTGAGTATTCATTGTTAACATAAATTTAAATACTAAGTCGTCTTTTATATCTACAAATTCTTCATTGGGTTTGACGAGATAGTCTTCTGCGGTTCTTTCAGTGCCTTTTTCACCATTTTTTGTATTGTTCAAAGCTACATCCTCCACAATATTATTATGGGTTCATAATACTATTATACAATGATTAAGAGTAAAAGTCAACTGTTAAAAAGTCAACCGCCAAATTATTTTAAACCATCGCCACAACCCCAATCCCGGTATTGGAATCGGTGCTTATGGGAATAAACCTCAATTTCTCTGAAATCGTAAGTTCTTTGGAAATATTTCCTTTTGTCATTGTAAACTCATCTTCATAGCCTTGATAAAATTTATTCCCGTCGACGTCGTACCCGGCAAGCCCGTCGTTTGCGTTAAGTCTTATGATGCTTCCGTTATTACAAAAGACTTCTACTCCGTCCTTATCAAGATCACAAATAAGTCTGTTCGAGGAATCATAAACTTCAATTCTTCCGCTCTCATCAAGGTTTGAACCGACTTTAATGGTGCCGCCCTTTATCATATCTCCTATTATGTTTATCGACGTCAGATTCTGCAAGATCATTTCTCCGTCAATAGTCCAGACCGAATTAAAGGTGCCGTTTATCCCTTGTTTTGAAAATCCTATCCCGCCTGAATTTATTCTCATGACATTTACGGCTTCCTCTTTGGGGAGCTTGTCAAGAACAAGAATCTGAGAGCCGTCATAGATAACATAAGAATTTCCCAGCATTCCATTTATTTTATTTGTTGCGTCTTCAAGCTCTTTTTGAAGTTTTGCCGTTGTGTTTCCTTCGATTTTTTCAATTTCCGTTTCGATTTTGTCTTCCAAAGTTTTGACAAGATTTTTAAGAGTATTTTTAAAATTTCCGAATTCAACTTTAGTGATTCTATCTAAGATAACATCGTATTCTAAAGCAATTACTTTGGTTTCCAAATCTAATTTGCATTTAGGATGTTTTACATAGATTTTATCTCCGACATCAGAAACATTTTTAAGATAAGCGGATAAACTATAGCTCACTTTCGGCACGCAGTTTTGATTTAGATAAAGAAGGCCTTTTGTTCTTAAATCATTTTCAAGTGCGCTGTTGTAGCCTTCAACATCCGGATTCCCTTCGCCGTCGACGTAATCTTCTTGATCAATTTTGTTTTGTTCGAAATGTACTACTTTTGTATAAGGAATATCATAAAGAACTTCATCCAAGGTTAGCCAACTTTCAGGAAGCAAAAGGCCGTCTTTTCCGACGGGCATTAACTTTGTAACAGTCTCGCTCCAATTTTCCTGTGATTTGATGTTGATGATGTTTTTGCCGTACGAAAGTACAATTCCTCTGTCTTGCCCGATTTCTTGCCTGATTCCGATTTGCATATTGTCTCTTGTGAGGTGGCCGCCCCATCTGTCAATAATATCTGCAACTGCTTCTTGCAGACTTTTTCTGACACATCTGTAGCTAAAGACTGAAGTTATATCTGAGATTGTGCTAAATGGCGAAGGAATGTCAGTAGCGCTGTTTAAATGGTCAAGCGCGTCATTACAGTTTTTATCCACGACGTTGCTGTCTTTGATAATGTAGTTTGCGGAATCAAAAAAGATGTGGTTTCCTCTGACGATGATTTTGTTGTTCTCAATACTCGGATTTGTAAGTCTGAATCTTTGTTTGCCCCAGGGAGTTGTGGCTATTACTATATTTCCTGCTTGATAAAACTCGAGGTTTGAAATTTCATTGTCGTTGTTTATATCATTGTTAATGCTGTTATTTGTCGTGTCGTCTATTTGGTCTTTTGTTTTATTTATCGTTTCATTTATAGTTTCATTATGGACTTGATTTTTTACTTTGTTTCTGCCATTTTCATTGTCTTCATAGACATGGTTTCTATTCCTTCTGTTCCTAATGTTTAGTTCATTACCACCGGTTGAATTATTAGAAACAAGCGTGTCTTTAATTTCTATGTAGTATTCTCCGTTATCTTCTTTTCTCACCAAAGCCTTCAAAGGATTCAAGATTTTAAGACCGTTATCTGAGAAGGCTGTTTCATTTGGCGGATAGACATTTAGCATAAATTCGCTCCTTTGAAATCGTAATTTTGAAATCATAAATTATTATTAAATCAGTATTTTTAAGTTATTATTAAATCCATTTGGATTTGGGCTCAACCACAATTCTTGTTATATTCCCGATCCACTTGATTTGATTTTCTCCGGGATACAAGATTGGAAATTCTCCTGCCATGCTTCTGTTTTTAAGACTGCCCGGTGTATCTTTGTAACATTCCTCAATTTCACTGTTAACAGTTAAGTATTCGTCCGGAATATCGGGATTTACACTGTAGTTAAGCTGAAAAATACTTAGTCCGTTAATTAAAATTTCAACAATTTCAGTTCCGTAGAGCTTTATTATCGGTTTGGAAGTTTCCAAACCTTGATTTGTAACTTCAATTAAAGTTTGGTCTGTAATTGTAACATCGACATTTGGCTCATCTTTTAGGTATTTAAAAGGCTGAGTTATAATTTTAACTCTTGAAGTTTTAAATTTAACAAGTCTTTCAAAGTCAATTTGATCAAGGAAACTTACATTATAGTATTTATCCGGCTCATTTGAAAATGTAATTTGCCCTGAACCTGAGAAATATTTGGAGATTGCGTCAATATCGTAACCAATATCATAAACATTACTATTTTTGTTTAAGTTTTTATTTAATTTTGTTTTGTTTTCATTTAATTCTACGTTATTTAATTCTATGCCATTTAAATTATTATTTCTGTAAATGCTGCTTCCATAAATCCCAATTATCATCTCTTTTATATAAGCAGAATACCCTAATTCATCAGTAATATTGCCGTCTCTTCCATCAATTTCAGTCGCTTCATATCTCATCTTTGGCTTTGTTATCGAAGGCAGTTCGCAAATTAAAAGACCAGGAATTGTGTTCGAATTGACACCTTTAAAAATCACATAATTCATTAAATTATTCCTTTAATTATTTAACGTTATTTACCGTTAACTATAAATAACTCTTTCAACTTCACTAATGACAAGTTCTCCAATTTTATCCCCGTCAACTTTGAAAGCCATGCCGGACAGTGCATTTTGGAGAGCCAAGACCAGACTGTCATTATTTGCACCGGAATATCCCAAATTTGAATTGTTTTGTGCTGCAGCAATTCCGTTATCAAATTCATTTGCGCCGAATTGAGAATTCGCACTGATTTTAGCAGTATCTAAATTGGAAATTAAATCAGAGACTTTAGAAAGATTCGTTCCATCCAACTTCACAGGACCAAGGTTCATATCAAAATCAGTAGGAACTGCTTTTTCCATATGTTTTGAAATATCTTTCATTTCGTCTGTGAAACCTTCGCCAAGACCGAGCGCCAGGTTTTTACCAATCTGGTCTCGGAAAAGTCTTGAAGGCGAAGAAATGCCAAAGAAATTTTTAAGCCATCCGGTAACGCTGTTTGCGAATCCTCTGACTTTATCTTTAATCCAATTGATCATGCCGTTTATGCCGTTCCAAAGACCTTGGACAAGATTATTACCGATTTTAACCATTTCGTTTGGAATATTTTTTAACCCGTTAATTATTGCATTGTAAATGTTTGAAGCTGTAGATTTGGCAGTATTTACGAGTTGTGTTCCCCATTCCGAAACTTTTGTAATCGCACCTGATATTGCGTTCCAAATATCTCCCGGCAGTTTTTTGAACCAATCTACAATTGAATTGACTATTTCTCCTGATTTTGTAACAGCATTGCTTTTTAAATTCGAAAACCAGTTGATGATATTAACAAAAGTCTGAGAAAACCAATTTGAAATATTCGCCCATAAACTTGATAGAAAATTAGAAATTTGAGGCCAAAAATCAGATAAAGCCTTAATTAGCATTACAGGCCAGGCAAAGATCCAAAGCAGTAAATCTTGCCAATGGTTACTTAAAAAACTTTTGATGTTCTCCCAAGTAGTATTTATCCATCGTGAAATTCCCGACCAAATATCAGAGAATAATTTTGAAATTTGAGGCCAAAAAAGAACTAAGCCTCCAATTAGCACTGCTCCCAAAGCAATCGGCCAGGCTGCGACTGCTCCTGTGACAAGAGCCATCAGCCCTGCAACTGCAGCTCCAATCAGAGGCGCAAGCGCAATAATTCCGCCTGCAAGAATTAATCCCCAACCTAGAATCTTTTGCGTTGTCTCGCTTTCTGAAAAGACTTTGAAAAAGTTATTTATTGAGGCTTTTAAGTTATTGAGATTAGTTTCAAAACTGCCGTCATCTTTACCGATACTGCTTATGAATTTCCCAAAACTTTGAGCCGCTTGACTTGCAGAATTTATGATGTTTGAAAGTTCCGGAGCAAGATTTGCAGCTAAATTCGTTGTGATTCCTTTGATTGTGCCATTCCAAGCATTCATCGCATTGTCCAGATTTCCTAAAGCATTAAGAGCATCATCTTCTAGAACCAGACCCATTTCATGAGCCTGTTTTGAAAGTTCGGCAAAGCCTTTACTTCCTTTAACAATCAAAGGATTAAGTTCCTGCGCGGATTTCCCGAATAAAGTCATTGCAACTGCGTCTCGTTCCGTTTCATTCGTTAAGGCTCCGAGAGCATCGATTGATTCCCAGAAAACCTTTTCTGTGCTTCTTAAATTTCCGGCTGAATCAACTACTGAAATTCCAAGTCTTTTGTAAGCCCGGGCAGTTTCTCCCGTTCCTTTTTGTGCGTTTGCCATCGATTTTGTATTCTTTGAAATCGAGCTTGTAAAAGTATTTAGGCCAACGTTTATCAGTTCCTGAACCGCACTAAATTCTTGAAGAGTTTTAGCCGAAATTCCTGTTTTTACTGAAAGCGCGAGCATTTCATCGGCATAGTTTGCAGCTCCCACTATCGCTTCTTTCATCACAAAAACAATCTTTTTTACTCCGTCAGACACCATTTCGATGCCTTTTATGAGAGCCTGGGCGGTAAAAACTTCTTTGCAGATTTGACCAAAATCTTTTGTGCTTTTTCCGGCTTCATTCGCATTTTCTCCGTACTCGTTTAAACCTCTTGAATTTTCATCGAGCGCTTGGCCGTTTGATTCAAGGATCTTATTGTTTTCATCAAGTTCGTGCTCCATTTTATTTAAATCAGCTTGTGCGTAGTTAAGCTTTGTTTGCCAGCCTTGAGTTTTTTTATCATTTTCTCCGAAAGACTCGGCGGAATTATTTAACGCGTCTTTCAGCATCGAAATTTTATCTTTTTGAGTGTCGATTTCTTTTGTCAGGACTTTATTTTTGGCTGCAGCCGATTCGACTGTCTTTTCGTTTTTGCCAAATTCACTTGAAACCGCAGCCATTTCCGAACGAAGAACTTTCATCGAGGAATTAATTTCAGTCAGCGCTTGTTTATATTCCTTGTCTCCGTCAATTTCTAATTTAAGTCCGATTGTCGGCATTTTATTCTCCTAAACTTAATTTTATCTTTGTTTTTTGTTTTGATTTGTTTTTTGTCTTTTTATTTTATTTTGATTTGTTTCGATTTTTTATTTGATTTTTATTCTGTTTTCTTTATTTTATTTTGTTTTGTTTTTTTGATTTATTTTTTTTATTTTCACAAATATTTTAATTTCTTCATTTAATATTTCCGAATTCTTTTTCAAAAGTTGCGGTCATCTTTTCAATTGCAATCTTTTCAGACGCTTTCACCGCAGGTCTGAGCCACGGCCTTGTGGGCTGATTATGTCTTCGAGCTCCGTACTCAAGGATATTTGCTATCATCGCGTTGCTTTTCCTGTCATTTCTGTTTTCAGCAAAGCCTACTTTTATGTTCCATTTTCCGCCGCCTTCTTTTACGGGGCTTATCCCGAACGCGTTCATGAGCTGTCCTGTTGAACGAATAAATTTTGCGGATTTTATGCCGCCAAATTTAATTTGGCCCGCTGAACTAACTCTTTTTCCGTAACCGAGCGCTGATTTTCCGCATCCGATACTCTTTCCAAGATAGCTTTTTACAATTGGGAATGCGGCCTGCGCTCCTGACCAAAGTATGTCTTCAATCAGTTGTTTTCTTAATTTAATTTCCATGTTCTTTAATTCTTGTAAAAATTCATCGGGGAATTCTATATCAAATTTAGCCATTTTAAACTTAATCTCCTAAACTCAATTTCCCAAATTAATTAAAAATAAGCTGTACATAAATAAAATAAAATAAAATTCTTAACTATAACGAAAGCCGTTATCAAGTGGAATGGCTATAAAGCTAAAAAGGCAGCCACTCGTCTTGATTTTGATTTTGAATTGCTTTAATTCTTTCGAGCCTATAAAGCCCGCCTTTTACTTTGAAATTGTGATATTTTCTGTAATGCGCAAACAGTTCGAACCAAACTTTTAACGTCATATGTCCTACGTCTTTAGCTGTAAATCTAAGTAAAGTCACGCCGACGAAATATACCCACGAAAAATCTATTTCTTCTCTTTTATCTTCTAAATTGCTTGTTTCTGATTTCTCTTCGTTTATTTCTGATTTTTCGCGGGTTCGGCGTTTTTTCCGGTCTCTGTTGTCTTTACGCTCTCGGAAATTACCTTTCCGATTGCTTTAAACGCATTAGAAATTCCCGCTTCACTTAAAAGCCTGCCGACTTGTTTTTCTGTCAGGAATTCTCTTTTCTTTCGGAGTTTCTCATTTTCAATATCAATTCCTTCGTTTATCGCTTCTTTCAGAAAGAAAATTATCGCTTCAATATCGGGTTCTCCGCTTTTATTTTCTTCGCTCCTATTTTCTCCATTTTCGCTTTTTATGTTTTTATTCTCTCTGCTTTTGCTTTCTTCATTTTTGCTTTCTCCGCTTTTATTTCCCATTTCTGAAATCTTATTTATGCTGCCATATTTTTTCTGTATGGCCTCCATTACATTCATTGTAAAAGCCAGCGGAAATTTCTCGCCGCCGGCTTCTAAGTACTGAAGATTATTAAACATTGTTTTACCCCCTTTTGCCTCTTAAGTTGTGGTTTTTGCCTATTAAGTTATGGTCGGATTTACGCTTAGCTCCATTAATCTGGCCGCCCTAAGTTTTGCAAGCAAAGAATTAAAATCCGTAACCAGTCCCGCGACGTTCTCGGCGGTTGAATCCGCTTGATATTCTGCAACCGGAGTTTTCAAACCTGTGACAGTTGCATTGGGAAGTATTGTTAATTTACCTCCTATTACCCATTCGTCGCCGTTTTGTTCGTGATAATTTGATGTGTTGTAACTCATTTTAAGTCCTCCAAATTTTTAATTTTTCTTTTTTACTTTATTTAACTATTCGTTTTTTTACTTTTCTTTTCTTTTCTTTTCTTTTTTATTTAGTCTTTATTTTTTTTACTCTTTTTGCCTTTATTTTTTGCCTGCACTAAGCCGTTTGTTGATTAGATTCCGGCTGAGTAAAGAAACCGTCAAGCGCTGTATTTGCCGCCGTCTCGGTCGTCAGTGTTTGATGCTTTTCCCAAATACCGGCATTATTTGCAATTATCATGCCTTCTACACTCGGAGTTCCGAACTCTATGTTTTCACCTTTTGTGTTTGCGTCCGGAATAAAAGGCTTGAATTTGACTTTCGGAAACCACTCGACTTTGTAAAGCGGAACGTTATTTACAAGCTTTACTACAATGTGGCCGAACCCAACATAAGGCGGCGTGTCGTCAATGCTTGAAGTAACTAATTTTGATTCTGTAACAATTGTTTTACCTAAGATCTCTGCAAAGATTGTGTCGTCATCATCATCAATTCCAAGCGTTATTGCCGCACTTTGAAAGCCTGTGACATACTCTTTTGTCGTGTCATCGGCATAAAGAGATGCTTCCGGAATATTTAAAGAAACCGCTGCAGAGATTGCTCCAGCCATGGTTTTAACTGTGCTGTATGTTTCTCTGTCTGAATTAAGTATTGCGTATCTAAATCTTCGAAGTCCTGTGCTTGCCATAGTTTGTTCCTCCATAAAATTAGTTTTTAATTTTTTAAAATTGATTTGCTTTAAATTCAGAAAATTTAATTCTAAATCAGTTTTATTTAAAATTATTTAAAATTAATCTTTTCTAAATTTAATTATTTTGTGCCTTTTGCCTGCCGATTGTGAAATTGACAGGGACATGAAAATACTTAGTATCCGGCTCATAGTTTTCAGAAGCGTTGCTTTGCCAGGTAAATCCGCCGTCAGTCATCTTTTGTTTGACAGTTTCAACCAGAATCTTAAAGTTATTTCTTGAAAAGATATCCAGCGTAACACTTGCAATTTCAGCTTTGTTTGTGTCATTTGCGTAAAGGCTCGGCTCTTCCATGTAAGTGTAATAAGTCAGGTAAGAATCCGCTTTGCCTGTATAAAACAAAAAATTGACTGGAATTTGAATTCCGTCTAGCTTAAAGTCTTTGAAGATTGATTCAATTATCGGATTTACGTTCATTTCTCCACCTCGTTTGTCAGAATTTCAGTATAAATGCCGTCGAAGCTGTAATCGTTTATATAAATTATTTCATAAATTTTACCTCTAAATTTAATTTTATAATCTTTATCTATTACAAGCTTTGGAGTTCTAACAAGAAATCTGGTCTGAACTACCGAAAAATCAGAATCGGCATCATAAATTTCTTTCCCGGACTTATTTGAAACCTGAGCCCAAGTTTTAAGTAAAACCTCTTCGGTTTTAACCTCGAATCCGTCGAGGTCTTTGGTGAGAATATAACAGATTATTTGAATCTTTTTGTTTAAAACTCCTGGATTTATCTGCATATTCTCACCTTCAAAATTTAGATTAAATTTAAATGTAGTTAACCGAATGCATATCCAAGATACTCTGAACGACCTTATTTACATAGGTTTTATCAACGTAAAAGCTTCGGTTATCAAACATATCTTCGCAAAGAATATAGACGGCTGAGACAAAATCTTCGAATTTATCGCATTCAGAAAGATTCAGTCCCGTGTATGAAACCAAAAACTGCTTTGCGGAACCGAGGATTTGTGAAAGCAGCATACGGTCCTTTTCGCCAACGTCGTCTTCGTTTAAACGCAAATAAAAGACTAAATCATCGACTGTAATTTCGCTGACTTTCATATTCGTACTCCTTAATTGTACATTGTAAATTATACATTATACATTTATTAAGCTGCTGCAATTTCAAGAATCGCCAATTTCTGCTGATCCGCAACTTTACTGTCAATTTCAAGCCAGCCGCAAATTCCAAGTGCATGCTGAGTGTAGTAATGCTCATTAAGAATCTGCATCTCTAAATTTTGTGCAAATTTAACGGCAAGGCCTGTCATATCTCCATAGATAACTGCTTTTGCACTATCTGCCAAAGCAGGCATTGCATCTGAAGTGTATACAGGCTTTCCGAGAAGCGTATAGCCCCATTTGGCAGTCAAATCCTGATTTAAAAGATACTGCCCGTTTCCGTCTTTAAATTTCCTGATTGCGGCCCTTGTCGTGTGGTTCATGATCCATACAGCATCACGCTGGTAAACATCTGGGATTGATTCCTGTAAATCGATTAAATCATCGGCTTTTATCGTGCTTGCCGAACTTGTTTCTTTAACGTTCGTTGCGCCCGTGATTATTCCTTGGCAAGCATTTGTGCCTGATCCCAAAAGAAGCTCGTGCTCTAAAAATACCGCGACTCGTTTGGAGATTTCGCTGACAACAAAATTGACAAGATTGATATTTGCCTCTCCGGCCTTGCCGATTAATGATTTCGAAATCAAAGAAAGAACTCCTGCGGTGTAGCCGTTTAATGTAATTGCCGTAAACTTGCCTGCATGAGCAGTGAGTTCTGTGAATTCAGGAGCATAACCGCATGTAATCTGGTCTCCGGAATTGTCGCCATAATATGGAATTCTTAATTCGCCTTTAATGTTATAAATCTTAGCTAAACTATAGATAGGGCAGATATCTCTTACTGCTTCGATTATTTGCGTTGCGATTGTTACAGGAATTATCGCTCCATTTGAGCCAACGTCAAAATTGGCGTTTTTTATGGGGTTGCGTATGTAGTCTACAAACGCTTTTATGTCTCTGCTAGCTATGCTATCCATGCTTTTAACATTTCCGGAAATACCGTTGTAAGCATCGATTTTGTCTTCTTTAAGATCCGGATATGTCGGTAAATCTCCTGAAGGTTCTCTTTTAATTAAATTCATTGCTCTTAATTCCTCCGTTTTCTTAATTGTTGAATTAATAGATTCAACTTCTTTTTTTGAGTTTTCAAATTCTTTTTCCTCGCCCTCATTAAAGGGTCTTGCTTCTGTTTCAATGTTTTTGACCATGTTTTCCATTTTCCCGATCAGTTCAGATCTTTTCTCTTCTAAAGCTTTTAAGTTCATTTTAATTTCCTCCAAGTTTTAATTTATTTAGTATTTCTTCTAAAGCTTTCAAGTTCATTGGGCTTTTCCTCCAAGTTTTAATTTATTTAGAATTTCTTTATATTTGCCGTAATCTGTTTTTGCTGCTTCTTTTTCTTTCATTTCTTTCTCTTCTTTATTTTCTTTTTTCTCTTTCTCCTCTTCCAAAGGTTTCCCGCGGATTCTTGCCAAGACTTGATTTATCGCCATTTTTTGACTGAATGCTACTGCTGCTTTTAAAAAATCTTCTTTTGAATGATCTTTTTTTGAATAATCTTTTCTTAAACGATCTTCTTTTAAAAATTCTTCATTTTCAAAAAGAATCTCATCGGCAAGCCCGAGTCTGACCGCTTCAGCGGCACTGACATACATTTCTGCGTCCATCATTTGCGAGATTCGCTCGCGTGAAAGACCGGATTTGATTTTATACGCATTTATTACTCCTTCTTTTATTTCGTCAAGCTGGCGAGCGATGACACGCATTTCATCGCTGTCGCCGGCGGCAAAAGTCCACGGATTATGGATCATAAGATACGCAGTCGGACTCATCTTTACCTCGTCGCCTGACATCGCAATCACAGATGCCGCCGAGGCTGCTAAAGCGTCGATTATTACGCTGACTTTGCCTAAAGACTTTGAATACTCTTTTAAAGCCGTATAAATTTCTGAAGCTGCGAAAATGTCGCCGCCGGGACTATTTATAAATACCGAAATATCTCCTGAGCCGCCATTTAGCTCATTTTTGAATTCTTTTGGCGTGACCTCGTCGCCAAACCATGATTCTTTGGCAATCTCTCCGATTAATTCAAGCGTTCTGCCGTTTTCTTCAGTTTTAAAGTTCCAGAATTTTTTCATTTTTGTTCACCTCCATAAATTTTCAATGTCAACTCCGTAGACGCTCTCCCAAGCAATTGCAGGATAGGAATTGACCTCGCCATAATTTGAATCAAAAACTCTCTTCATTTCAAGCTCATGCGACGTACAGTAATTTCTGAGTTTGTGCCAATCGAATTTTCTTTTTGTTTTGATTTCGCATAATTTGACACTTGCAAATTGCTTTGATTTATCGAGTTCGATTTCTAATTCTTTGGATTTGTTTCTAAATCTATTACATTCTCTAGATTTCGCACTTGCTGTCGCCATTGCGGTTGCTTCACGTCTGTTACCGATCCAGGCTTTAGTTTTGATCGTTTCATCACGTTGGTTTTCTGCAGTTTGTCTTCTCTCGAATTCTTCCGCCCAAGCTCTTGCGGCAAGTGCCGGGTTTGTGAATTCAGGAAGCTTGATTCCGTATGAGCCGGTTTTTCTGATTTGCGGTATTACTTCGTTACAAATCCAATCTTGAAAATTTTCAGCAAAATCTGTCCTGCTATGAAAAATTGTTTTGTATAAATTTGCTTCATTTACAAAATTAGCTTCTTGCTTTCGTCCGAGAGAATCGATGGCCTCATTTGAAATGATCCCATCTTTTTTAAGTCTTGATTTTACTTGGCTTACATTTTCCAGTTCTAAGATTTTGCAGACATCCACAAGACAAAAATAAGGTTCTCCCTCAATAATTACCGTCCTTACTTTTCCAAATTTTTCATTCTTGAAAATTTTAAGTTTGTTTTCCATAAATTTTTCCTCCAAAAATATTAAACAATTAAAGCTCACAGTTTAATCTGCGAGCCTTATGGATTTTCTGTCTTTAATTTTTTAAATGCGTCATTTAATCCCTTTTTTCATCCTCGCCCACATATTCAATCCTCTCGGTATTAACTTTCTGACCTGTATTTGGCGTAAAAACTTCTTTTGTTTTGGGATTATACAGAACGTCTTGCAAACCCAGTTTTATGAAATTAAGACCCAAAGGCTCTAAATCTTCCATAAACCTTACTTCATCAATTTGCATAACATTTGCGTCAAGCGCGGTTTTATAGGCTTCAAATCTTGTTTTCAAAGACGGATCGTTTTTAAGAGCCTCTTTTGTGTCAAATGCAAAATACAAGGAATCTTTTTCTTTTTCGGCTAAAAAATCCCTGTTTAAAGAACACTCGAACTCGTTTATTACAGGTAATACCGCATTTTTAAAGAAAGAAAAATAATCAATCTTGCCTGTTGTGTCTTGATTTATTCCAAATACCGATTTAATTTCGTTATTCAGGCTCTTTTTGTTTTCAATGAGCTGCATTTCTACGCTTGTATTACTTGATTCTTTAAATTCCAGTCCTTCGTTCAGGACAATAATATTTCGCTCGGAATCGTTGTAGAGCTGTTCTACACTTGTTCTGATTGCGTCCATACTTTCTTTTGAAAGCCTTGTATTCGCCCTGATAAATCCCTTTTTATTGCCGTTCTTTTCAACTAAATTCTGCTGGTATGAAAGAATTGAATATGCAGTGCTGAGAAGTTCTTTGTTTTCTTGGAGAATTCCTTTTCCTGTTGCTCCGTCTTTTGTGTTTCTCAGGATTTTTAAGAATTCGAAAGGTTTATATTGTTTTCCTTGCACCGTAATGTTGTAGTCTTTAAAAATAGGATCGATGTTTGAAATAATCGAGATATTTTCAGCTCTGACATAATTTATTGATTTGATTCCGCTATAGTTAACAGTTTTAATTCTGTTTCTTTTATTAATTTTTTCACTAACATTTTCGTCAACTTGTGTTGTTACGTTTCTTGCTTTGTTAATAAAAGCGTAAGCGTTCCCAAAGACAAGATAATCTCTTACCATCGCTCTCTTAAACTCCGCTCCGCTGAGAGTATCTCCGGTGTCGTCGTTTAAAAGCGTAGTTCTGTCGTCGTCTGTGACTTCTTTTGTAAACTTACCTTTTTTCGTTTCTTCAAACCTATATAGCTTTATCGGAATCATCGCAACGGATTCGCAGATTTGATTTATGCTTGAAGCAAATGCTGGAATATTCATGGCTTTTGAAATGTCAATCGCACCAAGACCGCTGAAAAATGAGGAAAAGCTGCTGTCAACCGGTATGGCTTTGTTTTCTATTTTGTTGTTTTGTTTATTATTTGATTCATTATTTTGTTTGAAAAAATTAGATTTGAAAAAGTTTAAAAATCCCATTTTTTTATCGCCTCCTAAAAAAATGAATTTATTTGCTAATTTAAAATAGATATAAAAATAGATATAAAAAAACCAACCTTTTTTATTTTAATGGGTTGGTTATATTTTATTTTGATCTTGCCTTTGTCGGCTCCATTTGCTTTTGTCGACCATTAGTATTGAAATATTAGACATATCTCTATACTTTCATTGTAGCATGAAAGATTTACACTTTTTTACACTTTTTCAAAAAAAGTTTTCAAAAGACAAACAGATAAAATGTATAAGTTTTACTTTATATTTATTTTATTTTTAAACATTTCATTATTTTGGATTTATTTAAGATTTATTTACTTTAAATATTACAAAGTTATAGTCATTCCACTTGAAATTGACTGTTAGGAAAAGAACAGATACACAGTTTTTAGCTTAAAAATAAAAGCTGTTCTCAAATGGAATCACTACAAGATACAAATACAGAATAATATCTATCATATTTACCTTTTTACCTTAACCGCAATTGAATTCAGCATATTTAGCACAAACAACTAAAAATTATCCTCAAAAAGTTTGTTGATTAAGACATATTGATATAGTTTTAATGAAGAGTTAATATAGTAATAGCAAAGCATCAAAATTTAATTAATTTTTTGAGGAGATTATTTTATGAAAAGCATTGAAAAATTTGAAAACGGCACATTTCTTGAAAATGAACAAAAAAGCGAAGCGGCCTGCATTGTGGTAAGAGCGTATCAAACGGCTGTGAAATACGGTTCGGACAATTTAATTTTTGGCGACACGCTTTGGGAACGCAACGTCCCGGAAATATCCAAAATTTTAAAAAATGAAGGTTTCGATGAAATTACAATTACCAACGCAGGTACAGAACTAATGGATATTCTGGCTTGTTTTAACGAGCAAGGATATAGAACGGTCGGGATGACAAAAGTTAAAACAGATAAACCTTCATTTGAAAATCCGGATAAGAAATTAATTGTGAACGGGATTGTTTTGATAAGGTTTTAGGCAAATAAAAATCAATTTTTCATAAAATTACAATCCAAAATTATCTCGTATATTATCTCGCATATCAGTTAAAATTTCGTTTTGGAATTTAAAATATGCCGGTCCCTGAACAGATTTCCAATTTACAACTCATCGTTAACCATCCCGGTTTCGCCGATCATAGCGTTGTTTGCCGCCGGAATTTCTTTGTGGAATAACTATAAATACTTCAAACCGCATACGTAATCCCGCTCCCTTCAAAAATAATGTCCTGCTGTAAAAGATAAATAGCATTGATAAGGGCTGCGACCATATCGACTTTACCTGAACTCTTCTTTTTATGGATGTATCTATTCATATTTGTGTCGTAAACACACATGGCATTTGAAAAGTTAATTTCAAGCAAAGTATTTTTCTCGTATGAAAATTCTGTGTTAATAATTTTTTCCTGCAAAAGTTTTGTCGGGGCATGGAGAGTATCGCTATGCTGTCTAATCTCGACAACGCTGTATTTTGTAAGCCACTTTTGAGCCGAACTTAGGCAATTGTATCTATCAAAGCCGATTGCCCTGATTGTTACGCCAAACCTATCTTCAAGTTTAAAGACAAAATCCTCAACAAAGCCGTAATCTATCGTTTTGTTGCCGCAAGCAAAGCATTTTTTGTGCTCTATAAATCTTATGTAATCAAGCTTCTCGAATCTGTTTTTCTCTTCGATTCTTCCTTCAGGGATAAAACACCAGGCATCCGCTAAGATTCTATTGTCTTCATCGACCGCGCACATCACAACGGCGGTATTGTCTGTCGTCATTGAAAGGTCAACCCCGACATAGACTTCTCTTCCAATCCAATCCAGTTTATTGACTTTGCACTTTAGAACATCCGCAATATCAACAAAGTTTTCAGTTCCGGCGCCTTGATAAATGATATTGCAATGTTTTGTGAGAAAATTTTCCCTTGCGGATTCCATTGCAATCGCTTTTGCTCTTTTTTTTAGAAGATCTTCCCAAATTTCTGGGATTTCAAGAGCGACCGGATTTGCGTGCTTTAAAATCAGGTCGTCGGAGGTCCAGCTTTGATAAGTTTGGATAGAATGCAAATCATTGTGGTTAGATTCACTTTGTTTTTGGGAATCTTTTATCTGAGACTTGTTGGATTTGTCGTAGATTCCCGATTCAATCGATGTATTTACCGATGTATTTGATGTACTGAAATCCGGCTCATAAAGAAGAGCAAAAATAGTTTCGTCATCTGTAATGCCGTCTAAAACTTGTTTTGCGTATTTAATTTCTTCTTCAAACGGATTATCAATCGTTGGGTATTTTGTGCTGATTATGCACCCTAACTTATTTAAAATATTAAGCTGACCGCTTCTCATTGATTCAATCGCATATGCATTTGGCAGTGCTCCGACTTCATCTGCTAAAAAGACATTGGGGAGTTTACCGTCCATTCTTGAATTAGAGTAATTAAGAGGAAAATACTGATTTTCGTTAAGTTCAAATTTAATGTAATCACGAAGGATTTTAAACCTTGGAGTTTCATCCTTCATATATACTTTGGGGCTACTTTTTAAAATTTCTTCAATTGCCGTTTTTACTTCTCTGGAGAGCGAACCGTCCGGGGCAACAGAATAGAATTTTGAAAACTTTGGTTCGAGAAGAAAAAGCAGAATAAAAATGGTTGCAATTGTAAAAGTTTTAAAGTTCTTTCTCCCGATTTCAAGAATTGCAGTTTCATATCTTCTTCTGGTCGGATTGTCTTTATAAACTACGCAAAGAATCGATGTATAAAAAAGCCATTGGTAGCCTGTTGAGCAATCATAAATTGTTTCGCCGACCTTTAAACCTCGAGGCATAATTAGCAGTTTTAGTGTGTTTTCTATGCGTTCGAGCATTTCTAAATTTACAAAATATTTTGTGTTTTTGATATTTTTATCTTCGCTGTTTTCGCCATTTAAGATATCTAAAAACCTTTGACATTGTAATTTTACATATTTTGGCGCATCTTCTGATTCGATTGCCCAATTTGCGTATTTTGAAGCTTTGATCAATTTTAGAGTCACCTCCTGTTTACAATAATTTGTAATTCATATTGCAATAAAATTTTAATCAATCGAATTTCTCCTTCCGGAAATGAATTCAAGCAAAGGATCCGGCTCATCACTGCCATCTCTGGCTCTGAGCAAAGTTATGATTTTCACAAGCGTCGCCACGGTTTTATTCGCGCAGTCCGCAGTTTTATTGTAAGCACTTACGGCAGGATGGACATAAGTATTTTTTGTGCCTTTGGAATAACTTTTCTCCACAGTCATTCCTTCTTCATAAATAGTTTTTTCAAGGTCGGTAAGCATTTTAAGCTGTACCTGATATCTTTTAAAAGTCGTCAAGAAGAAAAAGTTTGATTCGACGCCGTATTTTTCGGCAATTCGAAGAATTTCTTTTGCTTGTTCGTTTAAATTAAGATTCTGGTTCATTAAATTTTCTCCTGTTTAAAATTTCCAATCTTGTTTGCTAATTTTTTATTCTTGTTATTTTATTTTTCTAATATTGTTATTTTGTTTGTTTTTAACGTTTTTTACTTGCCAATCATAGATTCCCCAGATTGCCATTCCTAGATGGACTATATCGAGAAATACTCTGCCGTAACAATTATTTTTAAAATCAAGCATTATCCAAAAGATTTCACCGAACGCCCATAAATAAAAACAGATTACTTTTTTCTTGATGTTAAAAATTGTGCCTATTATTGAAAGAATGGCTAGCAGCCAGCTGTAATCAAAACTGTTCATTTTCAATCCTTGTTATTTATCCAAATTGCACTATTGCACTGATTTCGTCCATTAAATTTCTTATCAATTAAGTTCTTTCATTGCTTTTTCACCAGTTAATTCTTCCCATCGCTTAATAATTACATCACAGTATTTTGGATCCAGTTCCATCATGAAACATTTTCTGTTTAGTTCTTCGCAGGCAATTAAAGTTGTTCCGGAGCCACCGAATAAATCCAGAACGATTTCTCCTTTTTTACTGCTGTTTTCAATTAGTTTTGCAATTAAAGGAATAGGCTTCATTGTCGGATGTTCTTCATTTCTTAAAGGTTTATTGAATTCTAAAATTGTAGTTTGCGTTCTGTCGTCAGTAAAATAATGAGAATCTCCAGATTTCCAGCCATAGACACAAGGTTCATGTTTCCACCGATAATCTTGTCGTCCGAGAACTAAAGCGTTTTTATTCCAGATAAGCTGTTGTCTGATTTCCCAATCTACTTTTTGGCAAGCCTGATAAACAGACAATGATTCTTTATTTGCAAACCAGATATAAAATGCTCCGCCCTGTTTAAGATATTTATCCGCATTTTTAAAAGCCAAAATCAGAAACGAACGAAATTCTTCGCTCGTCTGTTTGTCATTTAAAATTTTATTCTTTTCTTTTGATTTACTTTGATAATCTACGTTATATGGCGGGTCTGTAACAAATAAATCAATTATTTCATTTATTTTATTTATTTCACTTATTTCATTTCCTTTTAGCTTAGAATTTATTAGCTTAGAATTCATAAGTTTAGAGACGTCTTCAGGATTTGTCGAATCCCCGCACATTAGTCGATGTTCCCCTAAAAGATAAATATCACCGAGCTTTGATTTCGGTTCTTCTTCCAAAATTTTATTAATTTTGTCTGAGTCAAAATCATCATCTGTAATTTCTTTTGAATCGTTTGACAAGTCAAAATTAAAATCATCAAATCCGGTTAGAGAAATATTAAAGTCAAGATTCTTTAAATCTTCGAGCTCAATCTTAAGAATACCAAAGTCCCATCCTGCATCTAAAGACAATTTGTTGTCGGCAATTATGTAAGCTCTCTTTTGCGTTTCTGTCAGGTCCTCGACAAACAGGCATGGAACTTCTTCCATTTCAATTTGCTTTGCTGCCAAAACTCTGCAGTGGCCCGCGATTATTCCAAATTCTGCGTCAATTAAGACCGGATTTATGAAACCGAATTCCTCAATTGATTTTGCAATTTTGGAAATCTGTTCTTCACTGTGAGTTCTGGCGTTATGTTCATATGGTTTTAATTTTTCAATCGCGATATTTTGGTATTTTCTCATTTTTTACCTCAAAAAAATAACTTCAAACTCAGTTACAATACTGGTTTAAAGCAAATTTCAAAAAAATACATGAATTGTGAAAACGGTGTGTGCGGAGGCCGAGCGTGGTGTTGGCCTTTCTTATTTTTTTGGTCTACCTGATACCCGGGGGATGTTATTTACTCTATAAAAATAAATTTTTGTTTAAAACAAATTTATCAATAGCCAACAACAGCAGAGTTCATTTGAAACAGTTTCAAATTTTTCTCGTTTGTCTGTTCTTGTTCTTCAATGATCTTTTTAATAACTTCAAACGTTATCTCGCCATCATCGGCTTGTCTGTGATGCTTCTGGCATAGCGTGATGAGATTGCTTGAATCAAACGTAAGTTCTTTGTCCTCATCAATCTTGATTGCGTGATGGACTTCAATATCGCCGCAGTTATACACGCCTTGACGCAAACAAACTTGGCAAAGATACATATCTCGTTTGCGAATCATTTCGCGGGTTTTGCCCCATTTGTATGTGCTTCTCAGGATAAACTGTTCTGCTCTGCTCTTTGGTTTTTTTAGGCAAATAAAGTCTTCTTTGTGGATTCGAGAGCAGTGTTTACAGGATTTTAGAATTGAAATGTCAACTCCTTGCAATTGTTTTCATGATTCTAGAATGGTGGATCAGCTCCTTTTTAAGTGTAAATTAAATATAAAAATTGAATTAGAATAAATTCATTTAATTTATTTAATTTACTTTACAGTTTTCACATCCTTTGTTTTGCGGTTTTCAGCACGAAAAATACCGCACCTAGCAGGCACGGCATAACCCTACGATATCACTATATCATAAGTGGTTTACACTTTTTTACACTCTTTGAAAATGTCTTTCGCCACAAATATTCAGAACTCTTGTCTATAACTTATATTTTAAATTCTTTTAATTACAGGTCTCCTGCGTTTTAACTATATTAAGACAAGATTTGATCGAATTTTAAAAATTCAAATAGATTCATATCAATTAACAAACACAGCATCGTGGTTTATTGTTAACTTTTCTGCGGCATCCCCTATTCAAATTAACAAAAAACTTACTTGATAGAACACTTAGATCTTCAATTGGATTGCCTTCTAAAAACAAACTTGTGACTCCTTCAAAATCTAAAAGTGTTCTAACTGTTCTAATCTGATTATTTGCCGCATTTAATACATTCAAATTCCTTAACGATTTTAACGGTGATAAATCTGTAATTTTATTTTCTGATACTTCTATCCAAATTAAATTCGATAATTTAGACAAAGGCATTAAATCAGTAACTAAATTCCATGTTAAATTTAAATGTGTTAAGTTTACTAATTTAGACAGAGGTTCTAGACTAACAATCTGATTGTGATACAAATTTATTGTACACAAATTAGCCAATTTTGATAAAGGCCATAAATCACTTATTTCTCCACCCATAATCGAAAAACGCCTTAAATTGTTTAAATATTGCACACCCGAAATATTTGAAATTTTATACTGGATTCCTTGATTTAATATCTGTTCAAAATTTTCTATACCATTTAACTCATCCTGAGTAACTAATTCATGTACCGATGATTTCCCTAGTGTGTATGCAATTTTAGTTGCAAATGCAAGATCAGGAAAAACTTTTCTAATTTGTGTTGGTACAATAAGATGTTCCGCAAAAACAATTGGCAGTAACGACATTATATAAAAAATAAATAGAAACAAAAAAGTTAAAAGTTTTAAAATTTTCTTTGAATTCATAAAACTCCCTCTAAATAAAATTTGTACATTTTTATATATTTGCATATATTATATTGAAACCATCCATACCACAGGTTATTGTCCACGCCTCGCAACCAAATACACAGTACTACTATTGTAGATCGTACGTTGGATGGGTCTATTGTGTGATTCTGAATTACGAGGTCTTGTAACAAGCGTAGGATTAGGAGGTTCCTTAACATGTTCCTCCCAAAGCGAATCAGGTGCACGGAGTGTTCCGGCAGTAGGTTCTAAAAGCAAAAGTCTTCCTTTGGCACCAGCTTTTTGAGTCCATTGCCCAAAATAGTAACGAGCAAAATGATAATCTAATATTTTACCTCTTGCCACCGCACCTGGAGCTGGATCTGGATCTTGGACCCTCATAGCAATTACGAAGACATCTGGGTTGTCTTGATTAATCTGTCTAATTACATCATCGATATCCGAATTCGAGTAGTTCTCACTGCAGGACCAGCCTTTACTTCCTAGAAACCGCCTTGTGATTTCAGCAAGTTCGAACACGTCATGAACATCTTGAAATCCAGGAGGGTCAGCCCACAACAAGTGGCCCGTAGCTGGATTGGTAGCCCATGACCAGCAATTATAAGGATAACTAAGCTGCTCTTCAGTGCCAGGTGCTTGATCTGGAGGAGCAATAAAAAAATGAGTTGGATCATCACTGGAATGACCTCTGGACGGCATTTTTTTTGTAACAGGCAATCCTCCACTTTGTTTAAATTCAGTGAATTTACCACGATCAAACACAGCATTTTCATCCATTGGGCCATACGCATCAGTTTCAAACTGAGGACGATATTTGCGTTTACAACAACATCGACACCAACGGCAACAAAAAAATCCCTTTAAACATTCAATGAATTCACTACAACAACCTCCATTGCAACTATCATCTCCACAATAACAACACATTTAATCATCACCACCGTTATATTTTCTCGCATATTTCATTAATAACAGAATTCAATTCTTTAATATTATATTTTTTTGAGGAATATACTATATCCAAAATATTGTCAAGTTTATTTAAAGAATCGATTGCAGAATCATTATTTTTGATTTTCCATTTAAAAATTTTCAAAAAATTCTGAAACCTTTTTACATATTCAAGTGCTTTATTATCTTTTATTCCTTTTGTATTTACGTTTTGCAATTTTCTCGCCATAGATAATAACTCTGAATCGTCTTTCGATCTTTTCTGTAATTTAGCTTTTTCAATAACAGGCAAAATATCATCATTTATTTTTTCATGTTTCATTTCTAAAACATCAGAATCATCTTTTGCCTGTTTTTTAATCCTAGAAACTGAACTTGATTCTTCGTCACCTTTTATATCTTTAGGTTTATCATCAGATGGTTTTAGTGTGGATTTTTTGACTTCCAAACCCTTACTTTCCAAATATTCCACCCAAGAAACACCAGGCCTTTCTTCCAAAAATTTCTTTCTAAACTTAATTTCTACATATTTCTTATCCGTTAAACCCCAGCCTTCATTAGGCTCATTATTTTTAGCCCAAACATCTAACTCTTTTCTCTTTTGTATTTTAGCTTCTGTTAACGAGTCATTGTTTGCGACTTTTCTAGGTTTAACTTCCCTTTTTGCAGATTTATCAACTCTCTTTAATATTCTATCAATAGCTTTCATCGCTTCGGGCTTGTCTTTATTGACCTCAATTATTTTTTTTAACAAACTTCCCATTGGCATTTGAATTCACCTCACTTTTCAAAATATTTACTTAATATTTGAAGTTTTATCGCTTTATGAAACGCTAAGCTTTAAACATGTTAACATTCTATTTATAAAATGTCAAGTTTTAATTATTTGATATTCTTATTCGCTTATGTTTTTAATCAACTAAATCAAGCATTTATACTTGAAATCAAATTCGCCAAATCAACTGTAACCGACTTATTCATTTTTCTTTCAAATTCAGTTTCACAACCTTCATTTAGAATTGCCATCGGCCAATCCATTCCAGGCGTCTTTAACTTTTCATATTTATCTTGCTGGGTTTTATCGATATATAGCAAACAACTTAAATCAGGACTTAATAAAAAGCTGAGCCTGCCTTCTTTTATGAGCGACACTTCAAATAATTTTTTTGCTTTCACGATATCTGTTGCATAGACTTTACGTAAACTTGCCGAATCTTGTTTCTCGCCCAGTAAAATTTTGTAAAAATCTTTACCGCCTTCAGGTTTCTCTGATTTTGGCGCAACTATTAAAAATTCGTCTATTTTTTTCTTTTTAAAATATACTTTCGCAATTTCAGCTGCTTTTTTAGTAAATTTTATCTGTCCTTTCTTTAACACACACCTCACCACCAATTGAGTTATTAAACAAACTATTCATCAATGTTTTGATCTGTATTTCGAACTCCATTTGTTTCAACATTAAACTTGATCTTTCTTAATTATAACACAAATATAATTTTTGTCAATAGTCTAATCCAAGACTTAAAATTTGGTTTCATAAATTCAAATCATACTTAAGACACATAAAAATCAAATCACACATAACTCACTTCCTTCCCGACTTCTCTCATACTCACAAAAAATAGTTTAAAATCAAGCATCCAACCCAATTTGCGCCAAAATTTTGTAAACATTGCTTTCTGAAAAATTCAGCTTCCAAGCAATTTTTCTAACACTGAGCCCATCAATGCAACGCATTACAAAAATTTTATATCTTAAGCCTTTTACTTCTCTTAAAATTTTCTCCATCTTTGCCAATTTAATTTCTAAAAACTTGAGTTGATTTTTCTTTTTACTTATTTTTTCATCAATTTTTGAAGCTCTGTAAACATATTCAATAATTTTTTTATCAAATTCCGGACTTGACTGGACTTTAATTTTATCAAACAACAAAGAACTTGGATCAATAAGTGATTTTAATTCCTCTTTTTGGATCCTAAGAATTTCCAGACGGGTTTTTATTAAATTTATTTCGCATTTGGTTTCTAAATAGTTAATCATAAATTATTTTTCTCCTATATTAATAAATTCTTTTCGGATTATTTTTTTTGGATTATTAATCCGATTGCTTTTTTGAATTTTTGCTTTCAATGCCTTTGCAAACAGCAATTTACAAACAGCAAACAGAAAGAGAGCCATTGAGGCTCTCTCTTGTTTAAAATTTTAAACAATATTTTTTTAACTTTTAAAAACTCTAAAACAATAATATTTTATTTTTTCAAATTCTAAGACAATATTTTACTATTTAAAATTCTAAAACAATATTTTACTATTTAAAATTCTAAGACAACATTTTACTCTTTAAAACGGCAATTCTCTCCGAAACTTCCCTCTCGCTGATTCCCCGCCAATGTGAAGGCAAGCGCCTTCTGTCATTTCATAAATACGGTCCACTGTCTTTTCAGAAATTCCTCTAGATTCAACAAGATTTTTAAGGCTGTAGTTACTTGTAAAAATCGTAGGCCTATTTGCGTTGTATCTTGAATTTACTAGGTTGTATAGAAGACCTTGAATCCAGGTATCTTCTGTATTTTTAGTAAAAATCTCAGTTCCCAAGTCATCAAAAATTAGAAATTCAATCTGTGAAAATTGATTGATCAAATTTTGCTCAGTTTTAATTGAATGCTTGTTAAACGTAGATTTTACGGATTTTGAAATTTCAAAAAGGCTTGTAAACAGTGCAGGAATCAGATTCTTCATTAGTTCATTGGCAATACAAGCCGTGATATGTGTCTTGCCGGTTCCGCTGTTACCGTAAAGATAGATTCCTTGGCCGTTTTTAAGTACGTTTTCCCAGACTTTGCAGTATTTCTTGCATCGGTTAAAAGCTTTGTTAAATTCTAAATTTTGGCTTTCAAGAGTACTGGAAAAGGTAGCGTTCTCGTATCTTTTGCCAAGAAGTGAAAGAGATTTTAATTCTTCAATTCTTTGCATTTTTTCGGCGTTTAACTTAGCTTGCTCCTCGGCTTCTCGCTTTTCACGTTCACATTTGCATGATCTGCTCACAATTTTTTCTCCGCCAAAAGACTTGAAGTCTATGAGCATTTGGGTTTCTTCGCCGCAAATTTCACATATTTCTAATTTTTTATTGCTATTCCGGGTATTTATTAATGCATTTTCTGATAATTTTTGGTCCAGAATTTTGCTGATGAGTTGCATAAGTTTGGCCTCCTTGTTCGATTTCGTCTCTCCAGCGTCTTCCGTTTAGAAACGTTGCCGGATGCGGTATATACTGCGCATTAGCCCATTGACCAGAATTTTTATAACGCTCAATTCCCGCAAGAATCTCATCCAAAACCGCACGGCTCATCGTAATCTTTCCGAATGCTCTTACTGCACTTGGCTGGTTTTGTTTGCGAGGATATGCGTTCCAAAACTCGATAAACATTGGGTCAGTAAGTTTGCGTGCTCCCTGTTTAGGGGAAGAAAGTACGTTAGTACTTTCAGGGGTAGTGTTTAGTTTAGTTTTGTTTAGTTTATTTATGTGTCCAGTTTGGGGTTCAGCTTTGGTGCAAAAGTAAGTCAACTGTGAGTCAAAATTAAGATCAAAATTTGAACTTAAAATTGAACCTAATTTGTAACTATTCGGTCTGTTCTTCTTACCTTTTTCAAATTCAATCAATCCTGATCCAATTAATTTGTCTCGATAATTTAAAAAGGTATTTTTATTGGTAATTTGCACTTCCGACATCAATCTTTGGTTATCTACTTGAACCCATTCAACCCAGCCACATTTATTGAAAATATGTACTATTTTCAAAAACAAAAGTTGTGACAATGCAGGTAAATAGTTTATTTCACACCATTGATAAAATCCTTCGTGCAATTTCAAATAATTCAAAATTTTCCTCCTGTATTAATAATTAATTACATCGCCGTTTCTGTCGACTTTACCCATTAAGTTCAACATTTCGGTTTTGGCTTCCGCTTTTGTTTCAAAAAATAATTTCTTTCCACTGGTTAGAGTAAATTCCAAAATATTGTTAGAATGGATTTCAATTGAAAAAATGTTGTCCAGGTTTACGTAATGGTCTTTATTAAATTCGTGAAACATAGAATTTTCTCCTTAAATTTAGTTTTTTGTTCTTTTAAAACAGCGATATTCATTTAGCTTGTGCCCCCTACTAATAGCGACTTTTTCTTGTTTTTGCTGTTAAAACGGCAACTCTTCATCGCCATAAAATTTCTCTTGAACGGCTTCGGTTTTAGACTTGTTCTTTGCTGCGAGACAATTGTTTACCTCCTTTTCGATTAAGTTAGTCTCATAGTTTTCTCCAGGCTTATCTTTTTTCGAACACGCAAAATTAACGCCTCGTGCCCAGACTTCGAAAGTTTTCCTTTTTATTCCTTCGTCGTCTGTAAAAGAACCTGTCCTTACACTTCCTTCAATGATGATTGGATCTCCTTTTGAGAAATATTTGCAGATAAACTCTGCGTTTTTTTCCCAGGCGACGATTTTAAAGAAGTCTGCTTCCGGATGGTCTTTATCTTTGGTATATCGATTGACCGCGATGTTGAAGCGAACGAAACTTTTGAAATTTTGCGTTTGTTTAAGTTCAGTGTCTGCCGTGAGACGTCCCATCAGAACAATAAAATTAAGCATTTTTTAGTTTCCTCCGTTAGATTTATTTAAATTTTCTTTTTGATTTCTTTTGTTTTTAGGATTTTTATTGTTTCTTAGCCAATTCCTGATTTTTGTTTTCTTTATTCCTTTGCCACTCCTTTTTGTTTCTCCGCTTCTCTTTGTTCTTTCGCCTCTTCTTTCTGTTTCTCATTTTCCACTTGTTCCTTCCTCTCACCTTTTTGTTTCTCGTCTTTTTTCTGCTTCTCGTCTTCTTGTTTTTTCATCTCTTCCTTTTTAGCTTTAAATTTTTCTATTCTTTCCTTAATTTCTTTAGCTTGTTCTTGATTTAGCTCAAGCAGATAATTAACTCCGTACTGCTTTAAAAGCTTTAATTCCGTTTTTCTGTCTCCGATTAAAGCTCTCAATTCATCTTTTTCTTCAGGAGAGATTCCGGGTTTTTTTAATGGAGGTTTATTTTTTGATTCGTTTCTCAATTCGTTTGTTTTAGCGACTTCTGTCTTTCCCGAAACCGAATCAAACAAATCGTTTTCTGTGATATCAAACATAGCCATGTAAAGGTATCTTCTTAGATATGTCTGGGTCCCGCCGAGAGCCTGGATTGCGTTTGCGCCTCTGAGCTCGAGTTTTTCTATGGGGCAAGAGATTATCAGCATCGGAACCGAAGTTTCCGGATTTTCGCTTGCTTCCGAATCAATCGCTGACAGAGACGCCGTATTGTCATGAAAGCTGATTACTGTGCACACTTTGTACTTTTCACAAAGCCTGATTATGTGAGGCATAAAATCGCCAAGTTCGTAATATTTAAAGCCCGAAAACTTGTTGTTTCCGGACTTTTTCAAATTGCATTCAAGAAGCTCGGCCTTGATTTTCTGCACTTTTTCATAAATGTTCATAATTTATTAACCTCCGAAATAATTTTGCAAACAAAATAATTTGCAAAAGATTTATCATTTGTTTTCGATTCTTTTTTTGAATTATTTAATCTCAACTAATCTCAACTCTTTTTATTTGAATCATTTAATCTCAATTCTCTTTGTTTGGATAAGTTGCGCATGCAGTGTTTCACCTCCTTTTTGGAGAAATTCTTTAATTTTTAATTTATCAGGCTCAGGTTCTTTAAATTTCAAGAATTCTTTGCCGCTTTCTTTTGCCCAATTTAAAAAATCCTTCGTCAGTATTACTGATTCGGGATTTTTTCGGATTGTTATTCTGTTTCTTGCCGTTTCGATTTTTGATTTGCCTATAAACTCCATTTGTGATTTTAAATATTCCGTTAATCTTTCGGCACATTTTAATTTCGATGTTCCCCTTTCGATTAAGGAAGCGATCTCCTTTTTAATTGCTTCAGCCTCGGCATTTAAATTTTTAATAAAACAAGCTATTGAATCTGCTTTTTCACTAAACTCGCCTTCTAAAGACTGAAATTTGTAGTTTACCTTTTCATCCGGAACTTCATCATTTTTAAATATTTGCAAAAAGTTAAAGTATCGTTCGCTGATTTCATAAAGAGGCATTTTTTAAGACCTCCATATCTTCAATTTCAACTTCGACTCTTGGGTCTGTTGAGTAGAATTTCTCAATATTTAGCTTGCAAACTTGTACATCGTCGTAGTAACAAACGCCGTTTAAAGCATCGAAGATTACTTTGACGACATTATCTAAATCCGGTTTCTTTGTCGGCAAGATTAATCTCGCGTTCATTTTTCTGACCCAATCCTTCGGCGTATGTTTCGGTATCCGATAGTATGCCGTGATTTTTACTTCAAGCGGAATTTTCTCTTTAAAACTTACTCCAACTTTTTCTCTGAATTCTTTTCTTATCGTTTTTTCATAGTTTGAAGTCTTTGCAGGAGTATAAGTAAAGACTTTGAAACCTTTTACACTAAATCTTGGCCTTTCTTTGCCAAATGGTTCGCCGAGAATCGTAAATTTAATTTTCATTTAAAATTCCTCCATGTCTTTTAAAGATTTTTTGATTTGCTGAATTGCTTTTATGCAGTTTTCTAATTTTTCTCTTTCTTCTTTTTCTTCTCTTTTTTCTCTGTTTTCACCAATTAAGCTTTGGTTGAATTTTCTTTCATTGCATCTGTTTTCGCTGTTTAGATTTGTTTTACATCTTGCAATAGTTTTCAAACATTTTCTCAGCTCTCTTTTCATGAAATAGATTTGGATGCTTTGATAAAATGAAGTGAATAAAAGTAGGCCTGTCATTATTAAAAAGACGCAAATTAAATAGGGCATAAGTTTCCTCCTGTTTTTTAATTCAACATAAAAAGACGCTCCCTTTAAGGAACGTCTTATAAACTTTAGACTTAAAACTTTAAAAATATCTTAAAATTATAAAAATGTGTTAATTTTTTTAAAATACTTTAAAGTTAGAAAATATCTAGCTTTTGATTAATTTTTGGTTTGGTGCAATTTTTGTGCAACTTTTGCGGTGCACTTTAGTGTTTCAAATCGTTTCATATCGTTTCAATTTTTTTGCAACTCGCGATGCATTTTTGAAACGATTCTTATTTGATAAACTTGAGGAATCGTGTTATTCTATCATTTCCATCGCGCAGACCCATATATACGTGATGTTTTTGATAGAAGACAAATCCAGCAGTTCTGCTGGATTTACGCTTTTTGTACTCCGTTTTTTATGTTGTTTTCGAAGCTTTTTTAACATTTTCTTAAAAACCTTATCGTTTCACAAATCGTTTCATTTACTCGCGATGAATCGTTTAGAAAAGTTTCAAATCGTTTAATTTAGTCATGCTAAATCGTTTCACTACGGTGTTGAAACGACTGGAAGAATCGTTTCAAAATTCTAAGAACCCGTATTCAGTAAAATTCACATATTATGTAGTATAATGTTGGCATGAAATATTTAACTGATTTAACAAACAAACAATGGAAGATGATAAAAGACTTTTTTGTTGTCCGTAAAGG
>JAISBW010000004.1 GCA_031265995.1 Oscillospiraceae bacterium
TCCGGCTTTGAAGAAAGATGAAATAATTACAATACTTTAAATTTTAAAGCCAAAAGAAATAAAAAATCTTGCAAGAATTTAATAAAGTTTTGAATTGTTTTTGAATTTTTTTAAAGCAAGAGAAACAGCAAAAAATGAGCTTCAAAAACAAGGAAAAACGAGGAAAAATCAGGCTTATTAATGAGATAAAGTCTGATTTTACGGTAATTTTAAGATTATTCTGTGTTATTTTTTGGATAAATGTTTTTTAAGGTAATTTGTTAATTTGGGATTTTGAGTGTAGCTGTAGTAGTCTGAAAATGTCATTTTATAATTTATTAGAACAGATTTTATGGTTTACTTTCAATTTAAAATGTAATAAAATTAACGCAGTAAGTTTTAAATCGTTAAAGAAATAGAATCACATTCATCGTAACGGAAATATATCAGATTAGGAACGTATGCATTCATAATAAGTTTGCAAGTTTGTTCGTATTTTTTTATAGGAAAAGATCAAATGAATAAAATTAATAACAAAAAAAAGATTGGGAAAACTATGGCTTCTATGATTACAGGTTTTGCCATCTGTTTAACATCGGTTTATGCCGATGAAACAATGGTGCCCTCTAATACTGATAAAAAAGGATTGTCGGATATACCAAAGAGAACGACTTTAAAAAGTTCTTTACTTGGATTAACCTTGGCGACGGTTGGATTTTTTTTGTACAATAGATTTGATTCAACAAAAAACAATTCTCGAAAAAGAAGATTGCCTCTGCTGCCCCCAGATGATATAACATTTTTGCACGAATCACCGCAGCACCAGGAAGTGCTTGGTATGGAAGATGTATCCGCTAGTGCCGAAAGCATTAGAAGTATTTCTAGATCAGAAAATTTTACTGAAGATGTTCCTTCGTTAGAAGAAAGCGAAGAGGAAGAGCAAATTTTTGTGCAAGAGCCTTACGAAGATGTTACAGATGATTTACCTCAAGACGCTACAGATAGTTTACCTCCCGAAGAAGAACAAGAATTCCCAAAAGACGCTACAGAAGGTTCGCTTTTTGTAGAGGAAATCGAAAGAAAAAAATGGAGTGAATTTTACGATGAGATAGAAAAAGTAAAACGTTGTACTTTCGGATTTGAAGGCGTAGAACCAGAAATAATTTTAAATGTTTTGCGGAAAAATCTTCCTGAAAAAGAAATTTGTGAATTGAGTTTAAAAACTGAAAAAACAGGGTTAGAAGATTGTTTGCGAAATGCCTTAGAAAAAACACGAAGAATCATGATACAAAAAGAAATGGATAATTTAGAAAAAAGAACTCATGATATAGATGAACTCGAACGTAGATTGAATTATTTTAAAGAAAAAATCTTTGATATATATAAAATGTGCACGTGTATTTTTTCTAATTTTTCGATAGAAAGTAAAATCGAACCAGAAAAATTTTCTTCTGTTTTAAGCGGGTGCTATTCCGAATTAGGCACTTTACATCAAGCAGAAATAGAAAGTGAAAATACGGAAGAAAAACTAGAAAAATTTCTTTCTAGTTTACATAGGTATCAACTCGAATTTAACACTGGATTAGATTCTTTTACAGAAATTTTAAGAAATGATCAAGAATATGGTGCGAATTTAAAAAAAGAATTTGAAGAAGAGTTACTTTTTTTATTTAATATTTATGAAAAAGAATATCATGCTGTTTTGGATGAAAACTTTTCTTTAAAATTTAAGTGCGAAAGACTAGAAAGTGGTGTAACCTTTTATTGGGATTATTTTTGTGTTGATGAGAAACTTAAAAAGCTTGAACATTTAGGGTCGCTCATGCTTGCACGTGTTCGGGAAGAGATTGAATGGCATAAAAAGAGTTTTCGCGAAAAAATTCAACTTTTTGTAGTAGAGCAACTTGGTTTAAGAATTTCAGACGATGCTTGCGATAAAATTTTGAACAGATTTCCTCCAGGCGAATTAGTGGGTCTTTCACGCGTAGATTTTGAAACTATAACAGAAAGTTCAATTTGTGAATTTATAGTTTCTGAAAAACTTCAATCCTACATAATAAAAGAATCTCATTTTAAAGAATTGAAAAACTTATCTGAAAGAGTTTTGGCAAAACTTTTTGAAAACAGGAATAAAAAACTTATGGAACTTCGCCATATGAATTTTGAATCTGTATTTAAACATTCAATATGTCATGTTTTAAGTTTAGAAGAAAAAATTTTATTAGCTTTTAACATTAGTAATACGAAAATGCCTAAAAATGAGTCAATTATTGCAAATAATTTGCCAAGAAATTTGATAATAATTTTAGAACCCTTAAATTTTGTAGATTATATTCCGCATCTTCCGGAAATAATTTGGCACTCTAATACCTTGCAAGAAAAAATATTATTGCTTGGATGTCCCAATGTTAAAACTCCAGAAGACGCCAGTATACTTGTAGAAAATCTTCCTGAATACAAAATGAATCATCTTTCGCATCTAGAAAAAGAATCATTTCTGAAAGCAGAAAATCATTGTTATATGGAATGGGTAAACACTCCGCTTGAAAATAAATTTAAAATGGCTATTAGATGCTACAGAATGTTAGGAAAAGGTGGGCTGAAGTCGCTGGCAGAATCGTTAAACGAAAAACAAAGAAAAGAGTTTATGTTGACATATTTTGTTGAAAGTTTTAAAAGAAAATGGGATAAACTTTTCGCTGAAAAATCTTTAGAAGAAAAATTAATATTAGTCGCCAAAATTTTAGATGGAACTTTAGAATTTACAGGAATGCATAAAGCAACAATTCCAAACGGTGGCGATCCGTCTCATCAGGCAAGTGTAATTTTTCAAAATACTCCAGAAGATGAATTGTTAGTTTTAAATGGTTTAAATTTTGAAAGTTTATTATTTGAATTTCCTAGTGCGTTAAGAAAATCGTGTGAGCATATTGAAAAATTTGGAAGCATAGGTCGCACCGATGTAAGAATTCGTATTCCTGGAGCAAAAAATGATATGCTTCGTGCTATTTTAGGAAGCGTTTCAAGCGAAATTTCTGACGATATACTAGCAAAACCTTTATTGTATGCTATGTCATGTGATCAATTAAAACGTTTTGTACTGGAAAATGAAAAAACTAATGTTAACAGTTTTTTTGCAAAACTTTTTAGTATTCTTTATGAAAACGTTTACGATATCTTGTTGCATTCTTTAAATCAAATCATAATAGAATACGGAGGAGCAGAAGTTATAGCGAATTCATTTGCTGAACGGATGAGAAATCTTCAAAACGTTGATTTTCTTTTGCAAACGTTGAGATCGTATTTGAGATCAAAAAATTTTGATGATGTTGTTACAGAATTTATAATAAAAGTGTTTGAAGGTCTTGAAATTAAAAATATAGGAATAAAATTTTTGAAAAGTATTCTAATAGAAGATGGGAAAGAAGCAAGAATTCAATATTTTGTAAAGAGTGTTTTGGAACATCCCAGAGGAATAATTGATATTTTATCAGGTAAAAACGATCCTTCATATCTTTTTGAAAGATTAGTAAAAGATGCCGGAGGAATTGACTTCATAGCAAAACAAGCCAATTGCGCAATGCTCAGTATAGGAATGGGTGTTAGAAATTTTTGGCTTAAACCAGAGTTGGTGCAAGGAATGTTAGAAAAATGGTCTGAAGAAGTTAAATTAAAAGATACAGTTAGCGCAGTTCTTGGGCCGGAGACAAAAATCACGGATCATTTTTCCAAATTTCTTAATTTTTTAGGTGGAAAAGATAAATGTGCTTGTTTTGTTTCAAATTGGGTAAAAGATATGGGTTCTACTGAAATTGAAAATTTGTGGTTTGCATTTGCGAAAAAGGAAGGAATCAATTTTAAAAAATTAGCAGGTTCATGGGATGAAATGATTAATTCTAGGTACAAAGAAAAAAGATATATAATCGATGCGATTATTAGTGTGATATTTGATTTTAAAAATTGCGGTTTTTTTCTGAAAAAAGTGACAAGGTCAAGTATTTATAATGCGTTAAATGTTATACCATTGGCCCTTCTCAGAGTGATACTTCATTATCTAAAAGATTTTGATTTTTCAATTTTTACACGCGAAGGAAAAATGGCAAAACTTTTGGAATATTTTAGTGATTCTGTGAACGTAGCTGGAATACTTTCGAAATTTGAAGATCCTGAATTTATACAAGCACAAATAAATGAAGGAGGCGGCGCGGGCAATATAGCGTCAAAATTAGATTCATCACTTAAAGATGAATTTCCTAGGGATTTTCAGGTTTTTGTCAACGAAACCAAAAGTACTTTTGGATTTCTTGAGGTGGTTATTCCAGAAAGATTAAGATTTATTGTAGATTATGTTAAAGACCCTAAATATCTTTTCGGTTGGTTTGCTGAAATTTTCGAAAGAGAAGTAAAAGTTTCTTTAGAAGAAATGCCTAAATTTTTAAGAGAAATTTTGTCGGAAATAATTTCGGATTCAAGAAGTTGGGCAGGAAATTTAGTTGGAAATTTAAAAAATAAAAATGCAGATGAAGTGGCTCATTGGCTTGAGTCGATGGGGGTTGTGCAAGACTTGTGTAGCGAAATTCAAAAAGCTTGTATTTTAGCAACAGGTGTTGAAGATGAGTTTAAGGTGAACGTAGTGGAAACTATAAAACGAATGCGACCAATGTTTTTGTACAATGTTTTTGGCGAAGAAGTAGCATCAGGTGTTTTTGTGAAAAATTCCAAACGTTTTGATGAAAAAGGAAGAGAAATAGGTCCTTTGGTATGCATTCGTATAGTTAATAATTCGACCTTGGCATTAAAAGTTGTTCAAGATCAAGTTACAAAATTTGGTTTGCCTCTTGGCCAATTTGAAATTTTTGTAAACCCCGATATTCCAAAATCTTCCCCTATCGTGTTAAGTTTAAGAAGTATGTTTGGAGGATCATTTGTAGAATATCGAATTTAGAATATAAGAATTTTTTTAAAGCTATATTTTTATCATTTCTCATGGTATACTATCCTAGGTCTTTTTTTATAATCATAGTTTTTTGAAAATTTGATATATTATTATGGAGATTTCGTGGAAAAATTTGTATATCTTTTTTCAGAAGCAAAAGAAGTAAATGCTAAAATACTTGGATGTAAAGGCAAGAATTTGGCCGAAATGTATTCGCTTGGTATTCCGGTTCCGCCTGGGTTTATAATTACTACGAATGCATGTGAGTTCTTCTTTAAAAATGAAGAAAAATTCGAAAAAGAAATTGAATCACAAATTTTTGAGGCAATAAATAATTTGGAAAAAATCACAGGCAAATGTTTTTGCAGTTCAGGCAAGACTAAAAATACAGAACCTCTTTTAGTTTCAGTTCGTTCCGGCGCTAAAGTGTCTATGCCAGGGATGATGGATACTATTCTTAATCTTGGAATAAATGATAAAGCGGCGGAAAGATTGTTGGATATAACTGGAAAACGTGAATTTGTTCAGGATTCTTATTTGCGTTTTATTCAAATGTTTTCAGATGTTGTTATGAAAATTAGCAGGTCTGATTTTTTGAATATTTTAGGAAATTTTAAAGAAAAAATAAAAAAATATAAAGATATTTATAAAAACAAAACAGGCAAAGATTTTTGCGAAGAGCCGTTTGAACAACTCTTTGAAGCTATAAAGGCAATTTTCCGTTCGTGGAATAATCCAAGAGCCAAAATTTATCGAAAAACCAATAATATTCCTGATGCCGGCGGCACAGCCGTGACCGTTCAAGCTATGGTTTTCGGTAATTTTGGCGAAAACTCAGGTACGGGAGTAGCGTTTAGCCGGAATCCGATAACCGGCGAAAAAGAAATCTTCGGGGAATATCTTTCCAATGCGCAAGGAGAGGATATCGTTGCCGGAATTCGTACTCCCGTTCATATAAAAGATTTAAAAAATCAGAGTTTTTCAATATGGAATAAACTTAAAAAAACTTCTGAATTTTTGGAGTTCTATTTTAAAGATATGCAAGATATGGAATTTACGATAGAAAACGGAAAATTTTATATGCTTCAGACCAGAAAGGGTAAAAGAAGTGCCGAAGCAGCTATTAAGATTGCGTTGGATATGGTTTCTGAAAAATTAATCGATGAAGAAGAAGCTGTGAAAAGAGTTGAACCAAATCAAATTTCTTCTCTTTTGCATCCTGATTTTGAAAAAAAAGAAATCGAAAAATCACGGCTCATCGCCAAGGGGCTTCCCGCCGCGCCGGGTGCAGCGGTCGGGAGAGTTGTTTTTGATACTGAAAAAGCTTTAGAATGGGCGTCGCAAGGTCAAGATGTCATTCTTGTAAAGAACGAGACTTCTCCTGAAGATATTGAAGGAATGCAAATTTCCAAAGGAATTTTGACGTCATGCGGCGGAATGACTTCTCACGCAGCGGTAATTGCCCGCGGAATGGGAAAGTGTTGCGTAGTCGGATGCGGTGATATCAAAGTTCTGAAAGATCACTTTGAAACAAATTCCAATAAAGTTTTGGAAGGCGATTATATTTCTGTTGAAGGATCTACAGGAAAGGTTTATTTGGGGAAAATCAAGAAAAATCACTCAAAATTTTCTGAAAATTTAAATAAATTCCTTAAACTAGCTGATTCTAAGCGGAAAATTTTGGTTTTGGCAAACGCGGATAGAGCTTCTGACGTAAAAAAAGCGCTTGATTATGGCGCCGAAGGCATTGGGCTTTGCAGAACTGAGCATATGTTTTTCGAAAGTGAAAGAATTAATTTTATGCGTGAAATGATTATTGCGCCGACAAAATCTGAGCGCGAAGCAGCGTTAGAAAAATTACTCAAATTTCAAATAAATGATTTTAAAGAAATATTCAAAGAAATACCGAATAAATCTGTTGTAATAAGACTTTTAGACCCGCCTTTACATGAATTCTTGCCGAAAAATAAAAAAGATATGTTAAAAATCGCTCTAGATTTGAAAATATCAACTGAAGATATAAAAGAATTGACTTCAAAATTAAGTGAAGTTAATCCTATGATGGGGCATCGCGGTTGCAGACTTCTTATTTCTTATCCTGAAATTATTAGAATGCAGACTAAAGCTATAATTTTGTCTGCGATCGAAACTAAGTTTAGTAATCTTGAAATTATGATACCTTTAATTGGAGATGTGAAGGAACTTAAATTTATTAAAGAAATAATAGTAAAAACCGCAGATGAAATTATTTCTTCATATAATTTTAATATTAATTATAAAATAGGAACAATGATAGAAATTCCAAGAGCCGCGATTATAGCGGGAAAAATAGCAAAAGAAGTTGATTTTTTTAGCTTTGGAACAAATGATTTAACACAAATGACTTTTGGTTTGAGCAGGGATGATTCTCAAAAATTTTTAAAATGCTATTATGAAAATGGAATTTATAATTCCGATCCATTTACGCACATCGATCGTGAAGGCGTGGGAGAACTAATGAAGATTGCGATTAAACTTGGCAAAAACGCAAATCCAAGTCTTAAAGTTGGTGTTTGCGGCGAACACGGCGGTGATTCTGAATCTATTGAATTTTTTACAAAATTGGGCGTAGATTACATTTCGTGTTCACCATTCAGAGTTCCCGCAGCAAGATTACAAGGAGCTGTTTGCGAAATTAAAAATCTATTTTTCGAATAAAATTTGTATCATTTAGGCAAATTTGATTATGTTAAAACCAATCGGGGTATTTGATTCGGGAATCGGAGGTCTTACGGTTGTCCGCGAAATGGTTAGGCTGATGCCTCACGAAGATATAGTTTATTTCGGGGACACTGCGCGCATGCCTTATGGCGGAAAGAGCCGTAAAACTATCATAAAATACGCATGTGAAAGTGTTGATTTTTTGTATTCGAAAAATGCTAAGTTCATTGTTGCCGCTTGCGGAACTGTAAGTACTGTTCTAGAAGAAGTATTGAAGGTTTTTGCGAGCCCAAAATATAATATCCCCATTTTAGGAGTAGTCGGGCCTTCGTGTGAATTAGCGGTTTCTTTGAGCAAAAATCACAAAATTGGAATAATTGGAACAGTTAGCGCGATTAGAAGCGAACATTATAAATTTGTTATTAAAAAGATAGATCCAAATGTGCAAGTTTTTCAAAATGCCTGTCCTATGCTTGCTCCGCTTATTGAAAATGGGTTTTCACGCAAAAACGATAAAACACTTGCAAATATTGCGGAAATTTACATAGAACCGCTCCTTAAAGAGAAAATTGATACTTTGATATTAGGATGCACTCATTATCCTATTATTAAAGAAGTGATATCAAAAATCGCCCCTAGCATAAAACTTATAGATTCAGGTCAAGCGGCGGCGAAAAAATTGTGCCATTTGCTGACTAAATCAAAATTAACCAGTGATAAAAAAACCCCGGGGGAACTCACTTTATATGCCAGCGATTTAACAGAAAATTTTTCAGAAAATACAAAATTATTTCTAGGCAAGGAAACAAAATTGAAGCTTTGTAAATTTTAGAACCTATATTAAAATTAATTCATATGAGATAGTAAGAATGGTTTATAAAATGAGACTTGAGGGAAAAAGTATAAATAAAATCGCTGAGTTTTTAAACAGCGAGAAAATTTTAATTCCTTCACAGCACTATTTGAAGCAAGGTATTCGCAGGCCAACTAAATTAGCAAGAGATAAATTTTTTTGGTCTCCAAGTACAATTACCAAAATTTTGAAAAATCAATCTTACACAGGCGATGTTGTAAACTTTAAGACCTATCAAAAATCATTCAAGCTGAAAAAACGCTTTGAAAGTTCAAAAGAGAATTGTGGGAAATCCATAAAGAAATACATGAACCTATTATTGAAAGAATAATGTGGGAAGATGTTCAAAAAACAATCGGAATAAAACAGAGAAAACCTAAAAACACGGAAAAGAATATGTTTTCGAATTTTTTAAAATGCTCCGATTGTGGCGGGAATCTTAATCATGCAAATCCGGCAAATTCCAAACATTACAGCAATTTCTCTTGCGGAAATTTTCTAAGAAAAAACGGATTGCGCAATAAATCTCATTACATTAGAGTAGAAACCTTAACTAATATTGTTAAAGATCGTATAAATGAGATTGTGGCATTTGCTAAAGATTTCAGGGATGATTTTGTTAGTTTAGTAATAGGGGAAAACTGCAGACAAGCCCAATTGACCAAAAAGAAAAATCAAGACACATTGAAAAGATTAATAAATCGAAACAATGAGCTTGACATTCTTTTTGAGAAAACCTTTGAAGATAAGAACCTGTATTCAAAAAGGCAAATTTCAAATTTTTGAAGAATTTTTCTTCATTAATGATAAAAAAAGTGTAATAAATACCTTATGTATTCTGAGCATTTTCTTATTTTTTCGAAGAAGTTTATTGACAAATTTTTAGATAAATTATATAATTAGAAATGAAAATAATAAAGTTTTTTGTGAATTAATTATAAAAAGAGGTGTTAAATATGCCTGTGGTAATTCCTGAATTAACTCTTGTCTATCCTTGCCTCGAGGATAAAAAAACACTAGAACAACATTTTAGAACACTTGAAAAAATTTTTTCTAGTTATAAAACAAAAATGAGAATTAAAGGTTGGGGCAATGAGCGGAAAAAAGCTATAGCCGAAGAGTTCAAGCTAAAATTTGATGATGTAATTAAGAAAATTGAAGAAATTACGAGAAAATATCCATTATGGTTTAATGAAAAATTTAAAAAAAGATTAGACGAAAGAGTAAAAAAAATAAATAACTACACTTTGTTTCAATTTAAAACTTCTGTTTCAACTGTTTTTAAAAAAAAAGATACAGTTTTAGAAGCAAGATTCAAATTAAAAGAAATTGAATTATTAGAACAAACAGGAGAAGAGGTCGAAGGGAAATTTTCGGAAAAATTTTCAGAGGTACGTCAAAAATATATTGAACTAAACAATAAATTTGGTGAAAAATTCAAAACATTTAAAGACAATTTTAATCTTGACACAGAAGCGAAAAAAATAATGAAAAATATCAGAGCTATTAAGCCAAATTTAGGAAAATGTGGTTATAAAATCAAAAAAATTGAAGGTTCAATAATAAATCTTGGACAAATAACGGATCAAAATTATTTTTGGGAAGTTAACGGTATTAAAAACAAGATTTTAAAATTTATAGCTGAATTTGAATACAGTTACAATGGACTTAAATCTAAAATAAAATACGGAAGTGATAAAAAAATTAGCGATGAAGTATCTAATTTTAAAGTTACTTTTAATGAAGCTAGAAAAACACTTATGGAATTTTATTATGCTTGCACATCATGTGATACAAGCCAAAAATTTAGAGATGAATTATATAATGGTTTAATTTTATCCGTAAAATATTTAGATTCAATTGAAGTTGATGATACTAAAACTGAAGAAAAAGAAATAATAGATCTTACTACTCGCAAAAAAGCAATAATTTCAGCACTTGAACTTTCTATAAAAATTAATGAGACAGTAGTAGATTTGGATAAAAAAATGGACGAATTGGAAGAACTTGTCGAAAATCCTTCGATGTTAATGCGTTTTTTCAGAAGATTTAAATATCTTTTTAATATAATACAGAACAAATATATGCCGATACTCGCACAACTAGCCTTTCTTTTTGGAATTATTAATTCCATATCTTAGCTAAAATAAAAAAACTCGAGAACAAGCTGAGTCTTCCCCCCAATTCAGTGTAAACCTCCGAAAAGGTGTAGAGTAAAGATACACTAAAATTTTGGAGGTTTTAAAAATGGGAAGAGTAAGAACCTGTATAGCTATTTCAGTTGAAAATAAGCCCTAATAGAATCCTGAATTGTCACATATGAATTTGAATTTAATCGTAACCAATTTTCATGTTTGCCCACAATTTTTCAATTTTATTTTTATCTGGTGAATAGGGAGGAAGCCACACAATAAAACAGTTAGAACCCGTATTCAGTAAAATTCACATATTATGTAGTATAATGTTGGCATGAAATATTTAACTGATTTAACAAACAAACAATGGAAGATGATAAAAGACTTTTTTGTTGTCCGTAAAGG
>JAISBW010000047.1 GCA_031265995.1 Oscillospiraceae bacterium
AAAACTTCACAAAAATTCAGAAATCCCAAAAAAGAAAACAAAAAAATATAAATTGACGAAGGAAGAAAAGGCTAAAAATCGCGAAATATCAAGCAAAAGGGTCAAAATTGAAAATATAACTGGTTTTGTTAAACGATTCAAAATTATTGCAGATAAATATCGAAATCGTAGAAAATGCTTTGGCTTAAGATTTAATTTAATTTGTGGAATTTCTAATTTTGATATCGATAGTTAGTTTCGAAAGAGGTCTATTTTTTGTTTACTTTTTTTAGTGGGAACACGCCCTAAACAGGCTTAACAGATATATTCAGAGCGTAAAAGATAGTGAAATGCGTTTAATATTATTAGATACGTTCAAGGATTTACTTGGCAAAAAATTGCATTTTGCCTCAAATATCAAGATGAAAGTGTTCCAAGAAAGCGTCATAATAGATTTTTATTTGCAAAATAAGGATAAATAGTGTATAATATATATTTAGATGATTATTAATAAACTGTTAAATAAACTTTAAAATACAAGAGAATTGAGGAAGTGAGGCGGATGCTCAAAAATGGTCAGATAAAATTTTCATGGAAGGCTTTATCTATTGTAAGACCTTATTTTATTAAAAAGAAAGTTAATGAATTCTTAGTTGTAATAAAACCAGGTGAAATAAAACCATCAGGTTTAAAAGATATTTATAGACAGCTGGTGGGCGAAAAGCAAAATCCCGCTAATAAAAACATGGTATATGCTAACAATCTCGAAAAAGCTAAAAAGTTTTTTTCACATTTATTACTAAAAGAAGGAAGATTAAGTTTAATAGCAAGTCCCGCATATAATTGTGTTTTGTACATAAGTAAAGAACAGCAAAATAAATACAACAGAATAAAATCACCAGATTTTGATTGGCCAGCAGCTTTTTTGAATGAAAACGAAAGTACTTGTGTCGCTGAATATGAAAGAAAAATGAACAAAACAACAGCAATTGATTTGTCAGAATTGATTTCAGAATTACAATAGTTAAGATAATATCTACATAAAGTTATTTTTAGATTATTTTATTTAGTGGAGGTGATATTTACAATGTTGTTGTTTAAAAAATGCTTAAATTATTGCATTAAAGATAAAGAAAAATACGAAAAAATTTTGAAAAGTAAAACTAATCCTAAAAAATCCGTAAAAGAGCCACCAGAAACAAATACACAAACAATACCAAAAAACAAACTAGCTGATGGGAAAAAACCTATTGAAATTGAAATGGTTGAGATGGATCAATTTGAACCTATGCCTGATCAAAGAACAAAGATAAAATCAGTAAAATTTCCACCCGAAGTTGAAGTGATGAACAGATTTGAAAAAAGGCTGGGTATTATACAAAGTATTAGCGTAGTTGCTAAAAAAATTACTGCTGATCAAGAAAATGCCGAAAAGAAAATTGCAGAGTTAAGGGAAAAGGTAGACTTAATTTCTTTAAGAGCTGATAAATCTTTATCGGTGTTGAGAGAATATGATGTACTAGGCTGTGATAAGTTATCTGAAAAGCTGAATAAGTTGAAAGAGCAAGCCTTGTTGGATTTAAGAGATGCAGAAGTTAGAATTAAAGAATGTCCTAAAAATAAAAGCAAAAAAGGTCCTGCGGGCGGTAGAACGGGGGCTACAGATTCTGCTAAGCAAGCCAAAGGAAAAGTTGTAAAGGGCAAGGGTAGTACAACGATTAAAAAAAAGAAAGATGATGATGACAGTTCGGAAGATGATTCTTCAGAAGAGCCATCTGAAAAAGATGATGATTACGATTTAATAAGATGTAATAGTTGTAATACTGAACTTATTAATGAAAGGGAACGATGTGGTGTCGGTGAAATTGAAGAAGCTGGCTGCATACATTGTTGTAAGAAGTGCGAAATTTGTGGAGAATGTAACTTTAATATTAAAATGATAGAAGCTTCTGATAGTAAATTTGTTTGTTGTAGAGAATGTAGCATTACTTATGAAGAACGTTTGCAAGCACAAGCAGAAAGGGCTAGAAAAGAAGAGTAAGATAGACGGGTAGCGAAAGAATTAGAGAGGATAAAATTAGAGAAAGAAGCTGAAGAAAGAAGAGCATCAGAAGAAGAGAAAAAAAAGAAAGAAGAAGAAGCTATAGCAAAAGAACATGAGCGCCGACGTTTAGCAGATGAACAACGAAAACAAGAAGAAGATGAAAAAGCAAGGCGAAATGCAGAAATAAAAGCAAAAGCCGAAGCAAATAAAATAGAGCGAGAACGAGTTCCTGACGAAACACCACGCTGGTTTGAAAATTTCATAGGGGAACCAGCAATAGCCCGCGAAATATATCAGCAATTTAGAACCAATGTCGCTAAGGGCTGGAAAGAAGTTCAAACAACAAGAATCTACAATATTGATCAATTGATACCTGTAGGATTTCCTAACGGTAACTATTGTGAAGACTATTCAGCAAATGGTTTTTTGGCTCACTCAAGATTTATTGTAAATTCAAGCGGAGGAACCGTATTTTTTACTAAGTCTAATCATATGGGAACACCGGCATTAATATGTTTAAAATTGCAAGGTGAGGTACAAAAAGCAACTAGCACTGTGTATGAATCGCCTAAAAGAAGTTGGGGAAAAAAAACTGTTTAATAATTATTAAAAATTGAAGGAGAAAATTTTATGAATTTGAAAAAAATTATTAAAAAATTTATTTTTGGTTTAATTATTATATCAATATTTGTTATATGTAATTACTCTAATACTCAAGCTAGAGGTCCAATTCAACAGGTTGTGGAAAGCGTTTTTACAAAAATTAAAAACAGTCAAAGCGATTTGCATTCAATTGAACTTAACTGTGATAGTTGGACCACAGATCATGATATGTATTTACAGCTAGGTAAAGCATTTAAGTATCCTGTTTTTCCAATATTAGGTAAGATTTATGAATACAATAGTTTTATGTATCACATGTATGTATTAAGTGAAGTACCACAATCTAAAATAATTTTATATTTAAAGAATTTTAGCAAGTTTGCTAAAACTGATGGATTTATTACAAAGAAAATATTACTTAACGAATTTAAATCAATGATAAAACACTGGAATCGAGGCGGATTTACAGGATCTACTAAAAAAAGTATTATTGTATTTTATAATTAAAATATAAAATGACCGAAACATCCGAAATTAATATGCTAAAATAGTAATGTGGGAAAATATTTAAGGCTCTTCAACGTATTAGTGAGAGTATATTCCCCTCACAAACATGAATAGGTTGGGCAAATTTTGTTGTAAATAAAATTCATCAAATGGTATAGTTTTTGAAATCGAAATCACATCAAATAAGACCCGCAACTTACGCAAAATTAGCCATTTTTTGTCCCATTTAAAGAACACTTACTCTCACTAGCACGTTGAAGAGCAAAAAAAAAGAAATATAAAAGGAATTAAGATTACTGCTACAACTACTACCAAAAATCTTGAAATCCTC
>JAISBW010000053.1 GCA_031265995.1 Oscillospiraceae bacterium
CTTCTCAGGGGCTCCCTCAGGAGTACATTATATTATCTCTTTGTTCGAATCACGCAAAACACGGCATAGCCTTTTCAAGTCTCACCGGCATAGCCGGTGGTTTAATCAATTATAATCAATAGGAACTCCCCCATAATACCCTTTCCAATATGTATGTACTCCTTTTACTAACACAGGAGCAATGATAAATATTCTTGCCTCATTATCAACTTCTGTATTCAGTTCTTCATCGTCTTGATCATCAAGTAATATAAAATCATCAAACTTGTCATAAGGAACGACAATGTTCTGGAATACTGGCTTGTCATTAACTTCAGTAGTGGTTTCTACTTCAACTTGCGTCAAAGTAGTGTCTTTTCTTGCTGAATTAAAAAAATTACTTTTTAGTTTCTTTAATTCAGGCTCATTGCTTGCAATATATTCAAATTCATATTCTGTGATAGTACCAGAATTTATCGCCTCTTTAATTGCCACAACGTTTTCTATTTTGTTTTTTGTTTCTTCTGTTGTAGGTAGTTTCTGCCGAAGCTGAGCCGTAAAAAAAGCAGTGATAAATGCAATTATAACGCCAAATGCAAGGGGATTTTTAGCGATAATCTTTATGTTATCAATTAGCCCTCCTTCTTCTCTTGCAGTTACTTCGATCGAAAGCGGTTTATCAAAATATTTATCAGCTTTTTTGAGAGCGTTTATAAATTGCCGCTGACAATTATTGAAAATAGAGGCATTCATTGCATGTATGTTTTCATTTTTGAAATAAAAATGAATTTGCAAATCAATCGATGACAAATTTTTTATCAATGTAACTTCTACCATTATCCCTCCTCATTCAATTCTCGCCCATCAAATCAAGCTATTCCTCCATATATTTATTTCAAAAATCCATATTTATAAATTTTTGGCTCTATTTCTTGGGCTAACAGTTTTACATTATCCCGCAATGTTTTAATTATTTTGTTATATGTTTCATCAGTAGATTTATTGTTCATTTTGCCATTAGCATTACGGCCTTGAAAAAAATCCCGAATATCATAAAATGAAGCGTTTACAGAAACGGTTCTATTGTTTTGAGTTTTTGCATGGTAATATTTCCATAACTCCAAACCTGAATTTAAAACTTTTTTCGCTTCCCTTGAAAATTTTGTGCCTTTTATAAAATCATGCATAAAATTGGATTTAAATTTCCCTTTTGCGTCTACTTCCTGTTCAGAATAGGGTATCCAATGGTTTGTACCATATTTTGATTGAATGTTATTATTAAATAGAGTATACATAAGGCAATTATTCTTAAATGCGATATCTTTTTTATAGTGGTCATTTGGAAAAAGAAACTGATCCCTGTCATTAAACCATGCGGAAGAAATAGTATGTCGCACCGCATAATAAACACACGCTTCAACCAGGTTGTTTTTTGTTATTCCAAATGTTGCTATTCCTTTTGCGTTTCCAACTCCTTTTAAGCGTTCTCTGAAATTAATATTGACATAGTTTGTATGTTGAAAATCATTGCCTATACAGCACATTGCCGCCAGTTCATCGGCTTCATCAATAAATGATTTTAGCCAATCATTTATTACCTTGTCATTATCATAAGAATAATAGTTTTTTGTGCCAATTTTAATTCCATTTTCATTAAAAATATCAGAGAGAGTTTTTTTAAAAATTTCTTTTTTTGATGTACTCCAAACTTTAAATCCTATTGGAAATTTACCGCTGACATTATCGAAGGTATATGCCGGCACGACAAAAATTTTTAGCAGTTTTGCCTTGAAGAGCAAACGGAAATTCTTATAATTGGGGGACTGTAAAGATTTTAATTTGGAGAATTCGGCAACTATACATCCGTCAATATCTTTATAAATCCGGGCAAGAAATTGAATAAAAAGCTCTCTGTTTGCTTTTCCCAGCAAAAAATCAAACCGCTCATGTGTTTTATTTTTGGCTACGCCTGTTTTGTTTTCTTCCCTGGAACCGGTAACTACTCTGGCATCAGCCGCTTCCGCATAGGGTGGATTGATATAAATAATCAATTTTTTTCTTTTTTCAGGGTCGTTTACAATTTCTTTTAATTCTTCCGGCAGTTTATCAAATTTGTCATTTAAAAAATCAAATTTAAATATATGTCCGTGCAACAGGTTTAAGCCCTCGTCAATCATGGCATGCATGGTGTCTACGTCTGGCTGGTCTATGGTGGAAGCCCAAATGTTATATTTATTTACCAGCCCGGTCAATAAATTACCCGTTCCGGCGGCGCAGTCCCAAATAATGTATTCGTCCTGCCAGTTTACCCCTAAAGCTTTCTCTATATATTCCTGCGATTTCTCCACCCAAATTTGCGGCGTAAAAAATGATCCCTTTACTTCCCGTATATTCTGCGGCACGAGCAAATCGCGGCGGTCTATGATATACTGCTGGTATTCCTCGGTGGGAGGGCGTTCATATTTATTCCAGAAACGGCGGTAGGCTGCGCCGCCATCGGTAAAATCAATTTCAGAAGAAAATAACCGGCCTTTTATTTGTTCCTGCAATTTATATCTATCGTTACCAAGCACAATTTTTAATCTTTCGGTAATAGTTGTACCGTCCTTGCTCATCATGTCAGCCCTGAAAAAATCACAATCAAGGACGCCTGAATTCTTAAACTCAAGCCATTCTTCAGCGGAGATATTAATGGTTGGTTTGACTTCCGTAACCCATCTGTTGTAAATATGCGGAAAATTATTTTTTGTTATGGGGCTTTTTGTGGAAGCAATGCCAGGAATAAAATTGTTCTTAATAAAACTTCTTATTTCCGCGCTGTCCTCGTCAAAATCATACACAGTAAAATTTTTTGCAAGCAGTTTTGTTATTTTTTTTCTGGTCTTAATAAAATCATCGGACAGGTAATTGCTGGGCGCGGCGTTCCAGTTTATATCGTTTTCGGCAAAAATAGGCAGTATGTC
>JAISBW010000021.1 GCA_031265995.1 Oscillospiraceae bacterium
GAACCTGCATTCGAAAGGAACAAAATACCCAATTTTCAATAATTTTTTTCAAAATTTTGTAAAAAATGCTCAGAATACATCAAGTATTTGTTGCGCTTTTTTCCTCATTTTGAGGAAAAATTCTTCAAAAATTTGGAATTTGCCCTTTTGAATACAGGTTCTAAAGCTTTGCAAAAAAGTGATACGGAATATGAATTAATTTTAATTTTATATAAATTAACAAAAAATCTGTTGATATTTTCAGAAAAAGGTGATATATTCCATATTTAGTTTATTGAATATATATAATTTAATGTTTTTTACAAAATTTTTTGTATAAATTTTTAAATTTAATCAGGGAAACTAATGCAAAAAACAGCCCGTAAAGAAAAAGAATTAGAAGAGGAAAACGATTCGGCTGATGATTTTATCCAAAAAAAAGATAAAAGCTGGATAAAACGTTCTGCAGATCTTTCTGAAGACAGCGAAAAGATAAAAAAAGATTTTTTTAAAAAAAAGAAAAAACTTCGGGAATTTTTGCCTGAATGCCATAAAGAAAGGAATAACGTCCCTGATAGATTGGGTTTTTTTGATACTAAATTCGGAAGCGTTGCTATTGGTTTTGATAAATTTAAAAAAAATTCCCAAATATTTTTTACACTTATGCCAGAATCAGACAGCAATTCTAAAACAAATAGCGCAAAAAAGGATTTTGGGAATGAACACAACTATTTTGGAAAATATTTTAAAGGAGAAGGAAAAAAATTTAAATCGAACAGCATCGGTTTTAAATACAATCCAAGAGATAAAAGTTTAAGAAAAATGGAAGATGTCGCCTCTGATGGGAAAATAGAATCAGAAAACGAAATGCTTTATGGAGAGGAAGAAGAAGAGGCGGAAATAGACGAATTAGAAAATCAAAAAGAGATATTGCCTAGTAAAGAAAAATCAGAAGCTTATTTGGCTGTGGATAACCTCAAAGAAATAGAAAAAGAAAAACAACGTGATAATTATGCCATTAAAAATGAGATCGAAAGTTTTATAAAAAAATTACAAGATAATAAACTTAAAATGTTTGAGGCTTCCGAAGATGTAAAAACATATTTTAAGAGAATAGCAGGTGTTCAAAATGGTAATGATATTCTATATGCCATAAAAAAAAGGTTGGAAGAAATGGTTAAATCCGGAAAAGCGAAAAATATTAAAGATGCACTTGAAAAAATTAATATATCAGAATCCGATAAAAAATATATATTAAATTTATTTTCCAAATTGTGATTTTAGATAATTACAGAAGGCATCTTCTGTGGTTATATAAAATAAAAAAATAATTTTTATTCTTAGACTAAGAGGAGGTTGAGAGATTCTACGGGGAACTTTATAGTTCCAGGGGATCGTTATTATGCCGGAATATTTATCACCGGGAGTATACGTCGAAGAATTTGACAGCGGCCCTGTGCCGATGCAGGGCGTGAGTACTTCCGTAGCAGGTTTTGTGGGCGTTGCCGAAAAAGGTCCAGTTAAAGGTGCGCCGCTTTTGGTAACGGGAGTGTCGGATTTTACAAGAAAATTTGGTGGATATCTGCAAACCAGTGAATTTGGGGATTACAGATTTTTAGCGCATGCGGTTAATCATTTTTTTATAAACGGAGGAGGAAAAGCCTTTATTATGCGTGTCGCTCCGGCGAACGCAGCGGTTGCCAAGGCCGGCGCCGGCGTCGGAACCGCAGCAGGCGAAAATAAAGAAGAGGGTGCCGAAGTACCTGCCGAGGGCGAAGCGGAACAAGCGGCTTCAGGCGGAGGAGAAGCGGCTGCGGGTTCTATCACTATTGAAGCAAGAAGTCCTGGCGAATGGGGAAATTCAATCACTGTTTCGTTTGTTTTGGCTAACGAAAACAAAACCCAAATCTTTAAGGATATGGGCGAGGGCAAATATAGGCTTAAAAATGCGGTCGGTTTTGATGTCGGGGATATCGTTGTTTTAGAAGGTGCCGGAGATCCACAAGTTACCGTTATAAAGGCAGTATCCCAAAATATTATAACTGTTGATAAAGCTTTTACAGGTGAAGTTGTTGACGAAAAGCTTCTTCCGACAGTAGTTATAAAAACTTGTGAAATAAACTCGGAGGTTCATTGCGGAGATGCGGTTGAAAAATATGAAAACACAAGTTTTAATATTTCAAGCCCTTCATTTATAGAAAAAATGATGTCAAAATCAGAACTCATAGAACTTCACGCAGTCGCGCCGGCAGAGGCAAAACTGCCCATGGAGGTCATAAAAGCGGCTTTTGGGAGCCAAGACGAAGAAGTTACGGTTTCTCTTAAAGGCGGAAGCAACGGCTCAGCTAAGTCTTTGACCGACGGAGATTTTATAGGTAAAGATGAAGGCCCAGGTGCAAGAACTGGAATTCAAGCGTTTTTGGATAATTCAGATGTGAATATAATGGCAGTTCCTGGGATTACAAGCTCAAATGTTCAGCTTTCTTTGGTTTCCCATTGCGAAAGATTAGCTAGTAGGTTTGCGGTTCTTGACGTTCCGCTTGCGGCAAAGACTACGACTGACGTTTTAAAACACCGTGACATTGTGGACAGCGATTATTGCGCAATGTATCATCCATGGCTTAGAGTTTATGATCCCCTTGATAAAAAAGACGCGTATATACCGCCGTCAGGTTCAATGATAGGAATATACGCCAGAAGTGATAATTCAAGAGGGGTTCACAAAGCGCCCGCCAACGAAGTGGTCGCGAACTGTACGGGGCTTTCGGTGTATTATAACGCTGCGGAACAAGATTTTCTTAACCCTAAAGGCCTCAACGCCATTAGAAAATTTCCTGGTGCTGGAATTAGAGTTTGGGGTGCTAGAACCGCTTCGTCTAAACCGCTTTGGAAATATATCAACGTTAGAAGACTATTTATTTATATTGAAGAATCGATTAAGGCAAATACAAATTGGGTAGTTTTCGAACCCAATGACGCGCGCCTTTGGGCAAGAGTTCGCGGAACTATCGAGACTTTTCTAGTCGGAATATGGTCTACAGGAGCCCTTGTTGGCGGATCCCCGGATGAGGCGTTTTTTGTTGATATTGGGCCAAATACAATGACAAAAGACGACATCGATAACGGACGTTTGATTTGTTTAATAGGAGTTGCTCCGGTTAAACCAGCGGAATTTGTAATATTTAGAATTACTCAAAAAACAGGAGAATAAGGAGATGATTATTTATGGCCGAAGATAGACAGGACTTAGCCACCGGCGGCGTTTTATCAACGCCCGCTATGCCGTCAAACGCTCTTGCCTCGCCAATTAGAGGTTTTAGGTTTACAGCTACTTTCGATGGGCTTGGAACTGCTTCTTTTAAAAGCGTCGAAGGATTCAGGCTTGAAACGGCAACTACTGAATACCGTGAAGGAGCGTTTGGAAGATTGACTGTGAGAAAACTTCCTGGTTTGGTTACTTTTAGCGAGATAACTTTGACAAAAGGATTATACAGTGACCCTGAGCTTTATCGGTTTTTTAGCAGTTACTTGGAAGGAACTACCCTTGCTCCTGTTAATGCTGTAATACGTGCGTATGATAATGCCGGAACAGTTACAGCGAGCTGGTCTGTTAGGCACACTTGGCCTATCAGTTACGAGTCTGCGGGTTTAAACGCGGATAGCTCCGATGTAATTATTGAAACTTTGGTTCTTACAAACGAAGGGGTATTTAGAGATTTAGCTCCGCAAGCATAGTTTTAAGAGTTTTTGCATCTTTCTCAAACCAAAAAAAGATGCACTTGTATACGTATTTTAAATTAAGTATATATATTTATATTTTTTTAAATAAGGAGTAATTTTGATGGCAAGTTTTGATACATGCGTTGAATTTGATTTACCAAAAGGATTTATAGATGAAAAGGGAGAAGTGCACAAGCATGGTGTAATGCGGCTTGCAAACGCGGCCGATGAAATAGTTCCGCTCAATGACCCGAGGGTTAAAATGAACCCGGGTTATCTTAGCATCTTGCTTCTTGAAAGAGTTATAACCAAACTTGGCGGTTTACCTAAAGTTGACTCGTCTGTAATAGAAAGTTTGTTCACCGCTGATATGGCTTTTTTACAAGATTTATATCAAAAAATAAACGCAATCGAACCCCCTCAATCGGATGTTACGTGCCCGAAATGTACTCATAGATTTACGGTGGTCTCACCTTTTTTCGCGGAAGCCTGAAAAGTTATCCGATAAAAACGCTTTATAAAGAAATAACTTTTCTGGCTTATTATCTACACTGGTCTCACAGAGAAATAACGGAACTCAGTCACAAAGAAAGAATTTGCTATTGCGGGGAAGTTTCGGATATTAACAAAAAAATGAACGGCGAAGAAGGCAAAAAAAATATGTTTGATATTTAGAATTTGTTCTCATAAATTGTGAAACGCCGTTTTCAAATAAATTTTGCCAATTTTCTTTTCAAATTCTTTGTTTGATGTCAGCCAAGTGGCGTAATTTTAAATAAAAATTATTCGAAATTTTCTTTAAGACTGATGTTCTGAGAACCTGTATTCAAAAGGGCAAATTCCAAATTTTCGAAGAATTTTTCTTCAGTAATGATAAAAAAACACAATGAATACTTTATGTATTATGAGCATTTTTGACAAAATTTTGAAAAAAAATATTGAAAATTGGGTATTTTGATCCTTTTTGAATACAGGTTCTGAGTCTGTGGGAACAGATTCTTGATTATAATTTATAAATCAATTTACTGGTTTTATTATTATGGAAAAAATGCGAAGAACCCCTTATCCGATAGATTCAACGGCTAGCAAAGGAAGTCTGAACGATATTCCGTTTGGGTTTAATTTTATTGTAATTTTAAATAATTTTACCTATGGATTTCAAGAAGTTGGGAATATTGAAGAAGAAAGACCTTGCGATACTTTGGTAGAAGGAGGAAACGATCATCCTGTTTTTGTTAGAAAACCTCGGGAAAGTCAGTCTACTTTAACATTTAAGCGTGGCATGCTAATAAAAAAATATGGAATAGTAACTGATATTGCAAGAATGGGGGCCGCCGCACTTCCTATTAACATGTTGCGCAAGACGGCGCTTTTAACTGTATCTTCTTTTGATTCAGTCGCCGCTCTTGAAGAAGGTCCTGCCATTGGCTTTTTACAGGTTTTCGATAGGCAATTTAAGAATGATGTCGCTACGTTTAGCTTTTTTTCTTTAGGAATGGTTTCTTGGAAGCTTTCGGATTTAGATGCTCAAGGCAATGGTTTACTTATAGAAGAGTACACGATTGCCCATCAGGGACTTAAAAGACTTACTACGAATTTTATTCCAAGTTTTATAAGCAGTTTTATCGTAGACGATGATTACATTTCTGACAGTGAAGGCTATATATCAGGTGCCTCGGCTAATTCAGATGAAGGTTTAGAAAAACAGGAAAAAAAACTATTAGTAAGACCAAAACTTAGGCAAGAAGAAACAAAAAATGAAGCAAGAAATGAGAATTTACTAGAAAACGTGGATAAATCAGCCGAAGAAGCTAAACAAGCGGCAGAAAATGCCCGCAAAGCCGCGATGGAAGCAAGAATAGCAAAACTTAAAGAAGAACAAGCTGAATTGGCAGAAAAAAACGCGGAAATTGCCGAATCCCAAGCCGAAGACGAAAATAGACGTAAGGAAATACAACAAAGCGCAGATAAATTAAAAGAAGAGCAAAGACAAAAAGACGAAGAGATAAAAGAAGAACAAAGAGCAAATGAAGAAGAAAATAGAACTGTGACAGAAGAAAGAAGAGCGCAGCTTGAAAGCGAGCGTGCGGAACTGGCAAAGAAAAGTAAAGAAATTGCTGAACAGCAAGCTGAAGACGAAAAAAGACGCGCGGAAATACAACAAAATGCAGAAAAATTAAGAGAAGAACACAAAAAAGCTGCCCAAGAAGCAAAGGAAAAAAGAGAAGCGGTCGCAGAGGCGGCGCAAAGGGCGCGTGAAGCCGCCAATAAAGCCGAAGCCGCCGCTGATGATTTGGAAAATTCTACTGAAAATGATCCCGAAAAAGTAAATTCTGCACGAGAAGCCGCTCAAGAGGCACGTGACGCTGCCGATGAAGCGGATGCGGCGGCTTAATTTTTTTTGATATACTCTGGATTTTGTAAGAACTTCTGGGCACTGGAGTTTAAATATGGAAGATATTCGCATTAATAAAAATTTAAATTTATTATCTATTCGTGTGCATTCGTGCTCAATCTTATTTAATTTAAATTTAAATTTTTATAATATAATTTTAAAAAGAAATCTTAAAACAGACCAATTACATGAAATAAAATCATATGAGAATTCATTGGTCTATTTTTTTAGTCCTAAGACAGATAAAAACGCTTTGCAATCAATATTAGATCTTCTTAGTCAACTTCGTGCTTCTGAAAATGCCCAAAATGTAACAATTCAAAATAACACCATAATTAAGCGGCAAATTCTTGATCAGCTTAAAAATGAAATTGCACGCTCAGAAAATGACTTAGAAGTTAAAAAATTCAAAGAATTAGAAGTTATTCATAGCGACAACTTTAGCGAAAAGAAACTTACCAAAATAATTAATCAATTTTTAAGATTAAAAAAAAAGGTAGAAATAAATGAAAAAACTGATGACAGTATAGCTGGAAAAATTTTTAAAGACTATATCAATACCGTTATTTCAAGCCAGAAAAACATTATCAAAAAAGTTTCCCATAAAAAGTTATTCGAAGAATCGGTTTTTAAAAGCAATGTTTTAGAAAATTTAGTGAGTAAAAGAAATACAATAAAAGAAAAAAAATTAAACAAAGATATAGTTACAAAAAATGAGGATAATCTCGAGTTTATATTTGAAAAATATATAAAATTAAACAAATCCTTAATAAATCATATAGAAAAAAAATATAAAACTGTAGTTGATCTTGAAGAAAAAAAAGAAGAAATTTCTAAAAAAATAAAATATGAAGTAAAAAAAGAGTTTGAAAAATTTAAAAATTATAATGAAAATAAAATACAAACAAAAGAAAGGGAAATAAAAAAAGAAAAAGAAAATAAAATCTTTAAAAAAGACGATAAAACTGTTAAAGAAAAAAATGGGAAAATTTCCTATGAAACTAAAAAAACAAATCAAGAAAAATCTGATTATATTTCCGCAGGCCCGAAAACTCTGCAGGAAACCGCTCTTGAACTTAGGCGTATTAATGACAAAATAATAGAAAATAAGATCAAAAAACTTCGTGTTAACACGATAGTAAATATAAATGCTTTGACAAAAAGAGATTTGTTAAGCAAAAATATTTATAGTAAAATAAATAATAGAATTGATTCTAATTTATTTAAAAGTACTATATCAAATAGTTTTTCAAAAATTTCCACAAAAGCGGTTTTGGTTAATAGAAATTTTAAAAATCTTGTTACAAATGAAGATTACGAAAGTTTTTTGCAAAACGTTGTGATTAATAAAGTTAAAGAAACTAAAAAACAAAAACAGAATTTTTTATTTCTTAAAAAAATTAAAATCGAGCTTTTAAAATCAAAAACTAAACAAAAAGACTTTAATTTAATTCAAAGACATGAAACAGCTAAGAAAAAAGAATTAAACATTTTTGAAAAAAATAAGATTCTTAAAAGTTTTACTGAGAAAGAGTATTTTTCTAAG
>JAISBW010000026.1 GCA_031265995.1 Oscillospiraceae bacterium
TATTCCAACGTAATGTCTCTGGCGGGATTATCCCGCATTACGGGATTAAATCAAGGTTTGTTAAGTCATTATGTTACCGGAAGGAAAAAGCCTCGCAGGGAAACAATTTTAAAAATAAAACATTCGATAAACGAATTCGGCAGGAAATTAAGTCAGGTAGATTTCGTTTGATTAATACACTGCGTTTTTTATTTGACTGCCTCGCCTTCACCGGCGGGGCTTTGTCTTTTTTATAACCCTGACTATTATTTTCCTTTGCAGCATGTCCAAAAACAGTACACTGGAAACATGCCGCCTTCACCTCTTCGATAATAAGGAAGATTTAGTGAAGCAGTCGATTCCGGGAATGCTGGTTGAACGCATCATCTGAAATTTGGAAATTTCCCCTTTTGAGATTTTGAAAGTAAAGCCGGGGAAAATATTAAATAACTGATATACATATAGATACATTCAAAAACTGCTCTTAAATGTTAAATCTTTCTCTTTCAACAAAAATAATTGAAAAAATAGTAGAAAAATAGTTATCTTTGCAATGTAGTTAATCAATAAAACATTTGAAAATAAAACATCAGAAGCAACAAGAAAATTAAGCAAAGCAGGCTGCAAATTTGTAGAACATGGCGGAGAACACGATTGCTGGTACAGCCCAATCACAGGCAAAAGATTTAGAGTCCCGCGCCACCAGTCGCAAGAACTTACAAAAGGAACAAAAGGAAACATTGAAAAATTGTCGGGGGTTAAATTATAACCCCCGGCAATAAAAAAATATAAACAATTAAAAATAAATAAATTATGAATGTAAATGTAATTGTAGAAAAAGGAACGGATAATCGTTTCAGCGCGTTTATGGACTATACCGAATTTGATTTCGGATTGTCAGGTTTTGGGCAAACTGCCGAAGAAGCTATAAAAGATTTTTATAAATGCTGGGAAGAAGAACAGGGAATGTTAAGACAGGAAAGAAAAGAAATTCCGGAACTTGAATTTAATATCAAGTACGATGTAACTGCGTTTCTTGATTATTATAACGGTATTCTTTCAAAATCCGGTCTTGAAAGAATAACCGGGATAAATCAAAAGCAGTTATGGCATTATTCTTCCGGACGCCGAAGACCAACGAAAAAAACAACATTACGGATACAAGCTAATTTACACCGTTTTGCGGACAACTTAAAACAGGTGCAGTTCGTTGATTAACTACGATTTTCAAATGTTTGCACCTTTTAGCCCTGCTCCTTTCCGGAACGGGGCTTTTAAAAAATATTTTGTTATCTCAAATATTATCCCTCCATTTGCAGTGCTAAACAATTTTAGTACCTTATCTTTCAAATTGAAAAACATATAAATAGCGAAAGCCGAGAGACGTTAATCTATCGGCTTCTTTCGATGTAGAGGTTCCTGGCGGATTCTCTTGTTCTCCTATATCCAATAAATTAACAATTGTACGGTCTGCAAACGGGCTACATATTTAAATTCTCTTTTATCATTTCATTAAATTCATAGAGGCTGCATACTTGTTTGTATTCATAGTATTCTGCCCATGCAATGACCATTTTTTTTATTTGTGTTATATCTTCCGTATAATACAAAATAAAAGTATTTTTATTGGGAATGTCATCTTCTATGAATTTTATATCCTTATATTTTTGTCTTATTGGCCATAAAATCCTTTTTGTTACTCTTGTTTTTATTTCTTTGTTTGGATTCTTTAGATTATAAGGAAATCCATAAAAATGATAGGTCAAAATTTCTTTTTTTCGGTTTATCATAATTTTATCCCCCTTGAAAATTTTATATCCTTTCTTTTTCAAATGTAAAATACACTCATCATCTGATAAGATTTTTGACTTATTTGAAAAAAAACCAGGACAATGTTTTTTTATTTTTTCGATAAACATTTCTTCTTCTTCTGGCGTTACTTTTTTTATTCTTTTTTCAATGTCATATTCATCATACAGTGGAATTTCTCTTTGGTATTCTTCATAAAATTTGTTTCCTTTCTTTTTAGACATAGCAAAATAGCCTGTAACATGATATCTTCCTTTATTATCTGGAACAAGTTCCTTAAGTAGATATATCATTTGATGAATCCTGACTATGTCGCCTTTTTTAGGTATCATATATTATTGTCAATTAATTATTTATTTAATATTTCTAAATTTTTATTTCCAAATACAAGTTCTAAAACCTGTTGTTTTAAATCTTCCTTTAGTTCGACTGTTATTTGGGTTTTTATATCCCTGTTAATATCAACACTTCCTGCATCTATATAAATATCAGGATATGTAAAAATATCAATTTCACGCATTTGCAATTTTTCTGCGATAATCGAAAGTTCATCAACGCTTAATGATTGCTTCCCATTTGAAATCTTATTCCATTTTGCCTCAGGAAAATCAATTAAGTCCGCAAATGCAGATTTTGTTAATTTTCGCTTGTTCATTATTTTAATCATATTTTCAACAAGTAAATGATTTGTTCCTCTAATTTTTTTTTCCATTCTTAAAATTATTAATTCATTATCAATTATTTATATCTATTTTAGAAAAAAAATATCGTTTTTAGAATTAATTTATTTCTAAAATCGAAATATTTTATTTACATTTGCGCAATAAATCTATCAAGTTTTTCTCAAATAACAAGAAAAAAAAGTAAAGGTTATGGTTGACGAGTTGGAAGTATTAAAAAAGCGCTTACCGAAAGGGTTCACAAAACGGTTAGCAAAAGAGTTTAAGGTTACGCCCACGACGGTTACGAATGCGCTCAAGGGAAGATATCGCCGCTTCGATATTATTGAGAGAGCAGTGAAAATGGCTGAAGAATATAATCAACTGGAACAAAGATTAAAAGACGTTACGCGAGGAAACAATTAATTCACAATTAAATAATTACAAACATGTCAACAACAAGATTTGCAGTTACCTACGCGGTAATATTTGAAGAAAAAATTTTTCATCAGGGGATTTATTATCATCCCGGAGTAGAGTA
>JAISBW010000030.1 GCA_031265995.1 Oscillospiraceae bacterium
GTAGGATTTGCAGTGCAATCGGAGGTGTTCCGCCATTTAAAAAAAGAGAAGAATACTATAATAATATTAAGGATTCTGTAGCTTGAAACTCATTGTAACTGAATTTGACAATTTCAAAATATGAAAGAAAAAATTCTTTTCAAAATTTTTTTAAACATTATTATCACCTGCCGTTTTTATATGAAATTTCTAAATTTTTCGATTACAATAAAAGCTATACTGATTAATCTTTAAGACACATGGTTATAAAACCGAACAATACTACTAAGTAGAGTATCGATTATAGAAATTTACCATATTCTCCTGTTGATTCTCCACACATATCCACTATTATTTCCTTGAACTGAGCAGTTTTTTATTATTAAAGGTCGAATCAGACGCATTTCATATCCATATATTAGCCCTCCGCAAATACTGTTTTGAGCTCTAATATCACTTTTAACACAACAGTCTTCGATTGTTACCGAACTAAGCGAATTAACACTGAAACCAACAATCATACCAGACGTTCTGCTTCCAATTAAATAACTTTCTGAAATACATCCCCTTAAATTTATAGGCAATCCACCATCAGTCCCGAAACCACAAAGAAAACCAGCTTTTTCCCCTAACGGACTACCACTTATTTTGCCTTTTGAATAGCAATCATTAAAAGTAACCGGTGTATCACCTTGACCACCGAATGCGGCAATGAGACCGGCGATTTGTGTTCCTTCATTAAAATCATCAGCTCCGCATCTAGTCAGTTCGCCGCCGGCTGTAATGTCACCTTTATGAGAACATTCTTTTATATAAACACCAAATTCGATTAAATCTTCGGCATTCTTGTCTGATATAAAACCATTTTGATCAAAAATTCTAGTTTCGTTTGATATTCCAAATCCAGCAACAAGACCTCCGGCTTGACCACCAGAAGTTGCAATTTCGCCGACGGAATGGCAGTTTTTCATAATAACGCCGGTGCACCTGTTGACTCGACCGTCTCCTTTGTTTGTATAGTGCCCATATCCGTTTGTTCCGCCAGAAAAGGTTCCAGCGATTCCGCCAGCTTGGCCTCTTGCATAAACATTAACATTGTTCGAAGTATAATTTTCGATATTTATTTTATTAGAAGGATGTTCGAGAGTTCCGATAATTCCGCCGGCATAGTAATATTTGTGATCAACATATTTTTTTCCATTCGGACCATTGTCATCCTCGTAATTATTTAAACCACCAAAACTAACTACATCGCAATTTTCAGCGTGAAGGTTGCTTATTTTTTCAGATGAAGCCACAGAAATTCTGCCAATTGCAGTTCCTGCGTGAAAATAATATTTTGATTGAGTTGCATTCCCAACCCAAACGGAAGAACCGTGCGAAACCACAATTGAGCATGAATCTTTAATTTTAAAATTTTCAATTTTAGAACTTCCTTCAACATTACCGAAAAATCCTGCACACCCGTTAGTAGTCTTTTTACCACTGTCTATGAAAACAGACTGTTTTTAATTGTATGACCGTTTCCGTCAAAATTATTTTTTTCAAACTTTTTGCCTCCGTCCCCAATTGGAATCCATGCGTTTTCTATTTCTCCAACAATTTCTAAATTATACATATCATTTCCTACTTTAGTTCTTGAAATTCGAGGCCTGGTTCCTCCAAGATCTACTTCTTTGTCCGGGAAGTTTAACTTGAAAGTTTTATTTTCTATAGTTCCGTAACTTCCGCTATTTAAAATTGACGCAAAAGCTTTAAGCTCACCTAAATTTTCTATGGTGATTTCTTGGTTTGCTGACGATAATATTTTTGAGTGAAAAATAGCTTTTTCACCACTATCAGCACTATGATAACTTTTTATAGCAACCCCGCTTGTATCCACTTGGTTAAGGTAAGGATCGGGATAAATCTCGGTTTTTGTAACTCTTTGAATTTGCTCTCCGCCTGCTTCTGCAAAGCCAAGCATAAATATAGGATTTAAAGAGAAGAAAAAAGAAAATATGAAAGAAAAAATTCTTTTCAAAATTTTTTTAAACATTATTATCACCTGCCGTTTTTATATGAAATCTCTAAATTTTTCAATTTTTTTTATTTTTTAAATAATCCTAATCAGTTAAATTAGTGATTTATTAATTAAAAATCAGACTGTTTATAGCTAGAATATGTGTAATTATACCAATTAATTTTCAGAATTGCAAATAGTATAGCAACTTGATTTTAAATTAATAATGATTTAAACAAAAAGAATTTTATTTTCTTGATGAAAGTGGTGTTTACTGTTAGATGGTTCCGACATACGGTTGGGAGAAAGAAGCCCAAAAACCTGTATTCAAAAGGATCAAAATACCCAATTTTCAATAATTTTTTTCAAAATTTTGTCAAAAATGCTCAGAATACATAAAGTATTCATTGCGCTTTTTTCCTTATTTTGAAGAAAAATTCTTAGAAAATTTGGAATTTACCCTTCTGAATACAGGTTCTTTATGTATTCTGAGCATTTTTGACGAAATTTTGAAAAAAATTATTGAAAATTAGACATTTTAATCCTTTTGAATAAAAGTTCTAACATAGAAATTGCTGTAAAGTAAAAAAATTTGATATTGACAAAACTTAATATTAATGGTAATATAAACATGTTACCACTGATTACTAGACAAAATTTTGCAAGGAGGAATTACATAATGTCAACAAGTTTTGGACAAAAAGTTGCTGTGCAAGCAATTGGAGGGATTACAGTTGGGATTGCAATTGTTGTTGCAAGATTTTTACCTCCTTATTTAAATTCAGTCTCAAAAATATTCAGCAGTAGCGCAAAAACGACCACGGAAAGCATCGGCAAATTAACGGCTGAAAACCCTCCGAAGTTATCTCAGGAGAAAAAATTTTCACTAAAAAATATCCCCGGCTGCAGAGAAGCCAAAGACAAGCTTGAACAAATATCGAAACTTCCTAAAAATATTAGCCCAAAACTTATAGTTTTAAAAGGACCACCAGGAAATGGAAAATTAACACTTGCCAAAAGCTTTGCTTCTAAAATTGGTGCTGCATTTATTCCTTATCAACCGGATAAAATTCCTGATATTTATAAACTTAACATGTTGACGCAAACTTTTGAAAATGCTTTAGCTCAAAAGAAAGCAGTTGTCTACATAAACAATGTGGAATTAATATCTGGAAAATCTAATCCAAATTCAATTTTTCTTGCTAATTACTTGGAAAGGTGCTGTTCAGAAAATCATGCTGGAAACGTCATTGTGATTGTTTCAACTAGCGAATTTGGTTATCCCTTTGATCAAAGCTGTCAAAAATTAGTGGATGAAATAATTCCTGTATTAGCTCCTGATAAAGAAGAAAGAAAAGAGATTTTTAATTTTTATCTTAAAGATACTCCGCACGATATAAAAAAAGAAGAGTTGGATGAAATTGCATCGATGTCTTTTGGTTTTTCAATCAAAGATATAATATCAATTATTATAGAATCTAAAAGGGACGCGGAATATAAAAGCAACAAAGCAGTTAGACCAAAAAATCCTAAAAATGCGGCGCATATTAGCGACAAAGCAATCAGAGCCGAAAATCTTTTAGAAGGAATCTTGAAGATATCGATAGGTTCGCGCATTACTGATAAAATGTCAAAGAAAGAAAAAAGAATTACCGCAACTCATGAAGCAGGGCACGCAGTGGCAACGTTAGGAACTGATCTTAAAGTTAAATTAATTAATATTGAACCCCGTGAAAAAAATTTAGGTTTAACTTTTGCCGTACCTAAAGAAGAACGTCAAATTGGAAGTTTAAAAGAATCAATTCATTCCTGTATTTATACCCTTGGCGGAAGAGCTGCCGAAGAAGTAATATCAAAGGAGATTACCACAGGGGCAAGTTCTGATTTGGCGGTTGTTACCCATATAATATGGAATATGGCCAATCGTTTTGGTATGACAAAAGGAGGTATGTCGACCCTTAGCAAAAAACCAAAAGTTATTGAAGAAGCAGTAGCTTATATATATGATCTCACTAAAACAAAAATTGAAAAATACAAAAAACTCATTGAAGAAGTTGCGGATTATCTTTTAGAAAATGGAAATATGTCTGGTGAGAAGTTTTATTCTATTGCTAAAAAGTATCCCGAATGCTCTGGTCATCAAATTGATTTTAGCAAGTTTTTGTATAAATCTAAAGCCGATAAAAATTCCGATGATAAATAGAAAATAAAAAAATTCATTATAATCTCAGAATTTGAAGTGGAGGAGGTAAAATTCGTGTTTTTTTGTAGTAAAGTTATGAATTTTAATGTGAAAAACGCTACGGCATTCCTCACTTTTAAAGAGTTAGAAAGATTTAAATTTCTAAAACATGCATTTTCAACCCGATTAGGAGGAGTAAGCGAAGGCTATTTTAAATCTATGAATTTGGGAAGAAAGACAAATGATTTAGCAGAAAATGTTGAGAAAAATTATGATTCTTTTTGTGGTTCTTTGGATATAAAAAAAAGTGATATGATTTTTTCAAATCAAATTCATTCAGATAAAATAAAAATTGCAAGTTACGAAATCGATGATGAAGATGGTTTTGACGGACTTATAACCAACAAGAAGGGAATTGTAATTGCAACATCGCATGCCGACTGTAGTCCTGTTTACATAGTTGATCCCATTAAAAAAGCCATAGGATTGGCGCATGCAGGTTGGCGCGGAACTATTAAAAATATCGCAGGTAAAATGATTTTGAAAATGAATGAAGTTTTCGGCTGTAATCCAAGCGATTTAGTTTGCGGCATTGGTCCTGGAATATGCAAATCATGTTTTGAGATAGACAAAGAAATTGCCGATAAATTTAAGGAATTTCCGTTTGGAAACTTAGTATTTAGCAAAAAAATAAAAAAGTTTAATATCAGTATATCTGAAGCAAACAAACAAAATTTGATAATTCAAGGCGTAAAAGAAAATAACATTTTTGTTTCGGAAATTTGTAATAAATGCTGTAATTATATTTTATTTTCCAAGAGAGCTTCCAAAGGGAAAGGTTACGGTTTGAATATTGCGGTGATGTCGCTGGTTGATCCGGCATAAGCCTACTAAAACTGATTTTTTGCCATCTTTTCCCCTTATTATGGTCATGGCCATTGTGTTAAGAGTCTGTCTGATATCTCTAAATAATGCAGATTTTATGATAAAATTTTTTAAAATTTAAAGCGCGAGGAAGGCGAATATTGGCTATTTAACTAACGAGCAATGCAAAATTTTAAAATTTTAACTAAAATATGTGCTATTTCGGAGATATCAAACAGGCTCTAAGGGTGTTTTCTTGGTGTCATGGTAGGTGTACTGCATATTTTTACCAACTTTCTTTCTTAAAACTGAAGAAACTAAAAACACGAACAAACCAATTAAAAACTCGTTCTCGAACAGATTCGAATAGTTCTACTGTTTTGAATTTTATTTCGTATTTGTCCCCATTTTCAAGCAGATTTAATTCGCAAGGTGCAAAATTTTCTTCAGGGCAGTAAGTTTTTCGGGCCGCAGGCACGCACATTGGGGGATAATAAACACAAAAAAAGTTTTCGCCTCGCCCTTCACCTATTATTACGCGTAATGCTTTATAGTGTCCAGCAGGCATCGTAAAATTCTCGTAATAACGTGTATTGAAAAGCATTTTTTCTAATTTTGCATTTACGTCATAACTAGAACCATTTTTTGATATTTCATTCTTAGAGATTTCTTCAATAATTTTTATATTTTTTTTTAAAAAAATGAAATTTTCATCAAAATTTTCTAGATTTTGAGAATTGCAATGTTCCAAAATTTTGTCCCTGACTTTTAGTTTTAAATCTTGATCACTATGAGAATTTGAATTTGCAAGGATATGAATACGCATTACTTTATCACTAATTTTTTCACATGTATTAGAAAAACTTACAATAGATATTAAAATTGAAAAAATTAGACCTGCAAAAATTGATTTTTCAACAGAAGACACCTTAATTTTTTTGAACAAATTTTTCATTTTATACAACAAAATCCACTCCATTATTTAAATTATTCAAAGATTTTGTTTTTTAATAAAATCTATGAATATGGATGTCTAGTTGGATTTTTGGGAAAAAAATAAAATTTATTCATCAGACCTCTTTCGAAACTCATGATATAACAGAATTAAGGTCAAAATATGAAGAAATAAAAGGTTTAAAACCTGAAGAATTCCGGAGACTAACCGGAGTAAAACCGAAAACTTTTCAAAAAATGCTCGAAATACTCGTAGATGCAGACAGAATAAAAAAAGCTCGTGGAGATCTTAAAAATATTTCTATCAAAGACATGCTATTAATGACGCTTGATATTTGCACGAGTACCGAATATATTTCCACATCACAAAAAGCTATGGAAGTACTAAATCTAGCGTTTATAAGAACATAAGATGGATCTAGACGTGTTAATAAGAAATGGAACGTTTAGCTTGCCGGGAAGTAAAACTTTGCAAAAAAGAAAACTAAAAAATATAAACTGGCAAAGCAAGAAAAAGCTAAAAATTGTGATATATCGTGCAAAAGAGTTAAAATCGAAAACATAATTGGTTTTGTTAAACGTTTTAAAATTATTGCCGATAAATACCGAAATCGCAGAAAACGTTTTGGTTTAAGACTTAATTTGATTTGTGGAGTTTCTAATTTCGATACCGATATTTGGTTTCGAAAGAGGTCTACTGAAAATTGGGTATTTTAATCCTTTTGAATACAGGCTCTAAAACTCGTTCTCGAAATTCTAAAAGGAAATTTTGCCAAAAAATTTTCTTGCGTTATGAAAGAAAATTTTATCTACGAGTTTTTCAGAATAATTTTTTTTAAGTAAAAATTCATATAAATTACCTATTTTTGAAATATCGTTTAATTCTTTCGGCAAACTGGCACCATCAAAATCGCTACCGATGCAAATGGCGTTTTCGCCAGAAAGCGATAGAAAATAATCAATATGATTAAAAATATCTTCAATATTGGCGTTGCCTGAATCATTTAAAAAATCAACACAAAAATTTATACCTACGATTCCGCCGCGTTTTTGTATAATTCTGAATTGTTCATCGGTCAAATTTCTTCTATGATTGCAAACAGTCTTGGAATTTGAATGAGTTGCTATAAAAGCTCCATCAAAAATTTCATAAACATCATAAAAAAGCCTTTCGCTTGCATGCGAAACATCAACGGTCATATTATATAAATTTAACTCTTTTATAACTTTAATTCCAAAATCGGTTATTCCACCGGCATTATCAACTCCTACGCCATCGCCGATTTCGCACGACCCGTTCCATGTCAGAGTAAAAATTCTTACCCCTGATTTATAAAATTCTTTTACGTTAGACAATTCTCCGCCTAAAATTCCTCCTCCTTCAACGCCTAAAAATATTTTTATTTTTCTATTTAATTCTTCAGAATTGCTTATATACTTGTTTTTTTCTAAATTGAATTTATTTATAAATAATTTGAATAAATTAAAAGCATCTTTACCATAAATGCTGTCGGACATCCAAATAGCAAAACATCCTTGATATTCTTCAAATTGTTTTATTTTTTCAAATGTTACACATAAATCGCTGTCATTCATATTTTTATTTTCACTAATAGCTCTATAAAGAGTATCGCAGTGCAGATCAAAAAATTTCATCGAAATAATCACCGTTAACATAAAATGCATTTTTAATATGTTTTAAAAAAATATCTCCAAATGAATCGAAGAAAATTTCTATAACATCAAAACGAGGCTGTTTTTGTGAAAAATTAATGGCTCGATATAAAAGAGCAGTTTTGACAATTTTTCTTCTTTTTCTATAATCTATGCTCAAAATACCGTCATTTTGTCTTTTACTTCTTGATTTCACTTCAATGAAAATTATGTAATTTTCATCTTGAAAAATTATATCAATTTCTCCATATCTGCTATGATAATTACTTTTTACAAAATTTAGACCAATTTTTTTAAGATATTCTGTAGCTATTTTCTCACCTAATTTTCCCATATTACTTCGTTTTTTTATATAAGAAACCTGATCCAAAATATACTCCAAAAATAAATATACTCATCACAATTTTGTTGTTTGTTTTTTTAAAAATTTAGATCTTCGGGTTAATATATGTATATCCATTCTAAACATGTTTATAAATTTTGTCAATAAATTTGTTCGTAAATAATATTTACAACGCCTCATGAAAGGGAATCACAACTGGAAATGAAAATAAAAAATGAACAAGGAAGCTGGTATAATTTAAGGAATCAGGTGTAGTCCGATTGAACCTTGGCAGAACTTTTACTCCGTTTTTCAACGTGGACGAATTGCCCAAGAGAACAACAGTATGTAGCACCGTTTAATTATGGATAGCACGAGTAGCAAAGTCCGGAACCCTTGTCAATAGTTTTGAGACATGACCGGATTTCGCACAGTCTTTTCCTCGGCCTTTGATTTTAAAGGTAAAAAAACTGCAGATAACAAAAATGATAGATAAAAATTTTTTAAATTGTTTCTTCAATTTGGCATCGCTCCTCTTCATAAACAAATTATGCTTACATATAAATTATCTCGTACAATTAATTTTAAGTCAATGTCAAAGATTGTTAAAATTAACAAATAAAATAAGTTAATTTAATAAGAAAAAATTATAAAAATCTTATTAACAATTAGCATAAAATTTTAATTATCAAATAATATTTTCATAATTTAGTAGATCTTTAAAAAATTAGAGAATTATAAAACGAATAATTGTATTTTTTTTGCGAACAATAGCAACGGGGAGTGATTTTAATGGAGCGAATCAAAAGAAGAAGTTTTTACATTGCACTTTCAGTTTGCATTTTAGCTATATGTGCGGCAGGTTGGTCGACTTATAAAAGTGTAGTTGATTACATTGACTATTCGAGAATTAATTCTAATTCTGATGAAAAATACAAAAGAAAATTTAAAGAAACTTTAGTAGTAGACAAAGAAATAATTGAAAAACCGGAAGATGCCCTGTTGACATCTAGCGCGATAAAAAAAGAAGAAGATGTTAAGGCAGTTTCGGCTACCGGTGCGGAAGAACTAAAAATGCATGCTCCATTAGAAGGGGGAGAAATAACGAAATGTTTCAGTGACGCCCACAAATATTCAGAAGAATTTAAAGACTGGAGATGCCAGCTCGAGATAGAAATTGAACCAAGTTCAAAATATGAAGTTTTTTCGGCTTCAAAAGGAAAAGTTTCCAGTATTGATAAAGGATCTGTTACCGTTTTATGTGAAGGAAATAAAATTTCTTATTCTGGACTAAAATCAATAAATGTTAAAAAAGGACAAGAAATTAGCGAGAAAGAAAAAATAGGGACTATATCAAATCCGGAAGACCAAAAAACCGGCGAAAATAGATTGCTACGTGTTTCCTTTAAAAACAAAGAAGGAAAATTCGAAGATCCATGCAAGGCATTGCCCTGCATATTTGAATTATCAAATGCTGCCTGTGGCGAAATACAAAAAGAAAAGTAATTCTTACGTAGTTAGAGAAGTTTTTATAAAATAGCTAAATTATAATAAAATTTTTGCTGAACATTAATCCCTAAAGAGATAAGATTGTGCAAAATTTTATTATGATTTAGCTATTTTATAAATACTCCCTCATTTTTATTCACCATTTTATTAATATTTTTATTTTCTTAGTCTTTTTGTATTAGCGGGCAAGCCTATTGTGTTATAATACAACTAGAGTTGCTGTAAAAATGGCAAATCCAATATCAGGAATTATATGATTGACATTTTCGAAAAAAAAATTATAATTTGTTTGGTTGGTATGTTTAATAAGACTTAGGAGGATGTCATGTTTAGGTTCTTTAATCCTAAATTAATTGGAGTTTTAGTATTTCTTTCAACAATATCCCATTCAATTCCCATTATTTTGCCCGAAAGTTATTCGATATATCAAAATAAACCGAAAATTAATAAATTGAAAAATAAAAATAATAAAATTAATGATGTAGACATCAAAAAAATTAAAGAAATATTAAAAGAAGAGCTTGCTACTTATGAACTAGGAAAGGCAAAAACAAAGAACGCAGGAAATTTTTTTAAATGCGTATCATCATGTTTTAAATTTCTTGAAGTTATTTATGCTTGTGCTGGATTTTATGGCGTTTACGTAACACTTTTTAACCTTGTATTCAGGCAAAATTTTGTTACACGATTCAAACTACCACCGCCATATGATTGTTTTTTAAGCGCAATTGGGTGTTTTGTCATCGGAAAATTTTTTGATGTAATTGCTTATTCTTATAATTCTGTATATACATTTTTTCACAATCGGAAACTTTTAAAAACGATAGAAAATGGGAATGTTAAAGAATAATAATATTTTAAAACTTAACACAATATAAGAACCTATATTCAAAAGGATCAAAATACCTAATTTTCAATAACTTTTTTCAAAATCTTGTCAAAAAATGTTCAGAATACATAAAATATTCATTTAGCTTTTTTTATCATTACTGAAGAAAAATTCTTCGAAAATTTGGAATTTTCCCTTTTGAATACAGGTTCTAAACTAAAAGAACGAAACCTGATTACTTTCTTGCATCCCTTTTAAAATTCCTGTTTTCTTCATCAGTTCTATTACGGTTTTCGTAAGTTTAGAGCGTTCACGCAGATCTGAGATTGATATAAACTTACCTTTTTTGCGGGACTCAACAACCCCTTCCGCCGCCGCCTCACCAAGACCGGCAAAAGACACGAAAGGCAAACGGATTTTGCTATTCTCAATTTTAAACGTTTTAGTTTCTGATTCATAGATATCAATAGGTAAAAATTCAATCCCCCTAGCCATCGCTTCGTTTATAATTTGCAAAGAAGCGACCGAAGATTGTTCTTTTATACTTGCTTCACGACCTTTATCCTGAATTTCTTTAATCTTTTCACAAAGTTTTTTCCTTCCGCCTATTACAACCGAATGATCAATATCTTCGCCTCGAACAGTAAAATAAGCGGCATAATATTCAAGTGGCTTATAGACTTTGTACCATCCGAAACGCAGTGTGGAAATCATATATGCTGCGGCATGAGCTTTCGGGAACATATATTTAATTTTTTTGCAAGATTCTATATACCATTCTGGAACATCATGATCTCTCATTAAATTAATATATTTTTCGTCTAACTTAGCGGATGCCTTTCCTTTTCTTACGATTTCTGTAATATTAAAAGCATCTTTTTTGGAAATCCCTTTAGAAATTAAAAAAGTCATAATATTATCTCGCGTGCCTATTACTTGAGAAATTGTGCAAGTTCCGTTTTTTATAAGCTCGCGTGCATTTCCGTTCCACACATCAGTACCATGGGATAGCCCTGAAATTTGAACCAAATCGGCAAAAGTCTTAGGTTTAGCTTCTTCAAGCATTTGCCTAACAAAGAATGTGCCGACTTCCGGCAAGCTAAAAGTTCCAATTTTTGAATCGATTTCTTCAGGGCTTACCCCCAATTCTTTAGTAGAATTAAACAAAGACATAACCTTAGGATCGCTCATGTTTATTTCTGTAACTGGAATCCCTGTATAGTCCGACAAATATTTATAAATTGTCGGAACATCATGCCCAAGCTCGTCAAGTTTACATATTGTGTCATGAATAGAATGAAAATCAAAATGAGTTGTTATACTATTAGAACCTTGATCATTGGCCGGCTTTTGAACCGGACAAAAATCATAAATTTCCATACCGTCGGGAACAATTACCATCCCGCCTGGATGCTGGCCTGTCGTTCTTTTAACGCCCGCACATCCAAGAGCTAAACGCCGCTGTTCTGCACGATTCCATTTAATATTCTCATTTTCTTCCATAACTTTTTTGACAAACCAAAGACCCGATCTTTCAGCTATGGTTCCGATTGTTCCGGCTCTAAAAACATTTTTTTTGCCAAAAATTTCTTCTGTATATTTATGCGCCTTGGTTTGATATTCTCCCGAAAAATTTAGGTCAATATCTGGAGTTTTATCACCTTCAAAACCTAAAAATGTTTCAAACGGTATATCTTGACCGTCTCTATGGTATAAAATTTTACATTTTGGACATTTTTTTTGGGGCAAATCAAATCCAGAACCATAGCTTCCATCAGTAACAAATTCACTATTTTTACATTTTTTACAGATATAGTGCGGCAGAAGCGGATTAACTTCGGAAATTCCAGCCATAGTTGCAACAAAAGAAGAACCTACAGAACCTCTTGAGCCCACCAAATATCCATCTTTTTCAGATTTCGACACTAATTTTTGTGCCGCCATATAAAGCACCGCATAACCATGATTCACAATTGATTCAAGTTCTCTTTCAAGTCTTTCACTGACAATTTCAGGCAAATCTTCTCCATATATTTTATGAGTATTTTCTTTTACTATCTTTGTGAGTTGTTCTTCGGCACCCTTTATTTGCGGGGGATAAACACCTTTGGGAATTGGCAGAATATCTTCTATCATTGCGGCAATTTTTTTTGTGTTTGTTACGACGACTTCAAATGCTTTTTTCTCGCCAAGATAAGAAAATTCATCAAGCATTTCGGCAGTCGTTCTAAAATATAGCGGTGCTTGATTCATTCCATCTTTATATCCTTGCCCGAGCATCAATACTTTTCGAAACTCAGATTCATACGGATCTATAAAATGGACATCCCCGGTTGCGACTACGGGTATTTCAAGTTTTTCGCCAATTTCAACAACTTTTTTGTTAAATTCTTTTAATTGTTCTCTTCCGCCCGAAACTTTACCTTCTCGCACCATGAACATATTATTATCTATCGGCTGAATTTCAAGATAATCATAAAATTTCGCAATATCAACTAAATCTTCCATCGGACGTCCCATTACAATAGCTCTGAAGAACTCTCCTGATTCGCATGCACTACCGATAAGTAAGCCTTCACGCACTTTTGAAAGCTCAGATTTAAGAATTCTTGGTTTTTTATAAAAATAATTTATATGGGAATCGGAAATTAGTTTATAAAGATTTTTAAGTCCAATTTGATTTTTAACCAGAATTGTCTGATGATAAGTAAAGCTTTTTTTATAATCAGTTTCAGAAAAAATCTCACCTATACTTGAAGCGTCTACATTTTTATCCGCATTTTCAATGAGTTTAAGAAAAATCATGGCAAGCGTTCTTGAATCATCGCAAGCTCTGTGGTGATTAAATTTAGGAAGTTTAAAATATTCGGCAATGGTATCGAGTTTATAATTTTTGATAACATTTATTTGAGATTTACATAAAAGAACTGTATCTATTGATACAAAATGGAAATCTTTACCAATTCTTAATAATGCGGATTTTAAAAAAGATACATCGAAAATCGCATTATGCGCAACCAGAACTGGAGAATCACCGCAAAATTCAATAAATCTTTCAATGACTTCGGCTTCACTTGGCGCATTTGCGACCATTTCATCCGTTATACCGGTAATTTCTGTAATACGAGACGGAATTAATCTTTTTGGATTAATAAAACTTTCAAATTCTTCTCCCATTTCTAGATTTTTAATTTTTACCGCTCCTATCTCAATAATCCGGTCGTCGGACGCGCTAAATCCAGTGGTTTCAAGATCAAAGCAAACAAAGGAGCTATCTAATTTTGAATCATTTGCTTCCGCGTTTGTGTTTTCAGAATCGTTAACAAAATAATTTTCAATGCCATAAATAACTTTAAAATTTTTTCCTTCTTCCCGCAATTTAATAAGCGCATTCATTGCATCGGGATAACTCTGCGCTACTCCGTGATCAGTTATAGCTATCGCTTCATGGCCCCACTCGGCAGCACGATTTAAAACTTTTTCAGGCGAATCTATACCATCCATAGCGGACATAGATGTATGCAAATGTAATTCGACACGTTTTTGAGGGGCGTTATCTAAAACCTTTATTTTTTCCGCAAAACTTAAAGAAACCGGCGATATGACAAATTCTTTCTCGAAATCATCATATGAAACATTGCCTTCGGCTAAAATTGTGTCGTCATTTTTTAATTTTAAAACCGCATCGCAAATTGATTTTGAATTATTTTTTTTATAAATTTTAGCACTAATTGATCCTGTATAATCGGTAATTTTAAATAATAAAATTGTTCCAATTTTTGTAACACGAGAATCAATATCGAAAACATCCCCCCATATACTAAAATTCCCAGAATTTTTAATGTCTTTAATTTTAATTAAATTCTTAATTTCTTTGCCGCAAATTATTTTAGAAGTCTTAAGATTTACGCATGGAAGCAGAAACTTATCTTTTCTAATTTCTATATAGTCTTCTATATAATTTTCTTCATATTCTTCGTCTTGATTTGCCACATTATTAAAATTATGACCATAATCATCATTAATTAAATTGATATTTTGTTTAATTTCATTATTATTATTTATTTGATTTATTATTATATTTTTACTATCTAAAAAATTTTTTAATATATATTCTTTTTCAAAATCTTTTTCATTTAAAACAGATTCACAGATTATATTTATGTAAATTTTTTTACTGGATCTATCTATTTTTACAGATTCTATCAGTGAACTTTTTATGGTTTCTGATTTTATTTCGCAATCTGCAAAAAACCTACTTAGAAATTTTCCTAATTCCTTCAAGATTGAAACTCCTTATTTTTAGAACCTGTATTCAAAAGGATCAAAATACCCAATTTTCAATAGTTTTTTTTCAAAATTTTGTCAAAAATTCTCAGAATACATAAAGTATTCATTGCGCTTTTTTTATCATTACTGAAGAAAAATTCTTCAAAAATTTGGAATTTGCCCTTTTGAATACAGGTTCTAACTTTTTTTGCATTAGATCACAAAACACAGATTTCAAAATTAGCCCGAACTTGTTATTATAAAAATTTTTTCTCCATATCTTACGCTTTCTCCTGTTCTTTTATATTTATAACCCAAAACTATTCCTTCCGGTAAATTATTAGGCTGCCTGATTTCAATTGGAACAAGAGAAAGCAGAGACAACTCATATACGGCATCTGCAAGTGTTTTACCTGAAATTTCAGGTAAAATTTTAATTTCGCTGCCCTTACTTACTTTTGCGGCGACTGTAAATCCTGGTAAAACCAAGGTTCCAGAAACCGGAGTTTGAGAAATTATTGAACCTTTTGGTATTTTTTCATTAAATTCCTCTGAAATCATGACCAGATTATAATTCGAAACTAATTTTATTTCTTCTTTAAAATTCATGCCTACTAAATTGGGAACAATCACTCTGCCTACTTCTTCAGGCTCGCTTATTTTATTTTGAGTTAATTTCTTGTTTTTTTGATATTTTCTGTTGAATAAAAAATATAAACACGCCAAAAACATAAAAAAAACTATCAATATCAAAATAATATATTTATTTTTTTTAGTCACCGAACTTCCTTTTTAAAATATTTTTAATATCTAAAAACAACTTTCTATAAACGACATTTCACAGCTCTTTTATAATTTTCAACCCCAGGCTGATCAAATGGGTTTACCTCCAGCGCAAGTGCGGAAAGAGCACATGCTTTTTCAAAAAAGAAAATCAAATACCCTAATTCAAACTCACTAAAATTTTTAAATTTTAAAACCATGCATGGAACTTTCCCTTCAAAATGCGCCTCTAACGTGCCTTCAAAAATTTTAGAATTTATGTAATGAAAAGATTTGTTAGAAATTAAAGAATTGTCTTCGGGAACAACAACATCTTTTGCCGGAAATTCGGAAACAATCATAGTTTCAAATAAAATTTTTGATCCTTGTTGTATAAACTGACCTAAAGAATGTAAATCTGCAGAAAACATTGCTGATGCAGGAAAAATTCCTTTTCCGTTTTTTCCTTCGCTTTCTCCAAAAAGTTGTTTCCACCACTCGCAAAAGCTACCCATTCTTACGTCAAAAGACGCAAGAATTTCTACGGAATATCCTTTTTTGTGTAAACAAATACGTCTTGCGGCATATTTCAAACAGTCATTATAATCAAAACTGCAATAACCAAAGTCTTTGCAAGCAACTCTTGCACCGCAAAGAATTTCTTCAATGTTAGCACCGCTGACGCCAATCGGAATTAAGCCTGCTACAGAAAGAACCGAAAAACGACCGCCAACACCCAAAGGAATTGTAAATATTTCCCATTTTTTTGCACTAGCCCGAGATCTTAAATTCCCATTTTCTCCTGTTATTGCAATTATTTTTTCACTCGATTTAGAACCATATTTCTTAAGCATAAATTCTTCAACGAGACCGAGTGAAGCACAAACCTCGAGAGTAGAACCTGATTTTGACACAACAATAACCCAAACATTCTTATCTTTGGATATCTCAAATGCATCTAAAATCGGCTCGGCGTTCACACTGTTTCCTAAAAACAAAATTTTAGGTTTGCATTTAAAGTTATAAAATGGAGATTTTAAAAAATCTATCGCCATTTTTGCACCAAGATAAGAACCCCCGATACCTAGAACAAATACTATATCGGCTTCTGATTTAATTTTTTCTAAAATTATTTTAATCTTTTCGTCAACTTTATAATCAACACAATCGACCCAACCCAGCATATCGGAACTAACGCAAGAACGACTATCAAGAAGCCTGTTTATTCGCTTCAAATTAGCCAAAATCAACTCATAATCATTTTCAATTACGAATTCTCTTACGTATCTATCATCAAAAAACAAACAAATCCCCACAACACAATTTTCTGCTCTTTTCAGATATAAACTCAAAAACATGATTTTTGTATTATACTAATATAATCGCTTTAAACCCATAAACATAAGTGCTAAAAACTTCTTAATTTTTGATTGGCTAAATTTCTCCAATCAAGACTACCATTTTCAATGCCCCTCACAAGAACCTCGGCAGTAGCTATATTAGTAGCCAGAGGAATATTACAAAAATCGCAATTCTTTAGTAACTCAATCTCTCCTTGGTCAACATAAGAATTAGAATGCGCGTCTCGAAAAAAAAACACAACATCGATCTCTCCGCACGAAATCTTAGAAGAAATCTGATGATAACCTCCTAGAGTTCCGCTCAAAAACGCCACCAAATCGAGTTCTGAAGTCTTTGCAATTCTAGCTGTACCGGCAGTCGCAAACAAATTATGTTTAGATAAAATAGATTTATATGCAATACAAAACCGAATCATCAATTCTTTTTTTCTTTCTCTAGCTATTAATGCAATATTCATTATATTTCTCCAGCAAAAATAAAATACCTGAATTAGAACCTGTATTCAAAAGGATCAAAATACCCAATTTTCAATAATTTTTTTCAAAATTTTGTCAAAAATGCTCAGAATACACAAAGTATTAATTGTGCTTTTTTATCACTACTGAAGAAAAATTTTTCAAAAATTTGGAATTTGCCCTTTTGAATACAGGTTCTTACATTTTCAACTCAAGAATTCCTATTCCAATAAAAAATCAAAATAAACTTTTTTAACCAAAACTCAAACCACTAAACCGACAAATTTAATATGTAAAACAAACGCTCTATTCCAAATTCTGAACTATCGCAAACAAACCTGGCTCCTTCTGTTGGGCTCGAACCAACGACCCTGCGGTTAACAGCCGCATGCTCTACCAACTGAGCTAAGAAGGAAAATAGCACACAATCAGAGAAACAAAAACCACAAAACTACACAACTAGCCAAAAAACCTACATCCAAGAAAAAGAATCGAAAACTTTCTCTATCTAATCTCGATTCTATGCCAATTATTCTAAATTGTCAAATTATCTCTTGGAATTTTATAAAATTTATTAAATTAAACATTAGTAGTAGCCATAGTAATAGTTTTCAATTTAACCAAACCAAAATAATCCTTAACTGCTAAAACAATTGCTTTGGAAATCTTCTTTAATTTTTCTTTACTTACAATATTCTTGTTACTAGCGTCAACAACAAAATTCTCCACGTCTTTCTCGCTACTGACATTTTTGTAATTAGTGTCAACGACAAAATTTTTTAAGTCTTCCTCATTACTAATATGACAACATTCTATTAAAATCGCCTTCTTATTTTTAAGGTAAGCATTCCTTATTATAGCGTAATAATCAGAAGGATCACCATTAGGATAGACATCACCATCGTCTGATGGGCGCCTTAAAATACCGTTGGAAATGCTCGCCCTATCAGCCAGTGTTTTCGATGTTCCGTTTGAATTTCTCGTCAGCAACATTTCTAGTCTTTTGTTGTTGTTAAAATTGCATGTCTTGCCAATCGGTATTCCGACTTTCTTGTTTAAATTATTTACCACTAATAAAGCAAGTTTTGCAGACTCTTTATAAACATCAGGATTCATCGTAGAACCCGTTACAATGCCAAAACAACCCCTTTGAGTTTTATCCAAAGAAGAATTAAAATGCACAGAAATGATTACACTCGCATGCTCAAGAAATTCAATCCTTCTAGTTAAAGACGGCGGTTCCAATTTGTTTTTATGCAAATTATGAGTCGAAGCAACGCAAACTGCCTTGCCATCAGAAGTCGTATAATTAGAAAGACCTTGCATAGCATATTTGACAACTTTTAAATTTAAATCTTTTTCGAGAATTTCTCTATCTTCATAATAACAAACAGCACCGGGGACTCTTCCACCATGACCCGGATCAAACCCTATTATTAACGGCAAATCAACCTGATGAGCAGTTTTTTCGTCAGAGTTATAATCAACAGATTTAATTTTTACCTTATCGGTACCATTGGTTCTAACACTCAAATCAAGAGTTATATTTATAACCGAATCTTTTACAGATTTGGCATCGTTGCCCACACAAAACTTATCAAAAAAGGACAACATAAAAAAACAAACGGCAAAAACCAAAGCCACTTTTTTCCGGCATCTTTCTTTAGATCTTTTTATTTCGAATTTTGTCAACATCTCCCCATCCCCTCAAAACTGAACAAAACCAAAACGAAAGAAAAACAAACCAAAAGTAAACCTAAATCAACTGAACTTAAATCAACCAAAAGTAAACCTAAATCAACTGAACTTAA
>JAISBW010000056.1 GCA_031265995.1 Oscillospiraceae bacterium
AAGAATTTTTCTTCAGTAATGATAAAAAAGCGCAATGAATACTTTATGTATTCTGAGCATTTTTGACAAAATTTTGAAAAAAATTATTGAAAATTGGGTATTTTGATCCTTTTGAATACAGGTTCTTAATTCACGGCAATTTCTTTATAAATTATTCTAAGCCGGTTATTTAGCCAATTGAAAAAATATGAAAAAACTCGTAGGATTCCAAAGTAGCAAAACCCAAAGTAACTATATTTTATGTGTTTTTGGGAGGTTTTGTGTTCGATTTAATCGTTATTGGTGCAGGTCCTGCGGGGCTTACTGCTATGGTTTATGCTCTCAGAGCCCGGCTTAATTCTATTTTAATTGAACGCGAAGCATGCGGCGGTAAAATGAATTTAACAAATGAGATTTCTAATTACCCTGGATGCGGAAAGATAGAAGGCGCTAAGCTTTCTGAATATATGCTCAGAGATGCCGAGCGATTGGGCGCAAATATCGAATATGGCGAAGTTATCGAAGCAAACTTGAATGAAAAAATTAAGATTATTCGCACAGAAAAAAACGAATTTAATTCGGTTAGCGTAATTGTATCAAATGGTCTTAAAACTCGATATTTGAAATGCCCTGGAGAAGATAAATTAATAGGAAGAGGAGTATCTTATTGTGCGACGTGCGATGGCTTTTTTTTCAAAGGAAAAAAAACTGCGGTAATCGGCGGCGGAAATACTGCGCTCGAAGATGCTCTCTATCTTTCGAATATTTGTAGTGAAGTTACTATTATTGTCAGAAAAAATTATTTTAAGGGTGAAAAATTTTTAATAGACCTTTTAAAAGAAACAGAAAATATAAATGTTTTGTTCGAAACTGAAGTCAAAGAAATTAAAGGTGAGAAGTTTGTAACATCGTTTATTTTGGAAAAAAACGACCAAGAGAATGAATTCCCTATTGACGCGGTTTTTATAGCAATCGGGCAACAACCTGAAAGCAAAATTTTTAGTGAAATCAACACCGACGACTTAGGATATTTTATATCAGATGAAAGCTGTATGACAAATATTGATGGAGTTTTCGTAGCCGGAGACTGCCGAACCAAAGACTTACGGCAGATCGTCACCGCTGTATCGGACGGTGCTTCAGCTGCGGAGAAGGCTTTTAAATATTGCAAGCAAAACAAACATTTAATAGCGCCTGTGTTTACCAAACAATTATAATCTGCGCTCCTCATTTCGCGAAATTGACAAAAAAATCCAGTTTTAGGACATGTTTAATCGTCTTATAGCTGTGGTTATTAAAATTATAAACCTGTTAATCCCCCCGCAGCAGTGAAAAACGCAAAAAAACAGAAAATAACTATCGCAAGCATAGCGCTGATGGTTTTTCTGCATGATTTAATAAGTCCGCTTATTTCATCAGCTTCTAAAATAACACTTAAAAATTCACAAATTCCAAGTGAGAATATCCATACACAGCATTCAATCACCGAAGGCATAAATACTAAAAAAACAGAGATTATTCCAAATGCTCCAATTCCTGATTTTAAAATCATTGCGCACGAACGTATCGCTTCAGCGGCATCCCCAATAGAAGATCCTATTATCGGGGTCAACCCCACCGCAAGTTTTAACCCTTTGCAAGCCAATGCGTCTGATGGCACGGAAATTGTTTTTTGGATAGAAACTATAATCGCAAATACTGAACTTATCCCAATAAGAAGTCGTTTTAAGTTACTATAAAGAACATCGAATAGTTTTTTAAATCCTATTCTTGGCGATATTGCCGTAAGAATGGAAGTTCCTAAGAATATTTTCATGATTGGTTCGATAAAATTTTGCGCCCAAGCGAAAGCAGTTTGGCTTGCAAAAATAACGGAAGAGCTTGAAACTGCGGCAGAAATCGGCATTCCTGAGCATATAGAAGCCCCCGCAAGAACAGGAGCAAAACATAGTATAAAATTCGAGGCACATTTTATTGTTGCGGCGGAAAATGAAATAGTTTCGGAAATCGGCAAAATTATAACGGCGGAAGCCGCACATGCACATGATAATCTGAAAATTTCGGTAGTTTTCAAATTTTCTGAACTCGAAACTGCGGAAATTAGGGCGCAAAGTATAGAAATCCCTAAACAAGGCATTATTGTTCCAATTGGAATTTCCATTTTTTTTCTAAAATTATTAATTAAAATTTCAAAAATTGCTTTTGGTTCTATTGCCGATGCCGAAGGCTTATAAATGTTAAATTTTAAGTTTTCAAGTATTTTTTTTACTTCTTCAGGAATATTTTTTTCCAATTCCAGAGCACCAATTATTTCAAATTGTTCTTTATATTCTTTTTCCATAACGTTTGTTCCTGTAGCAAACAGAGAAAAAAACATGAACAAAAAAAACATGATAACGATTCTCTTCATTTTTCAATCCTTAATATTATTCTAAAATTATACATCTTAAATTTTAATGAAAAACTCATTATTGCGCTTTAAATTTTAAAAATTTTATCATAAAATCTGTACTACTTAGAGATATTAGACAGGCTCTAAAATATATTCTTATGATTTAAATTTGGAAATAATTTATATCAAAATTTATTTGTGCAACAGCTTATAAATTCTACAATTGATTTTTGTGAATAATTGACATATAATCGATCTCGAAATTGATTTTGTCTGAAATTCTTTATCTAAAGAGGTGAATTTTTGTGGTAAATACCGTTGGGTTAAAAAAAGTTTGCGAGGTTTTTTTTGTAATTTTAAACAATGAAAAGTTTGCAGAAGAAATGATGGAGCTTGAATTTCCTGAAGATATATATGATTTCTTTATGAGCATCGATAAAGATGGCTATTCGGAAGAAGAATTTTATACTTTTTTGAATCAATTATTATATATTTATGAGAATGAAATATTATTAGGAGACAAGAAAAACATATTTAAGATTTTCGGCATTGAAAATGCCGGAGGAGGAGCGTTTGGAAATTGGAAAACAAAATTTGCTGCAGGTTCTTTGGCCGCACTTACGTCGATTTTTCCTTTCGCTGGAGATTCTGCCGGTGCTTTAAGAAACACCGCCAATCGTCAAAAACGTGATTTAGCTAAAGCGGTAAAATCCACAAGCGAAACCTCAAAAAGCGGGGATCCTGAAGAAAAAGAAAAAAAAGATAAACCGGGTCTTTTGGCTTCTTTAAAAAAAAGCGCTGTCGATTTTTGGCAAGAATACGGCGAAGTAATTGAAAAATCCTTGAAAGTTTGTGTAGGTTCCGCCGCTATGCTTGGCGGGGCTGTTATAATTTCTAAGCTTTTTTCTAAGTATACCGTAATAGCTCAAAGGAATTTTTTATTTAAAAAAACCGAAGACTTGGTCAGCGTAAAATTTGAGAGAACAGAAAGTTTAGAACAAATAAGAAAAACAATAGCAGAAGATATTAAAAAGGATGGTACGGGTGGTTCGAATCAATATAAAGTCATGCTTGGAAAATTTTTGGATGATGCTGAAAATATAAATGCCCTTAGTATTCCAACAAAATACGTTAGGGATCTTTTTATCCCTTTAATTTCTATTGGGACTGTGATAACGACACTCACGAGCAAATTTGCTTCATTCGCAAAAACAGTGGGCGATATAGCCGGTGTTGAATATTCAGCGAATAGTCTTCTTAGAATGGGAAATCGTATAAGGGAAAAACTTGAAACAAGAAAGCGAGAAATGCCTCCAGTAAACGAGTTGCTCTCTCAATTAGATTTTGTTTTTAATGGTATTAGAGGCCAAGAAAAAGCTAAAGCACAGATTAGAAGTCACATGTATGATATACTTATTCAAAAAGATTTAGCTAAAAGAATGGGTAAAAAATATGAAAAAGGAGACATTCTTTATTTTACTGGACCATCAGGTGTGGGTAAGTCTATAATGGCCAATGAGCTTGACGCGGCCTTTTCAGAAACAACAGCTCCGCCGTTTAAAATTTCTTCATCCTCGGTAGATAAAGCAAGCGGAAAATCTGTTGTCGAGCAAATATTCGGTGGTTACAGCAGCAGAAATTATTACGGAGGAGAAGAGAAACAAGATTCAAGTATTGTGCAATATGTTAAAAATAATCCAAAAGGGGTTGTAATTATAGATGAATACGATAAATTTTGCACTCCAGATACTGATGAAATTCTCAGAAGCATAATAGATCAAGGAAAAATACCAGGAAGAAATGGAGAAAGCACCGATTGTTCGGGAACTGTTTTTATTATAACTTCAAATGAAAGACCAATGATTATTAATAATTTCCCACCTCGAAATACCACAGGTGAAGAGGAAAAAATAACTGATGATGGTTCGCGCACATACATTAGACATGATAAATCACTTGTAAATAGAATGAGATTTGTTGAATTCGGATTTCTTGAAAAAAAAGATTATGAAAAAATTTTTAGGCAACATCTTTCGTTAAGTTCCATAGGATATTGGATGGAGGTTTCCGGAATACATGTAAAAATTACTGATTCAGTTATTGAAAAAAGTGTAGCTTGGATTGAAGAATTAAAGCAAGGAGCACGTTCAATTGATCTTACCATAATTCCTTTGATTAATTCTTCGATAGTTTCAACAATAAAGAAAGAAAAATTAGAAAAGGCCAAAGGAAGAACTGTTAGCATTGATTTTAACGAAAATACCAAAGAATTTTCAGCTAAATTTGATGATTAAATAGGAGTTAACAAACTTTTTATGGATTGTATTTTTTGCAAAATTTCTAAGAAAGAAATTAAATCCGAAATAATTTTTGAAGATGATTTGACGATCTGTTTTAAAGATTTAAATCCTGTTGCTCCAATTCATTTTTTAATTATACCTAAAATTCATATCGCTTCTACAAGTGAAATTAATGAAAAAAATAGTGATGTTTTAGCAAGAATATTCGGAAATATATCTAAGATTGCATTAAAATTTTGTCATAACGGATATCGAGTCGTAAGTAACACAGGAGTTAATGCGGGGCAAAGTGTAATGCATATGCATTTTCATATTTTGGCCGGCAGAGAACTAGATTGGCCTCCGGGGTAAAAATTATCGGATAATTCGAGCATTGCCAATGACAACGAAATTAACAAAAAAATTTGTTTTAGGGCAGGTCCAACATTTTTTGGCGTTCTTCTTTTAAAGCCCATCTTGATTCTAAAAAAGAAATGTGATAAAATCCCTTAATGTGTTGGTGTTTTTTGACGTTTTTAATGCGCGGTTTTTAGGCTTTTGTATTTAGTTATGATGAAATAAACATGAGGGGGCGAAAGAATGAATATTTTAAAATTTTTGTTTGGGAATTATAGCAAACGAGAACTTAAACGTGTGCGCCCAATTTTGGCGGCAATTCAAGCAAACGAATCTAAGTATCTTAATATGTCTGATGAGGAATTAACGGCGCAAACACATGTTTTGAAAGAACGTTTAAAAATGGGCGAAATGCTTGATGAAATTTTGCCTGACGCCTTCGCCTTGTGTGTCGAAGCTTCAGATAGGACTTTAGGCATGCGCCATTTTCCAGTTCAAATAATAGGCGGAATTGTTCTACATCAAGGCAGAATAGCTGAAATGAAAACCGGAGAAGGCAAAACGCTTATGGTGACGCTACCTGCTTATTTAAACGCTTTGACTGGTCTTGGAGTTCATGTTGTAACGGTAAATGATTATCTTGCAAAACGTGATTGTGAAAATATGAGCAAACTTTATAACTTTTTGGGTATTAGCACAGGGGTTATATGCCATGATTTAAATAAGAACGAAAGGCGGCTAGCGTATGCTGCGGACATTACTTACGGAACGAATAATGAATTTGGTTTTGACTATCTCCGGGATAACATGGTAAGCAAGAAAGAATACAAATCACAAAGAAGTCATTATTTTGCCATTGTAGACGAGGTTGATTCAATACTCATAGATGAGGCGAGAACTCCGCTTATTATTTCAGGTGAAGGCGATAAATCAACAGAACTTTACACCATAGCGGATAGATTCGTGAGAGGACTAAGAAGGATAAAAGTCGCGGAGCTTGATTCAAGGCTGGATAACGATGAGATTTTTTCCGATTGTGATTATGTCGTAGATGAAAAAGCTAAAACCGCAACGCTTACTCCGGCAGGGATTAAAAAAGCGGAAAAATTTTTTAGTATTGAAAATCTTGCCGATTTTGAAAATGTTACAATCCAACATCATATTAATCAGGCTATAAAAGCTCATGGTGTTATGATGCGTGATATAGATTATGTTCTCCGTGACGATCAAGTTATGATTGTTGATGAATTCACTGGCCGTATTATGCACGGGCGAAGATATAATGAAGGTTTGCATCAAGCTATTGAAGCAAAAGAAGATGTAAAAATAGAAAAAGAATCTAAAACTTTGGCGTCAATTACATTCCAAAATTATTTCAGGCTTTATGATAAGCTTTCGGGAACAACCGGAACCGCAGTTACTGAGGAAGAGGAATTTAGAGAAATTTATAAACTGGACGTCGTCGAGATACCTCCCAATAAGCCTATTGTTCGTACGGATGAGCCGGATTTGGTTTATAAAACGGAGCGCGCCAAATTCAAGGCAGTCATCGAAGAGATTGAGAACGCACGCAAGAACGGTCAGCCTATGCTTATTGGTACTGCGTCTATTGAAAAATCTGAGGTTCTTAGTTCTATGCTTAAAGAAAAAAGCGTTGGTCATAAAGTTCTTAACGCAAAATATCATGAACGCGAGGCTGAAATCGTTGCGCAAGCAGGACAAAAAGATTCGATTACAATTGCAACAAATATGGCAGGGCGTGGAACAGATATAGTGCTTGGCGGTAATGCCGAATATATGGCCAAAGCTGAGCTTCGCCGAATCGGAATGACACCGGAAATGGTTAACGAGGCGGTAAGTTGTTCTATAACTGGAGATAAAGAAATTTTAGAGATAAGAGCAAAATACAGAGAACTTTTGACGCAATATAAAAATGAACTCAAGCCGTTAAGCAATAAAGTTCGTGATGCCGGCGGGCTTTATATAATTGGGACTGAGCGACATGAATCGCGCAGAATTGATAACCAGCTACGCGGACGTTCAGGAAGACAAGGCGATCCAGGCAAGAGCCGGTTTTTTCTTTCTTTAGAAGATGATTTAGTAAGAATTTTTGGCGGAGAAAGGATGTCGGCGGTGATGTCAAGACTTAATATGGACGAAAACGTACCTCTTGAGGCCAAAATTTTAACTAAATCTATTGAAAAGGCACAAAAAAGAATAGAATCTCACAACTTTGCTTTACGTAAGAACGTATTACAATATGATGATGTTTTAAATCGCCAGCGCGAGATTATTTACAGCCAGCGCAATAAAGTCATCGAAGGCGAGGATATTCACGATAATGTTATGAAAATGTTTGGCCAGACAGTATCTGCGGTTGTTATTAGGTTCTTATCTCTTGCGGAGAATAAAGAATCATGGAATCTTGAAGGTTTAAGAGATTATTACTTGGGTTGGGTTCTAGATCGAAACGATTTAAAATTTACCGATGAGGAATTAACACAACAAAATATTAAAACAATAACAGAATTTATTGAGGAAAAGTGCAGATCAGCATATAAAAAACAAGAAGAACTAATTGGCGAAGATGCGATGCGCGAACTGGAACGTGGTGTATTGCTTGAATGTGTTGACAAAAAATGGATGGATCATATGGACGCCATGGAAGAACTTAAAAGAGGCATAAACCTCCGCGCTTATGCTCAACGTGACCCTGTTGTGGATTATCGACTCGAAGGTTTTGATATGTTTGATGAAATGGTTTTATCTATAAAAGAGGAAACAATTAAAATGTTGGTTTCGTTTAAGGTCAAAATTAGCCCTCTTGCATTCAAAGGTTTTACTCCTTTTTTAGCAAAACTTCATGGGAATGTGAAAAAAATTTCTGATACCGTTATTGGTGGGTAATTGTTTGCTTAAAGTTAATATGGAACACTGGGCAAAAAAATAAAGTTTTAAAATAGGGAAATTTATGTTAAAAATTAAGTATTTAGAAAATGCAAATCCTGAATTGGCGGAGTTTGTGTCTTTTGAATTTAAAAAATATGAAGCGAAAAATGGGGTAACAGCAAATTTTAAGCAGTTTAATATTGTTGCGGAAAAATATAACACAATAGTTGGGATATTAAGCGGAAGAGTGTTTTATACAGAAATTAATATAGATGAAATAATTGTGCTTGAACAATTTAGAGGTGAAGGAATCGGCAGAAAATTAATTGAAAAATTAGAAGGTTTTTATGAAGATAAAGAATTTGAGACAATCAGTTTAACTACATATCAATTTCAAGCGTTCGAATTTTACAAAAAATGCGGATATCAACTTGAATTCATAAGAGAAAACAAGAATAATCCAAAATTTACGAAATATTTTTTTGTTAAATATATTAGAACTTGTATTCAAAAGGATCAAAATACCCAATTTTAAATAATTTTTTTCAAAATTTTGCCAAAAATGCTCAGAATACATAAAGTATTTATTATACTTTTTTTAATTTTGAAGAAAAATTCTTCGAAGATTTGGAGTTTGCCCTTTTGAATACAGGTTTTAATTTTATAAATTTTTTCTCTAAATTGCAATAAGTTTTGAATATTTGTTGCAAAAGTGTTCTTTTTTATATGAAATTGTCAAATTCAGTTACAATGAGTTTCAAGCTACAGAATCCTTAATATTATTATAGTATTCTTCTCTTTTTTTAAATGGCGGAACACCTCCGATTGCACTGCAAATCCTAC
>JAISBW010000058.1 GCA_031265995.1 Oscillospiraceae bacterium
TTTACTGAGAAAGAGTATTTTTCTAAGAATCTTAATTTATCAAATATGCTTCTTAGTAAGAAATCTAAAACTTTTCTTAATTTAAATAAGTTTTATTTTGAAAAACTTTCAAATGTGTCCTTTTTATCCGAAAAAATTCAAAATAAAATTTCTGATTTTCCGGTCAAGTCTGAAGTGTTTGAGATAAAAAAGAATTTTTTTAAATTTTCAAATTATAAAAATAAAATGTTCGAAAAAATAAACAAAAATAAAATTTTAAGCTTTAGTTTTGATAATTTTTTGTCTTATTTTAAAAATAAAATTACTAGAAAAGAGAAAAAAAATATAAATTATATTGATATAAAAGATAAAAATTTTGTTCATTATAATGATATTTTAGATTCGTTCATACCTATAACCTTGCATAAAAAAAGTTTTGCAGAATCTATTTTTGATGATGAAAAATCTGTTATTTCCAGCATAGTCTATAAAAAAAATTTAAATTTAGATAAAATTTTAAAACAGAAACAAACAAATGATGAAACAGTTCACCGGATTAATAAACAAAGCGAAAATTTTAACAAAACAGAAATTAGAAGACCGACAAAAAATTTGCCAGGTTATTCTTCTTCTAAAAAAGAAAATTTAAAAAATTTTCTTACTAAAACGGAAGTCGAAGAAATCGTCAAATCATACATTCGTTCCGTAAATTTTAACGAAATTTCAAACATTGCGGTTTCTAGATTAAGAAACAATATTATTTTAGAAAAACAAAGGAATGGAATTATTTATTAGAACTTATAACTTACATAATTCAAGCAATAAAATTTAAAATTTATTATAAATAAAACCTGTATTCAAAAAAGCAAATTCCAAATTTTAAAAGAATTTTTCTTCAAAATGAGAAAAAAGCACAATGAATACTTTATGTATTCTGAGTATTTTTGACAAAATTTTGAAAAAAATTATTGAAAATTAGGTATTTTGATCCTTTCAAATACAGGTTCTAAGTAATCTCGTAGTGTTTGAGGTCTATTGTTGTATCTCCCAAACATATCCTTTCATATGCAAAGGGCAAATCGATTGAATTTTTAATATAAAATTTAATTAAAATAAAATCTAATTTTGTTTTTATTTAAAAAAACACGGAATTTTGGAGTTGATAATTTTGGATCAAAAAAAACTTTATGTTGAAGAAATACTTAAGAATTTAAACACGGACAAAGAAAAAGGATTAAATTTAAGAGAAGTAAGAATCAGACGTGAAAAATTTGGTAAAAATCTATTAAACGATCCGAAAAAATCAAATTTTTTAAAAAAAATTCTGGAACAATTTTCAGATTTTATGGTAATAACGTTATTTATCGCAGCGGGAATTTCGTTTATTGTTTCTTTTATAAATAAAAATAATGATTATGTGGATTCAATTATAATCCTTACGATTGTTATTTTTAATGCCATTATAGGAGTTGTGCAGGAGAATCAAGCTCAAAAAGCTATAGATTCTTTAAAAAAACTTTCAGTATCAAAGGCAAAAGTAATTCGTGATGGGCGCGAGCAAAATATTTGCTCTGAAGATATTGTTCCAGGAGATATTCTTGTTCTTGAGACGGGAGATAAAGTATGCGCGGACGCAAGAATAATAAAATCCCGAGAGCTTTATGCAGAAGAATCGATTTTAACCGGTGAATCTGTGCCTGTTTCGAAAAACGAAAACGGTAAAGAAAATATGATTTTCACCGCCAGTTTCATAACTTCCGGACGTGCGGTCGCTGTTGTAACCGAAACAGGTATGAATACTCAAATAGGTAAAATAGCTGGAATGATAAACCGCGGGCAGCCTCCGCAAACTCCACTTCAGATAAGACTTTCGGAAACCGGAAAAAGTTTAAGCATTATAACTATAGTAATTTGCGTCATAATCTTTATACTTGGATTATTTCAGCGCTTGCAACCACTGGAGATGTTTATAATAGCAATAAGCCTTGCCGTAGCGGCTATCCCTGAAGGTTTGCCGATGATTGTTACAATTGCGCTTGCTTCAGGCGTGAAAAATATGGCAAAAAAACATGCCATAGTGCGCCGTTTGCCCGCAGTCGAAACTCTTGGCGGAGCAACCATTATTTGTACGGACAAAACTGGAACTCTTACACAAAATAAAATGACTGTTACGGAAATTTGCGGTATTAAAAAGAATTTACCGTTTGGTGGCAGTCAGGCCGAGGAAATACTTTCATATGCGGCAATTTGCAATAATGCTAAACAAAAAGGAACAAATATATTTGGCGAGCCAACTGAAAAAGCGCTTCTGGAAGCGGCAATAAAAATTGGAAAGGAAAAAACAAAACTTGAAAAAATTTTTATACGAGTAAAAGAAGTACCGTTTGATCCAGTAAAGAAAATAATGACAACCGTTCATAAAACAAAAATAGGATACAAAACTATTGTCAAAGGCGCGCCCGATGTACTTTTAAAAATGTGTAGTTATTACATTGGAGATTCCGAACCTAAAAAAAACATTGAATTCAATAATAAAGTTTGTTTAATGGACGATTGCATACGCAAACAAATAAAGAAAAATTATGAATCTATGGCGTCACGTGCTCTGAGAGTTTTGGCGATTGCTTATAAAGATAATAATAATCAAGATTTATCAGAAAATAATTTGGTTTTTACGGGGCTTATAGGTATAACTGATCCTCCGAGACCAGAGGCAAAACAAGCGGTAAAAGAATGCCTTGAAGCTGGAATTAAACCAGTTATGGTAACGGGAGACCATGTTCTGACCGCCAAGGCTATTGCTAAAGAATTAGGAATTATGAGTTCTGAAAATTCAATAATAACTGGAAAAGAACTTAATGAAATCGAACAAAAAACACTTGAAAAAAATATTTTTTCTTATTCTGTTTTCGCAAGAGTGTCTCCTGAACATAAAGTTAAAATAGTAAAAGCTTTTCAATCTAAAGGAGCAGTCGTTGCCATGAGCGGCGACGGTGTAAACGACGCGCCTGCCTTAAGAGTTTCAGATATTGGCTGTGCAATGGGGCTTTCGGGAACAGATGTAGCAAAATCGGCTTCAGATATGATTTTTACAGACGATAATTTTTCCAGTATAGTTGAAGCTATTCGGCAAGGGCGGGGTATTTACGATAATATAAAAAAGACTGTGCATTTTCTTATTTCAACAAACATCGGGGAAATAATTCTTGTTTTTCTTGCGTTTTTGATGCACTTGCCGACTCCTTTGCTTGCAATTCAGCTATTATGGATAAATTTTGTAACCGATTCATTTCCTGCTTTGGCTCTTGTAATGGAACCCGTTGAAAAAGGAATAATGAAAAGAAAGCCTATAAATTCAAAGAAAAGTCTAATTTCAGGCAGATTTGGCTATAACATGGTTATTGAAGGTTGTTTTATTGGCGTGATAGCTATAATAGCGTTTATTTTAGGAATTAAACTGTTTGATTCAAATTCTTTGGATCCAATTTCCGGCCGTACAATGGCATTTGTAACACTCGGGCTTTCGCAATTAGCTCATGTCTTTAATGTAAGAAGTGAAAAATCTATTTTCAAAACAAACATTTTTGGCAATATTAAATTAATTTGGGCAACATTTTTTTGTGTATTTTTGCAAATAATTGTAACAATTGTGCCTCAGTTTAATACACTTTTTAAAACTGAATGCATGAACTTTTCACAGTGGATGATAGTTTTACCGCTTTCGTTATTGCCTATAGCTATTGCTGAAATTGAAAAATTTTTAGCAAGAGTTAACGAAAAATTTTGTTTTGGTTTTAAATGCGGTATAAAAAACGAGAACTCAAGTAAGCGAAATCAAAGATCAACGGTGTCTTGAAGTTTTAAACAAATCTTTAAGAATTTGTTGAGTATATCCCAAATTTTGCGCAAAGTCCGAAAATCAGCGTGAGAATAAATTATAAAATTATAATAGTGCTCACTGATTTTAGGGTTCTTTCTCCATTTTTCATCGATCTGGAGCAGTGCAAACGGTCTTCAAGTCTTTCATCAGATCCTTAGGTCATTAATTCTTTACAGCTTACAAACCTGGTAGAATTGCGAATTTGATGGATGACACACTTTTGAATTTCAGTTTTGGGGTAAACGGCGGAAATCGCATCCGTAAAACCTGTCAGACCATCAATACAAGCAATTAAAACACCGTCTGTTCCTCGATTTTTAATTTCATTCATTGTGGAGAGCCAAAATTTCGCGCTTTCATTTTCGCCAATCCACATGTTAACCATTTAAGTCAATTCCTATTGCTATAGTTAAGCGTCTTTAAAAAAGTCTACGGTAGCGTCCTGTTATTATTTTAAAATCCAAACTATACAATTTGTATTTTACCGTATACGTACTTTCTTCAAGACGCTTAGCTTTAAGAACCCGTATTCAGTAACGTTTTAAAAGCGTATGAATACGAGAGATTGTTACCATGTTTTCTGATGAAGAAATTAAAATTTCATAATATTTGGAAAGTCTGCGCAAATGATTAAGCCAAGCAAAATTACGTTCAACGTGTCATCTTTTCGGCAAAATTTTCCATTCTTTCGGTTTTATTTTTTCTGAAATCTCAATGTCTTCTCCGTATTTTGTTTTGACAAAATCGACAAAGGTTCCTCGATAACCGGCGTCTGCACACACTCCTTTTTTATCCCTTTTGTAAAAAGACCAAACTGTTGGATACGGCGGAAAATCATTCGGAATAAGCCCCCTCTCATTGACAGCTAGTTTTAATAACATAAATTACCGCATTTACAAGCGATCTTTTGCTATGTTTTTGTAAGTTCTTTCCTTATGTGAACAACAAAATGTGAACAACAAAAAAATCTTTTATCATCTTCCATTGTTCGTTTGTTAAATCTGTTAAATATCTCATGTCAGTGTTATATCATATATTCGATTTTTACTGAATACGGGTTCTTAAAATTTGATTGTATCCTTCATCGTATTTAACGGTAAAGCGATAAGGTTTAGGATTATCAGTCGGCCGACCCATTTTTTTGCCTAAAATCATCACCCTCATACATTGGGCATACCTAAATTATATATTTAGGTAATACTGAAGTCAAGTGTTGACAAAATTAAAATTATATGATATGTTAAAACAGAGCTAAGTTTTTTAACAGTCTTAGCAATCATATTATTTTGTAGGAATCATGAAAGGGTTAAAAAGATTTTTTGCTGTTGCGATTTTAGATGTAATAATTTTATCTTGTGCTGCTTTTGCATATCCTGGTCTAACAGAAAGAAATAAACTTTCAGAGTATTTTCATAAACTTTGCTCATCTCAAAAATTATGGGATGAAAAATCAGACGAATGGTCAGATATGTTCGATAAACTTAACAAAACCCATGATATCGCTGGTCTGCCTTTACAGAGAATGTATAAAGAAGCTTTAGAAAAGTTTGGGCGTGGTAATTGCAGGTTTGGTTGTGTGGCTGTTTATTTTAAATTACAAGAATTAGGATTTGAGAATTATCAAACTATTATTCTTCTTAAAGACGGAAATAAACATTTTAGTAATTTGTATAGAAATGAGTCAGGAGAGTGGTTAATTGCAGATCTTTCTGCTGGTATTGGTTTTTTCAAAATGAAAAAAAACAATATGTTAAAATTATCAGTAAAAACACCCTTACAAGCGTATGTAAATAGTTTAGGAGACTCAATTGTAGGTATGGCTATTAGAAATACAATGACCAATGAAACTTCAAAAATTGAAGAATTCGGACATTTGGATATAAGAACATTTATAGAAGTTTATAAGGAGCTGCAAATACCTTTTTATTTCACGGTTCCCGAACATTTTTGTATAGTGAGACATCCTGAAAATGATAGAATTTTACTCGAAAAGATTGAGCAAGTAATTAATGATTCGCAAACTGAAGATTAAAAAAATTAAAATTCATATTATATAGCTATGCGTCTTCAAAAAAGTTCATAATGGTCTCTTGATTAGTTTTAAAATCGCGGGAATAATTAAGCAAATAATTTTTAAGATTAGCCCAAAAATTTTCAATTAGGATTTAAATCAGGAAAATATGGATATAAAAAAATCATTTTAAAGTCGTATTCATTAAATTTATGTAGTACTTTACATTGCTGAAGTTTGCCGTTAATATCAGTATTTTTCAATAAATTTGATAATTTAATTTTAATCAAAATAATCACTCCGACAGAGCGATTACATGATATATTTAAATCTTTTGGTTACATTTTTGTTACCTGATGCGTTTGCCGTGTTTAGAACGCTATCTACCTTGTTTATAGCTTTTGATAGTGATAGAATCATGGCTGATGACTGTTGATTCAGACAGATTGGAAATTTAACTTTTGGTTTAAGGGGTCTTAATGGAATCTGAAATAAGAACAAGGTTTGCTCCAAGCCCTACTGGGTTTATGCACATAGGAAATTTAAGGTCCGCTCTTTATGAATATTTGATAGCAAAATCAAAAGGCGGGAAATTTGTTTTAAGAATTGAGGATACTGATCAATCTCGTTTAGTTAAGAATGCCGAAAATGTTGTTTATGAGACTTTAAAACTGGTAGGTATGAAATATGATGAGGGGCCGGATGTTGGCGGTCCGCATGCGCCCTATATTCAAAGCCAGCGAAAAGAAATTTATCGTAAAAAAGCTTCTTTACTTATAAGGATTGGCAAAGCTTACCGTTGTTTTTGTGGAAAATATATATCTGAAGAAACCGAAATTTTGCGCCAAGAAGGTTTTCATGGATACGATAGGCGTTGCCGAAATCTTTCGGAATCAGATGTTTCACATCTTTTGTCAGAAAACAAAAAATTTGTTGTGAGGCAAAAAGTGCCCTTGAAAGGGAAAACTACCTTCCAAGATATGGTTTTTGGCACTATAACTGTTGAAAACAGCGAAATTGAAGACAATATTTTATTAAAATCAGATGGATTTCCTACTTATAATTTTGCAAATGTTGTTGACGATCACGAAATGCAGATTACACACGTTGTAAGAGGCTGTGAATACCTTTCTTCGACCCCTAAATATAATCTTCTTTATGAAGCGTTCGGATGGGATGTTCCTAAGTACGTTCATCTTCCGCTTATTATGGGCAAAAACCCCGACGGTAGCATAACTAAACTTTCAAAACGCGCAGGATCGGTAAGTTTCCAAGACTTGATTAAAGAAGGTTTTCTGCCTGAATCAATTTTAAATTATATAGCTTTCTTAGGATGGTGTCCGGAGCAAAATCGAGAAATTTTTACTCTTGAGGAACTAGTAAAGGAATTTTCGATTGAGAGAATTGGAAAATCTTCCGCTATTTTTGATTACGCAAAACTTTTATGGATGAATAGCGAGCATATAAGACTTAAAACTGAAGAAGAATTTGCCGAGATAATAGAAAATTACTTTAAAGAGAATTCATTTGAAGAAATAAAGTTTGATAAAATAAAAATTGCAAAGATTCTTCATCAGCGCGTTGAAAAGCTTTCGGATATACCAAAATTGATTGATTTTTTTTGTGAAATGCCAGAATTTGAAAAAGAATTGTTTTTTAATAAAAAAAGTAAAACAACGATTGAAAATGTTCCTTTTATTTTGGAAAATTCAATTAAGATTTTGAAAAATTTAAAAAATTGGTCATTTGATGAAATCCGAGAAAGTCTTTGCACAGCCGCAAAATTAATAAATTTAAAAAGCGCTGCGGTTATGTGGTGCGTACGTGTTTCGGTTTCGGGCAAAGCAGTTACCCCAGGGGGAGCAGTAGAAATTTTAGATATACTGGGCAAAGAAGAAACTATAAGTAGAATGGAAAAATCTTTAAGGCGGTTTTAATTTGCCGTTAGAATTAGAGAATTTAAAATATTTTTTGGGAGAGCTTCGCCCTAAACTTGAGAATCTGCGTCAAGCTGTTGATGTTGAAGGTTCATCGGAAAAATTAAGAGAATTAGAAAAAGAAATTTCTTCTGAAGAATTTTGGAAAGACCGCGAGAATTCCACAGAAGTTTTTGAAAAGTTAAAAAAAATTAAAAAAAAACTTGAAAATTATATTGAATTAGAAAATGAATTTAAAGATTTATCTGAGCTTGCTGAGTTTTGTGATGATGAAAAAGACGTTACGATTTTTGAAGAAATGAAAAAAACGGCAAAAGATATTTCTGAAAAATTAGAATCTCAAACGGTTGCCGCACTTTTAAATGGGGAACACGATTTAAATAATGCTATTCTGTCCCTGCACGCCGGGGCAGGCGGGACAGAAGCCCAAGATTGGGTTGAAATGCTTTTTAGAATGTATTTGCGATGGTCAGAAAAAAATAAGATGAAAGCCACAATGTTAGATTTCACAGAAGGAGAAGAAACCGGATTCAAAAGTGTTTCTGTTTTGGTTAAAGGAGAAAACGCTTATGGGCTACTAAAAAGCGAGGCTGGTGTCCATCGTTTGGTGCGTGTTTCGCCTTTTGATTCTTCGGGAAGACGCCATACATCATTTGCCGCGGCTGAAGTTATACCGGAAATTGATGATAAAATCGAGTTAGTAATTTCTCCCGATGACCTAAGAACGGACGTTTTTCGTGCCAGTGGAGCCGGCGGCCAGCATGTGAATAAAACTTCTTCCGCTGTTAGGATCACTCATATTCCAACAGGTATAGTAGTAACTTGCCAAAATGAAAGAAGTCAGATACAAAACAAAGAAACCGCTATGAAAACCTTAAAATCAAAGCTTTTAGAGATAAAAGAACGTGAAAAGCTTGAAAAAATAGAAGATATTAAAGGCATACAAAAAGAAATAGCATGGGGATCACAAATAAGATCATATACTTTTATGCCTTATACTCTTGTTAAGGATCACCGCACAAACACAGAAGTAGGAAATGTTTCTGCAGTTATGAATGGAGAAATTGATTGTTTTATAAATAGTTACCTAAAAATGATAAGCGCAATAGCTTAAATTATAAAAATTATTTTAGAATCTGTTCTCATAGACTCGGAATGTCAGTTTTAAATAAAATTTTGGATAATTTTTTACTGAAAATTACGTTGCTTGGCTGATGCCAATCAAGGAATTTGAAAGGAAAATTAGCAAAATTTATTTGAAAATAACGATATTAAATTTACATATTAATTTAATTTATTAATACTCTTTAAAAATCATAATCAAATACAATGCGATCTCCCGATTATTTCTTCAATTTTTTGAATACCATATTTTTTCATCTTTTTAGGTAGATCGTCTATAATGTTTTTGCACGAAAACGGATTGACTAAGTTTGCTGAACCTATTTGCACAGCTGAAGCGCCAGCGGACATAAACTCAATAACATCATCGGCATTACGAATTCCACCGCATCCTATAATTGGAATTTTAACATTTTTAAAAACTTGATAAACCATCCTTAATGCAATAGGTTTTATAGCCGGACCGGAAAAACCCGCAAAAATGTTTGAAATAATAGGTTTACCGCTGCAAGCATCAATGGCGATTCCTAAAAGCGTATTAACTAAAACAAGACCGTCTGCGCCGGAAAGCTCGGCAGATTTTGCTATACTAACTATATCTGTAACATTAGGAGAAAGCTTTATATAAATTTTTTTCTTGCAACTATTTTTTATTTTTTCACAAATATGATAAACAGTTTTTTCATCCAAACCAAAAGACATTCCTCCGTTTTTAACATTTGGACAGCTTAAATTTATTTCAAGAATTTCAACTTCTTCCATTGAATCAAACATTTTAGAGACAAAAACGTAATCTTCTATGCTATTTCCGCCAACGCTTGCAATAATCTTTTTATTAAAATTTTTTTTAAATTTTGGAATTTCCTCAGAAATAACTTTTTCTATACCAGGATTCTGCAATCCTATAGAATTTAGCATACCGCCGACACATTCTGCCACACGCGGAGTTGAATTTCCGAAACGAGGCTCACGGGTAGTGGTCTTTAGAGAAATACTTCCCAAAATATTTATGTCGTACCATTGAGAAAACTCATATCCAAAAGTTCCGCTTGCAGGAATTACTGGATTATCAAGCCGCCAATTTCCTAGGTTAACGTTAAGTATATTATTCATTTATTTCACCAATTCATTATATATTACGGCACATTTAATTTTAAAAATATGTATTTATTAAATAAAATCTAACTAAAATTCATTTGCAAAAAACACTGGACCTTCCTTACAAACTCTTTTAGCACCAAATTTGGTCTTGCAAACACAACTCATACAAGCGCCGAAACCGCAGGCCATACGTTCTTCAAGTAAAAATTGACCGTTTTGACCGAGAATTTTTCTAACTGATTCCATCATAAGAGCAGGTCCACAAGTAAAATAATAGTCACAATCTTTATCTAATATATCAATAATTAAACCTTTATTTCCTTTTGTTCCATCTTGAGTTGATATAATAAATTCACCAATACTGGAAAATTCTTCTTCAAAAAAAATTTCACTCAAGGTTCTAAATCCTGCGTAAACTATAACTTTTTTATTCATCTTTTTTAAAGTTTTAAACAAAAAATAAAGCGGAGCTAAACCAACCCCCCCGCCGATAATAGTTATGTTATCGTAAGATTTTTTAATATCAAATCCATTACCAAGAGGGAAAATAACATCAAGTTTATTTCCTTTACTAATTTTAGAAAGCGCTTCCGTTCCTTTTCCAACGATTTTATAAACAATTGTAATTATTCCGTTTTCAAAATCACAAATACTCATCGGGCGCCGAAGATAAAACCCGTCAATTTTTATATTTAAAAATTGCCCGGGAATAAATTCCAGATCGCAACCACAAACCAGGCACATTTTAAATATATTTTTCGCAATAAGATTATTAGAAATAACTTTTAAAAAATCTTGTTTTTTCATACAATCTCCTAAGATCCTGTCTAATATCTTTAAGGTAGTACAGATTTTATGATAAAATTTTTGAAATTTAAAGCGAGAAGAAGGCAAATACTGGCGAATATTAGCGTATTTAACTAACGAGCAATGCAAAATTTTTAAATTTTAACTAAAATATGTGCTATTTTGAAGATATTAGACAAGCTCCAAGCGAATGAAATTAAGAACATGTATTCAAAAGAATTAAAATACCTAATTTTCAATAATTTTTTTCAAAATTTTGTCAAAAAATGCTCAGAATACATAAAGTATTCACTGTGCTTTTTTCCTTGTTTTGAAGAAAAATTCTTCGAAAATTTGGAATTTACTCTTTTGAATACAGGTTCTTAATTTTACCATTGCTCAATCTTCTCCGATCATTTTCTAAAAAATACAGCTGGAAAAAATACTACTCATATAAATATTCAATTAAGCTTAGATTTAAGAATATTAAAAATTACTTTTTCACGCCTTGAAACTTGAACTTGCGTCATACCAAGAAGTTTTGCCGAGTCCATCTGTGTTTTTGATTTGAAAAAACGCAGATATATGAGCTTTCTATCAAGGCATTTTAGTTCACTAATTGCACTATGTACAGAGATACGGTTAGAAATTTCTTCATCCTCAGATTGGATTGGAATTTCCATATCAGCCGCTGAACCGTCTTTGTTTTTTTGGCTAAGTGAAATTGCGGTTTTAGATGCACCGATAGCTTCAGCCACCTCTTCACGGCTAACTCCCAGCAGCTCGGAAATTTCACCGACGGTTGGTTCACGTTTGTTAGATTTTAAAAAACTTTTGTATTCCTTTTTTATTCTAAGCGCCAAATCTTTAATACTTCTGCTTACCTTCATTTGACCGTTTTCTCTGAAAAATTGTTTTATTTCTCCAAGAATAACATGAACTGCATATGTGGAAAACTTTATGCCTCTATTACAATCAAATCTCGAAACTGCTTTAACTAAACCAACACATCCGACTTGAAAAATATCGTCATAATCGAAATTTTTGATTTCGAATTTTCTCGCACACATCCTTACTAGGCCTAAATTTTCTTCAACTTTTAAATTTCTCTCCTTAGAATCCAAAGAAAACATCTGTGGATAAACCTCTTTTTTATTGACACATACCACCCTGCGACCACCTATTTTTAACAACAATTAAATATTTTTCGTGCGATTCGATGATCTTATTATAGATTTCTCAAAAGTTACAATCGTGCCTTTTTCCTTGTTGGAACTAACACGTACTTTATCCATAAAACTTTGCATAACGGCAAAACCAAGACCTGAACGTTCACTTCCACCTGTTGTAAAAAGCGGTTCCATAGCTTGTTTTACGTCGTCAATGCCAACCCCTTTGTCTTTTATTTTAATTATTATTTTCCCGTTAAACATGATTTTAGTGCTTATGTAAATTACTCCAATTTCATTTTGATAGCCATGAGCAATGCAATTAGTTACCGCTTCGGAAACAGCAGTTTTAATATCGGTTAACTCATCAATTGTTGGATCAAGTTGGGCAACGAAAGCGGCAATTGCCGCGCGCGCAAACGATTCGTTACAAGATCTGCTGGGAAAACTCAAATTCATTTCATTAATCTCATTATCCAATTTATTTAAACTCACAATTTACCACCCTATATTAAAATTCAATTTATAATCTAATCACTAAATTTTTATCAAACTTTTTCAAGTACACCAAGCACACCAAGCCCCGAAAGCTTGATAATTCTTTCAAACCGTTTTGGAATATTTATAACTTTAAGTTTGCCCCCGAGCGAGGAAACAAGTTTAAATCTCCCCATAATTAATCCTATTCCGGAGCTATCCATGAATTTCACATTTTTAAAATTTAAATTTAATAAAATTGGCCTGGAAACTACCAGAGCGGCGTCGATTGATTCGCGCATAGAGCGCGCCGTGTGGTGATCAATTTCGCCTAAAAGTTCCGCAGTCATAATATCATCTTTCGTACTTATATTAACAACACTACTATTGACCATAATACCACCATTTAAAAAAACAATTTGTGATAAAAAAACGAACACAAGTTATGATAATACATTTCTTTATAAAAAAATGTCGAAATTTTAGAAATGACCAAAATATATTTTTAACACAGTGCGAAGTAACAACTTTCAGATAACATTTATAGCACTTCAGCTTTTAATAGACTTTGCGAATCCGCGTATATCAAAGTCTTGGGAACATAATCCGACTATTAAAAGTTAAAATGCTATAAAAATTTAGCAATGTTACTCGCTTTGGCCGTTTTTTCGGGCAATGCTGGTGCTGTGCCAAACCATAATTCTCGTTTGGAAGACAGAGATCAACGCCTTCGCCAAAAACATTCAATTTCTTTTGGAGCACTTGGATCGTTCGGAGTGCTTTCTTTGCTTGGTTTGAGTGCTTATTTTCAAAGGGAATGGGTTTTGATTAAATATTATGAAGGCAAGCTGGATTCAATAGCCGAACCAGAAGAACTTATAAGAACAGCAAATAAATTTCTTCCGTTTATTAAGTCTTGGGAAAAAGAAATTAGAAAAGATTCGTCTGCTCGAAGCAGAATTCCTGAAAAATATACGAATTTCTATACG
>JAISBW010000011.1 GCA_031265995.1 Oscillospiraceae bacterium
ACCGTAGGATTTGCAGTGCAATCGGAGGTGTTCCGCCATTTAAAAAAAGAGAAGAATACTATAATAATATTAAGGATTCTGTAGCTTGAAACTCATTGTAACTGAATTTGACAATTTCACTTCCAGAAACTTCCTCCTATAGTTGGTATAGACTTTAAAACAGTTATTACAAGCAAAACAGAAACAGAAATGGAAGTACAAGCATGGTATACTACAATAAGTAGGGATCAAAGGGATGAGGTTGTTTCTAGGCTTTTGAAAATTGCCAACGTGGTTGTATTATTTGTCGGAGTTACCGAAGGACAAAATAAAAATGAACATATAAAAGAACAAATTAATTACTGGCTCGAAGAGTGCAAAAAGGAAAATTCTGAAGCAAAAATTACTGTCGCGCTCACTCCTCTTGAATCAGATGTTCATGTTGATAGGAAGTGTCTCTGCACTTGTGAATATGATGAATATAAAAAATCATTTGAGAATTGGTACACTTCTTACGAAGTTAGATCGAATAGTAAACGTGATATTGAAGATCTTTCATTAGATATTTATAGATTGGCTTTAAAAATAGCAAGAGGCGAATCATTGGGGGCTCCGGAACCAGAAAATCCATCAAGATCAATAATTGAAGACTCCCATATTAAAGGGATTTTTATCGGATTGGGGTCGGCCGTTTTTGTTTTTGCCACTATCGCCGGGTCAGTCGTTTATTGTATAAAAGAAAATCAGAAACAAGCCCCAAGGCACACGAAAAACAAATTGAAAAATTAAGAACCTGTATTCAAAAGGGTTAAAATGCCTGATTTTCAATATTTTGAGCCTTCCCCCAATTCAGTGTAAACCTCTTTATGACATGACCTATGTTTTGTACTGTACTATAATTCCAGGTCATGTCTTATTTATTTGCTCTTGATTTAATATCTTCAAAAACAAAATTTGAAATATCCTTCCGGCATTTTTTAAAGTCATTGATTAACAATACATCTTTTCCGTCAATGGTTGCGCTTTTAACATTATCATCAGTCGGTATTCTGAAATTCTCAATTTCAAAACTAAAATATTTCGAAGAATTTTTACTAAGTTTGATTATTTCATACGTTTTAAAATTAGTTTTTACAAATTTTGCCATATTAAGCAAAACGTTTGTAATTTCAGCAAAGTTAGCGGATTTAAAAGACTTAAAAACCGATGCAACGACCTCTCGCTGGCGTTTAGTGCGGTCATAGTCAGAGCCTATACTGTCTCTGTCCCGGGCATACTGTAGAGCCTGATTTCCGTTAAGTTTCATAACACCAGAACCTTTTAAACTACTGTTTTTGCTGTTTTTGTTAATAAATGCAACTTCAGAAGATGTTAAATTTAAAGAGATCCCGCCGGCGGCATCAATAATTTTTTCAAACCCAATAAAGTCAATTGAAATGAATCTGTCAATTTTAATTCCAAAATTACGCTCAATGGTTTCGATCGCTAAGCTTGACCCTCCGATAGGATAAGCGGCGTTCAAACGATCCCAAGCGAAATTTTCCATTTTTTGAAGGTTTGATTTTCTAATGTTTTTTTTAGGTATTTTTACAAATACGTCACGCATTAATGATGTTGCTTTAATCTTTTTATGCCTAGTATCTAAAGACAAAACCATAATGGAATCGCTTCTTCCTCTAAATTGTGTATCTAAAGTGTCAACCCCAAGCACGAGAACATTTATAATCATTTTATCTTCTTCGAGTTCTAACTTGAACGAACTTTCTTGTTCTTTATCACAAACCGTTATTTCTCTCAAAATGCAATAAAAGTAAATCATAGCTATACCTGAAATTCCGAGAGATATAAAAAAAATAGAAGCAAAAACTCGATTAAATAAAAATTTATTATTTTTTTTCAACAAAACCTCGCCGCAAACCACCTCACACAGACTTAAAACCTGTATCCAATCGGACCCTAGACTATAAAGGCTCTAATCCCAACCAAATTCATTATAATTTTTGCCTTTAAGATATTCCTTTATTGCTTTTCTCCGGTCTTTTATCATATTTTTCGGGAGATCTTCAACATTGAACCACTCAAGTTCAGAACATTTTTCTGGCTCTTTTATTTCAATTTTTCCTTTGTAATCTTTTATCACAAAATAAACATAAAAATAAACTGCAGTTTCAGAACGAAGATGCGTAAAAGCAGCAAATTTCAAATCTTCTTTTAGAACTTCTATTCCAAGCTCCTCCTTTGCCTCGATAACTATGGTATCTTTCATTGAATTATTTTCTTCGACATGGCCACATACAGTACAGTCCCAAAGATCATCCATATATCCTGTATTTTGTCTTTTTGTCAACAAAACCTCACTCTTATTTTTTCTAAAAATTAATGCCATCGCACAACTTGGGGCTTTAAATTGATTACTCATTTAATTTTTACACCTCTTAATACGAATTTTCGTTCAAGTTGTTCATATATCATATTTATCTTTTGAATGTCAAGCGTAAAATCATTTTAGACACAAAAATTAGATTTTACTCCAATCAAATAAAGGTTCTTAGATAGGATCTTATATCATGAGTTTCAAAAGAGGTCTAATATTCATAATCTTCTTTTCTTTTCAACAAAATTAAAATTGCTATTCCAGAAACAACAAATAAGACTGTAATTATACCAAACGAAATAAATTTTAATTTCATCCGATCTGAAGTTTTCGGATTTTGCACTTCATTTTTAACGATTAATGGATCATAAACCGCAAAAGGTGAAAAGTGATCAGTTACAAATTTTATGAACCATTGCCCGTTAGAATCTTGATAAGTTTGCGCTGCTTTTATTTCATCAGAAAAAGCCGAAACATAAATTGCAAGTACTTCGTCAGCATCGAATCCAGCTGGAATCGGTATATGACAAGTCCGTTCTGTCCCAGGACCACTTATATCTAATACTTCGCCTTTTTCGTCAGCGATTGAAAGATCATATATGATTATATTTTCCATTTTATTTTTGAACTGATCATCCAATTTTTCATAAGCTTCGTTATATTGCTTTGTGCCGGTATAAAGTGGTTCGACCTTTAAAACCGATCCTGCTGGGAAAGCTTCCAAATCTGAAGTAACGCGTACACCTGTTATCGGATCTGTTTGATCAAAAATTAGATTTTCGGGTTCTTCAGATTCTTTGGGTATTTCAGATATTGCTTCTTTGGCAATTTTTATTGTTACTATATTTGATAAAGAATCTGGTAAAAGTCCTATATGACCTTCGCCGAGGTACTTTCCGTCCTGACCTACAGGTGCTCCTGCAACTCTTCTAAGCATTGCGCCATCCATTGCACTATTGGCAGTAATTTCATATGGATCACCGTTTTTAAGAACAAATACACCTTCCGGATCAGTACCTAATTTATACCACGTTTTGCCTTCATCAGTGCTAGCTATCCAATAAAAATATGGATAAATTAATGATAAATCGGTATCAGGACTAAATATATTAGTTATTCCGGCATCTGCCCATATTATGAAAGATGCAAAAAGTGAACTCGAGGGCGATGCTAAGCCATATTTCTTTCCGATTGTCCATTCTACGCTTGGTTTATATGTTACTTCACCGTTTTTTTCCTTCTCTAAAATTTCACTACTCGATTCAACGATTTCACCTTGTTTATCAACCCAAACACCAGGTTCTTCCGCGTAAGAATAATATGCACCCAATGCTGGTCTATTTTCGTCTGCAACCCAAACTCTAAATGAAGTTAACATCATGTCACTTAAAAGGTCTATGCCACTATGATCTCTGATAACTTGCAGTAATTTGTAAAAACCTCCATCATTTTCAGAATTTCCATCAGAAGAAGGAGATATTCCCCCTAATTTATCATAAACACCGTCATCGTATGCTTCTTTGGCACCTTCGTACGAAAAATTGTTATCTATTAGAAAGGTAATATCGCCATCATTTTTATTTTCTATGTGTCCAAACTTTCCTTGAAAAGGATAAAAATCAAGATCATTATCGCTACCTATATAAAGGTTATTGACAACGGAATCGTTCCGCACTTCTCCCGCAATTGTTCCTTTATAAAGAATTTCTGCAATATCGTCATCAATAGAAAATTCCGTTACGCACAAGTTGTTCAATACGCAAGTTTCTGTGCCTAAATCAGGTGTTTCATCGGAACTGGTGTAACCGACTATTCCGCCTACATTTAGTTTATCAATCCAGCATTCTTTAGGATAACCCACATAATTAGTAGATGGTCCTCTCTTATTGAGTTTTATTTCGCTATCCCCTTTGACTGAACAACTACAAATTCCACTACTATAACACGAACCCGCTATTCCGCCCACATAAGCAGAATTCGTTTCACTCGAAAAAAAACTATTTACGATCATATTTGGACAAGTATCATCGATACTTATTTTTCCGTCAATTACATCAACAGCAGACAACACACTCATAGCAGCAGATTCCGAAGGATTACCGTTTAACCCGGCATTGGATGCGCCGACATGACCAATGGCAAATCCAATGTGGTCATTAGGAATTTTTGGCGAAACTGGAACGCTATAAAGACCGGAAAATATACCACTAATCCTTGGATTTTTTATCTCCACATTGTATATTTGCGAACGAAGAGCAACACCGCATAACACACCGGCATAGAGCGGTTTTATGTCTCCGCCCCATGGTGAAAAATTTGATCCAAAGGATCCACTCTTAGAAGAGCTGTAATACCTAGAAATGTCTAAAATTGGATCTTCAAGCCTTAAATTTCTTATAGTAGAACCTATTACTGTACCAAATAATCCAAAATTAGGTGACCGAAATTTTTCATCCAGTTCTGTTACTTGATCAAAATAAAAATGATTGTAATAAAAACCCATAATACCACTCATGTTATATTCGTCTATAATAACATTTTTTATAGTTTTGCCATTGCCATCAAATGTTACATCTGGGGGAAGGCATGTTGGTTGCCAATAATGTGCTCCCATATCGAGGTCATTCATCAGCTTAAATGTGCAATATCTGTATTGAGAATCATTAAAATTCGAAATTGACGATGCATAATTGCCAAGTTGCAAGGCTACAAAAGCAAATTCTCCTGGAGTTTTAATCTCAGTTATTTCACCAGTATTGATTGTTATTTCGGTACAATAATTACTCCAAAGGTCATTAGGAGTGGGATTATCAGCCGAAATACCACACGGAACCATAAAATTAATTGTGCTAAACATTAAACAAATAAAACTTAGTAGTGCCATAAATCGGCGAAGCGAGGCAAAGATTATCCCACTTGTTTTGATTGCATTTTCCATCATTCATGAATCACTTCCTGTATTATAGTGTAATATACACTAATAAATATTGAATTTGACGGTTTTAACGTACCATATTCACATAAAAATTGTCAAGCTTTAAAACTGAGAACCTGTATTCAAAAGGGCAAATTCCAAATTTTCGAAGAATTTTTCTTTAAAATGAAAAAAAGCTCAATGAATACTTTATGTATTCTGAGCATTTTTGATAAAATTTTGAAAAAATTATTGAAAATTAGGTATTTTAACCCTTTTGAATACAGGTTCTGACATTCCAGGTCTGCAAGAACGGGTTCTAAACATCCTCGTCTGTAGTTTCGTATTCCAAGAAACAAGAATCAATTAACCTTATTAAACTTGAAACCGCCTCTCTATCGTCGATTCCTTCAGCACTTATGACTATCTTTTGCCCTTTCATCACTCCGAGCGAAAGCACCCCGAGCAAGCTTTTTGCGTTAACCATTTTTTCGTTAAATTTTATAAAAATAGTCGATTTAAATTCATTCGCTTTTTGTATAAAAAACATTGCCGGTCTTGCAAAAAGCCCTAAATTATTCTTGACTATAGCTTCTTCTTCGAACATATTGACCTCTCCTCATTTATTCTATTTTTACCGGAATGTAGATTTTTACATATATTGGTTATTGTACCAATAATTTTGTTCTTAGTCAACAAAGATAATCTTCAAGATATGACAATTTCATAGATTATTATTAATATATTAAAAATTGGCAATTTTGCATAAATCTTCGTCATTAGACTTGTTATCAAATAAAAAAAGTGATAAAATACAAAGATTGCAAAATATACATAAGCAAAGAAAATATTAGAGTTTTTGATATCGATGATATTAATTTTTGTTTAAGAAAAATACCCGCTGCTTATATTGAGGTGGCCATGAATCGTTTTGTTTATGTGGATAATGCAGCTACAACGTGTGTTTACGAAGAAGTTATTTCCGCAATGGAGCCGTTTTTTAAAAAAAACTACGGTAATGCTTCGAGCATTTATGGTTTGGGAAGAGAATCTTCAATTGCTCTGGAAAAGGCAAGAAGTGATATTGCAGAATGCATTAATGCAGAAAAAAACGAGATTTTTTTTACATCAGGCGGAAGTGAATCTGATAATTGGGCAATCAAATGCGCTGTTTCTTCGAACAAGAATAGAATTATATCTTCGCCCATCGAACATCACGCTGTAATGCACAGTATTAATTCACTTGTTAAAAAAGGGTTTTTGGCTAAGTATGTAAGTATTGATAATTTTGGATTGATTTCTCCTGAAAACGTTTCAAGCTTGCTAGATGAAAGAACCGCGTTAGTTTCAGTTATGATGGCAAATAATGAGATCGGAACAATTGAGCCTATCGAAGAAATAGCGGCTATTTGCCGCGAAAAAAATGTTTTATTTCATACTGATGCCGTTCAAGCGGTGGGTCATATTGAGGTTGATGTCAAAAAACTCGGAATAGATATGCTTTCTATGTCGGCGCATAAATTTCACGGTCCTAAAGGTGTTGGGGCATTGTTTTTAAGGAACGGAGTCAAGTTGCCGCCCTTCATGGATGGCGGTGCTCAAGAAGATGGGATGCGTGCAGGTACTGAAAACATTGCTGGGATTGTTGGAATGGCAAAAGCTTTGGAAATTGCAACGGGCAATTTGAGAGAAAATTGTAAAAAAATAGAAAAAATGCGAAACAAGATTATAAACAATTTAATGAAAATCAAAAAAACAAGACTCACAGGGCATCCTGAGAAACGTCTGCCAGGTAACGCTAGTTTTTGTTTTGAAGGCATAGAAGGAGAGTCAATATTGCTCAGTTTAGACGCTTGTGGAATTTGTGCTTCAACAGGTTCGGCGTGTACTTCAAAATCGTTGGAACCGAGTCATGTTCTTCTTGCCATTGGCTTGCCACACAAAATTGCCCATGGATCTTTGAGAATAACCTTCTGTGAAGATAATAACGAAGACGATGTCGACTACATCTTGGAAAAACTCCCACTTATTGTTGAAAAATTAAGATTAATGTCGCCTATTTGGAACAAAGATCAGCAAAGCTAAGAAGCTACTTTCATAGACTTAGAATGTTAGAACCTGTATTCAAAAGGGCAAATTCCAAATTAATGAGGAAAAAAGCGCAATGAATACTTTATGTATTCTGAGCATTTTTGACAAAATTTTGAAAAAAATTATTGAAAATTGGGTGTTTTGATCCTTTTGAATACAGGTTCTTAGTTTGACAAAAGGATAGAAAAACAATACAATGACGGACCGGGTTGGTGTGATCGATATAGATTGAATCCAGTTAAAAATAAAAATGTAAAGCATAAAAGTCACTCTGTTTTTAGGCGGCATAGCTCAGTGGCAGAGCGTCCGGTTCATGCCCGGAATGTCAATGGTTCAAGTCCATTTGCCGCTACCACTTGTGTCTGAAATTTTTATTTAATTAGCTATGAATTCGTGAAATATTCAAGTGAATTTATTCTTACAGATTTGTGGTTCCAATTTTGGTGAGTTTTAAAATTTTCAGTTCTAGAAATTTTCTATTCGAAAAATAAATCTCTTGTTTCTATCGTTTTTTTACTCAGAATCTGTATTCAAAAGGGCAAATTCCAAATTTTTGAAGAATTTTTCTTCAGTAATGATAAAAAAAGTGCAATGAATACTTTATGTATTCTAGGTATCTTTGACAAAATTTTGAAAAAAATTATTGAAAATTAGATATTTTGATCCTTTTGAATACAGATTCTTAGAATCATATTCCTAATATTTTCAAATTATTTTCAAAAGTGAATTAAATCGCCTTGATTAAATCACCTTGACAGAAAGCTCATATACCTGCGTTTTTTCAAATCAAAAACATAAAACAATTTCTCGTCTTACTTCGCGGCTTTTCTAATACTAAATTTGACTAAAATTAATCATACGAGTATAATTTATATGTAAGCGTAATTTGTTTACGAAGGGAGGCGATGCCAAATTGAAGAAACAATTTAAAAAATTTTTATCTATCTTTCTTGTTATCTGCAGTTTTTTACCTTTAAAATCAAAGGCCGAGGAAGAGACTGTGGAAAATCCAAATTTCGAACTCAAAGACATAAGCAAACAGAGTTCTAATTTACTAAGAGCCTTATGCTGGTTTGGTGTTCCTGCAGCGTCCGTCGGTGTTCTCGGTTTTTTGTTTAAAGATAAAATTTTTGAATTTCTAAACAAAGAAGAATATCTTCCTGTCGTTGATTTTAGTGAACTCGAAAATAGAATATCGGAAGCTAAGGAATCGATTGAAACAGAGACGGAGAAAATTCCTAATAAAGAAAGGCCTACACGTATATGGGTTGACGTATGCGTCACGAAAAAACCTTCAGGTGGAGAACTGGGATTATTAATCACTCAATTGGAACGCTTGTTTGAAGGAAAAAATTGGTCTTTGGAACTAAGTTTTGGAGATAATTTTAGATCAAAATATCCTTCTCCAGTTCTAGAGCGTAAAACAACAGAAAGAATATCATCAGATTGTTTTGTAAATTTTAATAGTTCTTATAGAAGTAAAGGAAAATTGATTACAAGACGTCCTGATTGCGATGCAGAAGGACTAGAAATATTATCTAATGAAGAAAAAAACGTTTTTTGGCAATTAAATTTTTGTGTTCGAAAAACTTAAATAAGAATTATTCAAAATTTTCTTAAAATTTGCGTTACAAGTTTATGAGAATAATTTTTAGTGGCTGAAGATTGATTTTAACTATTTATAAAATAAATCCCTTATTTCTGTCATTTTTTTACTTAAAATCATATTCCTAATATTTTCAAAATTATTTTCAAAATCATTTGCTAAGTCTTGTATTTGTTTTTCGCAAGACGGCTCGGCGGACGTTTTTTTAAGGTCTCCGTGCGCAATCTTAAAAAATTCCATTTGACTGTTAATAATTCTTTTTTCTTTCTTATAAACTCTTTTATAGTGCGTTTTCTCATTTTGAATCCGAGCATTTACAGTATCGCTAAGCATAAGGTTTAGCATATCGGCAGCTCTTTTTTTAAGTGGTTCCTGCTCTACAGGAAAAATCACTTCAATACGCCTGTTTAGATTACGCGGCATTAAATCCGCGCTACCCATAAATATTTGAGGAGATCCGCCGTTTTCAAAATAAAATATACGGCTGTGTTCCAAAAGTCTTCCGACTATACTTATCACCTCAATATTTTCACTCATTTTTTTTAATCCCGGAATAAGACAGCACATTCCGCGGATGATCATTTTAATTTTTACTCCGGCGTTAGAAGCGTCATAAAGTTTATTTATTATATCTTTATCAACAATTGCGTTGACTTTAATAATTATTTTGCTAGGTGAACCGGATTTGGCATTCTTAATTTCGTTATCTATCATTTTTTTAAAAAATTTACGCGTGCCTTTCGGCGAAACTATCAATTTTTGATAATCTTCGTTATGGGAATATCCGGTTAACGAATTGAACAGCGCGGAAGCGTCCATGCCAAATTTTGTTTTGCAGGTAAATAAACCGACATCAGTATAATATTTTGCGGTAATATCGTTATAATTTCCGGTTCCGAGATGCAAATAACGTCTAATCGTTTCGCCTTCTTGCCGTACGACTAAAATAATTTTGCAATGTGTTTTTAATCCTGGTATTCCATAGATTACATGGCATCCGCTTTTTTCAAGTTTTTGAGCCCACAAAATATTGTTTTCCTCGTCAAATCTCGCTTTTAATTCAACAAATGCCGTAACCTGTTTGCCGTTATCCGCAGCCTTAATTAATGCGTCAATTATCGGGGAATTAGCGCTTACACGATAAAGGGTTTGCTTTATGGCAAGGACTTTTGGATCTTCAGCGGCTTGTTTTACAAAATTTACTACTGCATCAAAACTTTCAAACGGATGCGCGACCATGAGATCGCTTTCTTGTATGGCGTCAAAAACATTATTTTTTTTATAAAACGCTGCTGCCGGATTTGCGGACTGCTGAGGAGCAAAGCGCAATTTTGGATCCCATTTTTCGTTGGTAAATTTCATTAAAAAACGCAAATCTATTGGAATTTCTGATTGATAAACGTCGTCTTTTTTTACTTTAAACATTTTTATTAAAAATTTCTTAGTTTCTGAGCATTCTTTCTTATTCTGTTTACCTTGGAATTCCAAACGCACAATACTGCCGCGTTTACGTTTTTTTATAGATTTTTGAACTTCGGTTAAAATGTTTTCCGCTTCTTCATCAATTTCAAAATCTGAATTTCTTGTAATTCTGAAAAAACATGAAGATTTGACGTCATAAAGCTCAAATAAGCTATGAATTTGGCTTTCTATCAATTGCTCGAGAAAAATAAATTTTCTGCTTGATTCGCATTGCAGTTCTATATAGCGTGGCAATACGGGTGGAACATTTACAATACCAAAAACTGTTTTTCCTTTTGCGTTTTTTAGTTCAAAGGCGATATTAAGGCTTCTACCGGAAATAAATGGGAACGGTCTTCCAGGGTCGATAGCCATTGGAGTAAGAACAGGAAAAACTATGCGTTCGAAATAATTTTCTAAAAACATTTTTTGATGTTCGTCAAGTTGTTTCCAAGATAAAAATTCTATTTTGTTTTTTTTAAGTTCAGGAATTATAAAATGTTTAAAACATGAAATTTGCTGCTGGAAAAATTTATGAATTTTTTTGCTTAAAATACCGAAAAGTTTTTTTGGTTTAAATCCGGACAAATCTCTTTTTTTAGGTTTTTTTCCCATCCTCTTTATTACATTTGAAACTCTTACCATAAAAAACTCATCTAAATTAGAAGCGGTGATCCCAAGAAATTTAGCGCGCTCAATTATAGGATTGTGCTCATCTAAAGCCTCTTCAAGGACTCTGAAATTAAAATCTAACCAGCTCAATTCTCGATTATTATAACAATAATTTCTTTTGTTTTTTTTCTTCACAAGATTCACCTCGCAATTAAATGTATAGTTTATACATATTTACAATAATCTAATGTTTAAATTATATACTTTTGACCAAAAAAGTCAAGCTTTTTTGAAATTATAGTAATATTTTTAAAATTAGTTAAAATATATATAAAATTTGACGTTTTTCCGCCAAGTATTGTAGAATAGATCCATCGGCTAGAAGATAGGATGTGTTTGTTTTGAAAAAGGAGGTGCTGTTTTATGAATGACGGAAAAGGGATTTTCAGGAAAAGCTCCATTGAGAGAGTCTCTTCGCCTGAGAGGCTTAACGAATATGTTAAGGTGACTAATCCAAGCTTACTGGCGATTCTTTTGGCTGTTTTTGTAATATTGGCTGCTGGGATGTTTTGGATTTCTTCTTCGAATATTCCAAAATATGTTAAATTCGAAGGGATTTCTATATCTGAGAAGAGTTATGAAACAGGAGAAAACGTTAATAAGGTTTACTCTTATGTTGATATAGGAACAGCTCAAAAGCTTAATGCCGGAATGAAAGTCGCAACTTCTTTGGAATACGCTCCGTCTGGGGAATTTGGATATATTAATGGAACAGTAACAAAAATTGGCGAAAATATTATAACTGAGAATGACTTGAATAAATTTTCTAATCCAAGTATTTTTATTCCCGTTTTAAAAGAGAAAAATCTTGTTGAAGTAGAAATTATTTTAGGAGAATGGTCAAGCGAAAAAGGAAAAGATATGAAAGTTATTGATGGGTCAATTTGTTCAAATTCAGTTACTGTAGGTAATCAAAGAGCTTATGAGCTAATATTTAATGCTTAGATCCTATCTAATATCTTTGAAATAGCGCGTATCTTAGTCAAAATTTTAAAATTTTGCATTGATCGTCAGTTAAATACGCCAGTATTCGCCTTCTTCGTGCTTTAAATTTTAAAAATTTTATCATAAAATCTGCACTACTTTAGAGATGTTAGACAAACTCTTAGAAATTAAGAGCCCGTTCTCATAGACTGTGAAATGCCGTTTTCGAAAGATATATAGGTAAATTTAGAGAGATATTAAGAAGGGGTGTTTTTTGGCAAAAAAAGTTCCTGTCATTATGCAATTGGAAGCATTAGAATGCGGTGCAGCGTGTTTGTGCATGATCACGGCTTATCATGGAAAGTGGATTCCGTTATCAAGGATGCGCAAAGACTGCGGTGTTTCCCGTGATGGAAGCGTGGCGAAGAATATTTTGTCTGCGGCTAGAAATTATGGTTTTGAGGCAAGCGGTTACCGTATGGAACCTTCGGATCTTTCCGAGGTTACATTGCCTGCGATTATCCATTGGGATTTTAACCATTTTGTCGTTTTAACTAAAATAGATTTTAAAAACAGAAAAGCATATATAAATGACCCTTCAAGAGGCAGGATAGTGCTTTCGATGGAAGAATTCGACAAGTCATTCACTGGAATTTTATTGTCTTTTGCTCCATCCGAAAATTTTCGTCCGGAAGGCAAACCGAGAAGCGTTTTGGTTTTTGTCAGAAGTTGCTTAAAAGGCTCTGTTTTTCCTTTTATATTGATGGTGCTTATAAGCATAGTTTCCTCCGTAATACTCATGATAAATCCAGTGTTTGATCGTATTTTTATCGACAGTATACTTTCGGGTCGTGAGCCAGGCTGGATTATGCCTTTTTTAGGGATAATATTAGTGATAATGATTTTAAATGTTCTTGTAGGCATTATAAAATCGATATATTGGCTTAAAATCGAAGGAAAATTCGCGATTGTTTCAAGCGCAAAGTTTATGTGGCATTGTTTACAGCTCCCACTTGAGTTTTTTTCTCAGAGATATATCGGAGACATAGTCGAAAGACAAGAGGCTACAGGCAAAATAGCGCTTGTTTTAATTAAAAAAATCGCCCCTATGCTTATAGATTTAATATCTCTTGTTTTTTATTTAATGATAATGATAAATTACAGCTGGAAACTTACTTTAATCGGTCTGGGCGCTACAATTTTGAACATGATAATCGTTAATTATATCTCAAAAAAAATGACGGAAATACAAAAAGCTTCGGCGCCTAACAGCGGAAAGCTAATGAGTGTGACGTATTCAGGAATAGAAATGATAGAAACAATTAAATCCACCGGCGCTGAGAACGGATTTTTCGAGCGTTGGGCGGGATTTTATGCAAAGCAGAACAACGCGCAGATTCAAACTATGAAACTAACGCAGTACATCGGGGCGCTTCCTGGCATAATACATGAAATGGCAAGAATCGCCCTGATGCTTTTCGGAATTTACTTTATTATGCGCGGAGACTTTACGATTGGAAGTTTAATGGCATTTCAAGGATTTTTACAAGGATTTTTAAATCCGATTGACGGATTTTTGGGCGTGTATCAAAGTTTTCTCGGAATTCGAAATGAAATGGAACGTGTAGAGGACGTTCTTGAATATCCAAAGGATATTTCGGCCGACTTAGATTTAAAAGAGCATCTAAACGAAGAACGCTTAACTGGCAAATTAGAACTTAAAAACGTAACTTTTGGATATAGCCGCCTTGCCCAGCCTTTAATCAAAGATTTTTGCTTTAAACTCGAAGCGGGCGAGTGGGTCGCGCTAGTTGGTGGAAGCGGAAGCGGAAAATCAACGATTTCAAAATTGATTATGGGTCTGTATCAGCCATGGTCTGGTGAAATTCTTTTTGATGGTAAAAGACGTAATCAAATTGATCCTTATACGTTTCATGATTCTGTTTCGATGGTCGACCAAGAAAAGATCATGTTTAATGATACAATAAAGAACAATATAAAAATGTGGGACGAGTCAATCGAGGATTTTTCCGCCATCATCGCCGCTCGAGACGCCGATATTCACAAAACAATAATTACGCGTAAGGGCGGGTACAATCATGTGATTCGAGAAGGCGGAAAAGACTTTTCCGGCGGTCAATGTCAGCGTATTGAAATTGCCAGAGCTTTGGCAATAGAGCCAAGTTTATTAATCCTTGACGAGGCGACTTCGGCACTTGACGCCAAGACAGAAGAAACAGTCATAAAAAATATAAGAAATTTAGGTTGCTCCTGCATCGTTGTCGCGCATAGATTATCAACAGTCCGCGATTGCAACAAAATTATTGTTCTTGACGGCGGACGAGTTATTGAATATGGTACTCACGATGAATTGATGGCAAATCGAGGGGAATATTCAGAGTTAGTTACGACTGAGTAACAGGGCGAATCTAAGAACATATGCTCAAAAGGATCAAAGTACCTAATTTTGAATAGTTTTTTTCAAAATTTTGTCAAAAATGCTCAGAATATATAAAGTATTTATTTAGATTTTGTCGTTTTCGTTGACAATAAATTGAATTTTATACATAAATATGATAAAATTTAAGGTAGGAGGTGTCTAAAATGATAAATAATACAAACATTAATGTTAGTATTCTAGGTTCAAGAAATTCGGCAAGTCTAGTAAATAAAAAAGCGACACCATACAAACATGATAAGGAGATTTTTTACTACCTAAGTGGAAAAACTTATCATTTTTATTTTTCAGGACCAAATTTAATTGATGTCGGAACTCAATTAAGTATAAATAGAATAACAGAAAAAGCAAAAACAATATTATGTGAAAATATAGAAAAATTAAAATCCAAAAAAGACACAACCATTTCAATTAATATAAAAGGCCACAGCAGAGGCGCAACTGTCGCAAGTAATCTGTGGAATTTAATTAAAAACAAATATAAAAATGATGAAAAAGTGAAAATGAATTCATTGGTTAAAGCGGATGAGTATGCCGGCCCGATAAATAATTACATTAAAAAAAATGACGAAAGAACATACAATGAAAGCGAAAACATTATTTGTGTAATCTCACTAAAATCACGTCGTGGTTTCAAAACACCCACAAGAAGTTTAGGCTCAAAAATTGTTATTTTTACAGATAAAGATCATAACGCGACTTATGTTATTAGCAATGCAGCATATCACCAGTTTAAAAACGGAACACTAACCGAAGGGGTATATTTTTGCTCTGAATCCCCTCCCCGTTTTAGTAGAAATGCGAAGGACAGAGCAGCTCTAATAAAACAACAAACTGAGATACATCAATTTAAAAAAGAAGCCAAATTTGAAAAAATAAACGATGCTAACAAAGAAGAAGTGTTTGAAAGATACGCACCAATTGCCGATAAAGGCCGCAGAACGGACCTATTTTTTTCAGTTTTATTTGGTGGTAGTTCAGGAAAAAAACACGATCTTACTTCCATAGACACCAACAAATTGCCCGAAAATATCCTGGAGATTTATAGAAAAAAACAGAGCCGCGTTTATAACGCTAAAAAATTATTTACAAAATATCTAAAAAAAATGTTAGATTTGTTAAAATTTAACAAGCATAAGAAGCAATCATATTAGACTGAGGAATGTTCACTGAATAGCTAAAAATAACGACTTGTCCATATGAAAGGCAGCATATAGTCTACCCCTTTTCAAAAAGTCTCAGTTATGTTAGAACGGAAAATATAGCCAAGCGTTTTGAAATAAGTTTAACATTATGCTAGAATAGAAAAATGTACAGTCTAGATTAGACCTATTTCGAAGCTAAATTTCGATACCGATATTTAGTTTCGAAAGAGGTCTAGTTTGGAAGTTTCAGTGTTTTAATATATTGTTATTTTTATTGGTGTTGTTATTTCTATTATTATAAATTTAGTTTTATTAAGTTGTTGACTTAGTTTTAATTTATTGCTAAAATATATTTAGGGCATGTAATGTCCTAAATATTTTTTTAGGAGTTGTTCAATTTTATGAAAAAGTTATCCATTTTCACATTGGCTTTTCTATTTTTCAATTCAGCATGCATTTGCAAAGCAACGCCGCCAAAAAAAAGACACTATGTTAAGTTAATTAGAGTGTCAACAGTAAAAGATCTAATCGAAGAAGGAAGAACAGTAGCACAAGAACTTGCTCTTTTTAGTCAAACCAGGAGGCGAATTTCTTTAGAAGCACATAAAAGATTTGCTGCACGTGACAATCAGACTGATTATAATCAAGCTAGAGCTGTATTAAGAGCGTATGATCAAGTTGCGAAAGAACTCGAGAGTGGTGCGTGGGTAAATTGGAAAGCTTACCGAGACTTGGACGAAGAATTTGATTGGCTTCAGTAATAACTAGAGTTATTTATTAATTAAAAATTATCTAAATTTTTAAGAACCACATTTGTTAAAAAACGAATGTGGTTTAAAAACATAAGATAAAGACGCAGCTCACTATTTTAAGAACAGCGCACGTATCTCGCAAGTCTTGCCTAAACTTTCGACGTATTTTACGAATGTTTTACGATAACCGAAATCGGCACAAACACCTTTGATCGTTTCGTATTTTTGTATTAAATCTGTTCTAAAACCCTAATTCACAGTTATAAATACCTGAAATCAGAGAAATTCGCAGTAGATGTTTTTTCTGTTTATTGCGATACCGATATTTTAACATTTTGAAACGTTTTATATGAGAATTGACGTGCTCGATGTGAATTCTATAGCTCCCGATTTGGGAATTGAACCATTTTTGATACTTGGTAAGTTTGCCGTTTTTAGGTTTTTTGTAAGGTGTTAAAGTATTTGAATGATAAAGTTTCAAACCTTGATAACCTTTGTCACCAACAAGCAAAATATCTTTCAAAAAATGATATTCACTGCGCTTAAAAATTTCCAAATCGTGAACCGCACCTTTTTCTTCGTAAATGCCGATAATCTGACCGTTTTCTCTGTTTATTATTAACTGGTCTTTTATCGTGTGTCGTTTTTTTACCTGAATATTATGCTTTCTGATTGTATTTTGGTTGCTCAGTTTCACATTCGGTTACATCGATTATTGCAATTGAAACAGTGCTGTTTTCCTTGACTAGCTCACGTTTTGACGGTAATGAAAATGTCCCATTTTTGATTAAAGTTTGCTCTACCCACTTGACTGCATCGCTAATTCGGCTTTTTGAAACTCCGTAATCAAATGAGATGTTTTCCATCGTTCGGTAGTCGTAATAGTATCCAAGCAT
>JAISBW010000050.1 GCA_031265995.1 Oscillospiraceae bacterium
GCTTAATCATTCGCGCAGACTTTCTAAAGATTATGAAATTTCAATTTCTTCAGCAGAGAACATGGTAATGATCTCTCATATTCATACGCTTTTAAAACGTTACTGAATACGGGTTCTAAAAATTCATAAAATCATTATGTTTTCCCCATTTTGCCCTATTTACAAAAATATTTTTTTGTGATATAGTGGACTCAGGGATTTTTAATTTGATTTAGTATGGAGGAATAAATTTTGAAAAGTTTAATTTTAAATTTAGGCGCAATCAGTGTGTCGGCTTTTTTTTTCACTACAATAGCAAGGGACATTAAGTGCCGTGCAGATAATTGCGAAGACACGCTAGCAGTGGTCAATAGCGCAGAGAATGAGAAATTAGAGGAAATTTCAGCAAAACTCAATGAATCTGAAAGTCTACATGCAGATAACGATGTTGCCGGTATCAAAAAAGAAAATATTGATGCTGTTCAACCTGAGAGTTTACACGTAAATGAAGATACTGCTAGTATCGAGAAAGAAGATATTAATGCTGTTCAAAGCAATAATATTTTGAACGATTTCAATAAGTCTACCGCCGTAAACTCCGTCGCTGTGGAAAGAAAAAAAGACGCAAAGCAGTTGACAATAGAAGAGGGATTTATAGCTAAATGGCGTAATGAAAGAGACCAACGGAAGATTGGATTCATTTCCGGAATTATTGCTAAAATTCAAAAAGACTTGGAATCAAAAAATAAATTAGTTGAATCACATGAATCGGTTTTGGATGAATTAGAAGGTTTATATGAAAGCTATAAACATGCTCTTAGTCTTGTCGGTCTTCAAAAATATAGAGATTTAAGAGAAGAAATGATCAGAAATGAGTGCGAGGCTAGCAAGATAAAAAATGAAATAGAGAAAGAAAAAAATCAAATTAAAAGTATGAAAGAAAGGTTGTTTGCGTTAGAAAGTGAGTTAAATTGCATGTTGAGCTTAAGGGAAAATAATAGCTAGTTGGCGGTGCTTGTTTGAGAAAGCTTTTCTTGGTTCTTTTGGTTCTGTCGTCGGTTTTATTTTTGTCGACGGGTTGCCGGCAAAAAAGGGTTGGCGTTATTGGTTTAACGGCGTCAGTTTATCCTGTTTACTTAATACTTCTGAATGTCGCCGGCGGCATAGAAAATTTTGAAGTCAATAAATTAGAATTTGCCAGTTCCGGTTGTGTTCACGAAGTCTCCCTTACGACCAAAGACAGAAAGAAAATGGAAGAATCGTCCGCTTTAGTTGTGAATTTTGCCGGCGAGGGTTCTTTCGAAAAAAGGATTTCTTTAGATTTTCCAAAGACCAAGGTCGTAGATTCAAGTAAGGAAGTAGATATTTTGAAAGATCATGATGGGGACGAAAATTCTCATATTTGGCTCTCTGTCGGCAATCACATCAAGCAAACCGAGAATATTGCGTCTGATTTATGTGTTCTTTTCCCCGAACATAGACAAAAAATAGCCAAAAATGCTGAAGAATATTCAAAAAAATTAAAAGAAACAAAAGACATTGGTCATCGTCTACTTGACGAGTTTTCCGGTAAAGATGTGCTGGTTTCTTGTTCGGCGTTTGATTATTTTTTCAAGGAGTTTGGTTTAAATCCGGTTCCGCTTTCAGAGGGTCATCATGAGAATTTAAGTACCGGCGAAACTCTTAAGGCTATTGAAATTATAAAAAAATCGAGAACGGAAGCGAATTGCGTATTCTTCCCGAAAGAAGATTATAATGAGAATTCATTAAAGACGGTTTTGGAAGAAACAAATATGAAGGGCAGTCTTATCTATTTGATTTCTTTCGGAGATTCTTCTAAAGATGATTATATATCTAAGATGGAATCTAATTTTAGAACAGTTCGCGAGTCGTTTTTGAAAAATTATTGAACTTATATATTATTGGTTTGTATTTATAGGTTTTGATTTATGTTTTTGAATATGCTCAGATTAATGCTACGATTCATGGTAAATAAGGTCAAAAGGAGGAGTATGCCGGTATTAGAAGTTCTAGTCGAAGGCAATGAGATTTTAACAAAAAAATGTGATATCGTTGAAAATTTTGATGAAAAACTTCATAAACTTTTGGACGACATGAAAGGGACCATGTATGCAAGCGGTGGAGTAGGATTGGCCGCCCCTCAAGTCGGATTCCTTTTGAGGGTTATTGTTATAGATGTTGGCGATGGATATTTTGAAATGATTAATCCTAAAATCGTCGAAACCGAAGGTGAACAGCGCAAAATGGAAGGCTGTCTTTCGTGCCCTGGAGAAAATGGTATAACCATACGCCCAAATTTTGTTCGTGCAGTGGGATTCAATAGAAACGGCGAGCCTTTTGAAGTTAGCGGTAAAGATCTCAAAGCGCGAGCGATTTGTCATGAAATTGATCATCTCGACGGCATTCTTTTTAAACAAAGACTATCTGGAACTAACAAAGGCAAATCAAAGCTTTTTTGGAAAAAATAGGTCTGTGCTTGGATGAATTTGCAGTCTATTTTTAAAAATTCTTTTTTTATTCGCTAATTTCAGAATTTTCTAAATACACAGCCACTGAAGCCTTATTCGGCAATTTTAGGATTTTTCCAGGCAAAAGTGCATCTTCTTTTTCCAGATTGTTAAATCCGGAGATTGCCGATTCGAATTTTTTATCTGCGTAGAATGTTTCGCAAATCGAACCTATATCATCACCTTTTCGAACAACATAATCGTCAAATTCAATCAAGGCGTCAGGCGGCAAGGATATACCAATTTCTTTATCAGATTTAGTTTCTTCCATCACTATTGGCTGCAAAGTTATGTTTTTACCGCTTGTATCCTGCGTTCCAGCCGAATATGAAATCTCGCCTATTACCACAGGTTTGACGCCCTCTGTAGTTTCGTTCACACTATTAAGTTTTTTGTAAATTAAATATACAAGCGCGACAACCATAGCGGGCGCCATAATCATTTGAGTTAACTTTGGTATGAGATACTTTCTTAACTCAATTTGGCGCTTCCAATATGTCGAAAAAGATGAAACTTTAATTTCTCCAGCTGATTTTTTAAATTCAATTATGAGTTTCGGGATCGAATCATATAGACCAAATTTGCATTTTTTTATAATTATTTGCAAAATTTTATTATATTTTAAAGACGATTCTATTTCAAATATTGATAAAATAATATTACTTATGTTTTTAAAAATTGTTTTTTCATCAGCATTTTTATTGTTTTGCAAAAGATGAAGATCAAAGTTAAAAAATTCATTTTTGTTCTCATCAACAGTTATATTTTCAGGTGTTAAAACAGTGGAAATAATGGAAAACGGAATTTTATGAATTTCTAATAAATTATATGTTCTTATAAGAATATTTTCAAAAACTTTAAGTCTTTCATCAAAACTTGCAATACATGAATTTTTATTGTATCTATAATTCAAATTTTGGTTCTTTTTATACTTAAAAATAGCGTAAAAATGTTCATTGTTTGAAAAAAAATCGTGATAATCTTTAGTTCTAAATTCAGATAAAAAATAAATTGAAAGTGTTTTTAAAAAAAAGCTGTTTTCTTTTACATGTTTAAATTTATTTAAAATAAACAATTCATTCGAAGGAAATTTCCCTTTAAACCCGATTTTTGTTTCTGAATTTACGCCGAATTTCATATCGGCCAAAATCTTATAATCGCCAGCTCTTTTAAAAAAAATCATTAATTACCTTATTATTTACGGGAAAAAATGCTATTTACTCTTGTATTTTGTTATTTTTTGCCGAATTTATGCATATACTCATCGCAATTCAAAAATCAGGTTTGTTATGAATACACAAAAATAATATGTTTTTTTAAATTTATGCTGGAATTCTAAGCTTTTGGCCTGGGTGTATTAGTGTTGTTTTTAATGAATTTAATTTTACAATTTCGCTGTATCTACGTGCGTTACCCAAAATTTTTTGAGCAATTCCAGTTAATGTGTCGCCGGGTTTTACTGTATAAAAATCGTTTGAATTCGAATTCGATGGTATTTTTAAAATTTGCCCCGCATAAATTACATCGTTTGAAAGATTGTTTAAGTTTATAATTTCGTTATATCTTGCCCAAGATCCTAAAAATTTTCTCGCTAAATTCCAAAGCGTATCTCCGCGCGAAACACTATATAGTGTCCAATTTCCAGATTTGTTTTGCGGTATCATCAATGTCTGCCCAGCATGGATAGTTTCGTTCGAAAGGTTATTAAAAGTTTGAATGTCCTTGCATTTATGGCCGCTACCTAAAAACCTTTGCGCAATGCTCCAAAGCGTATCGCCGGGTTTTACTCTGTAAATCACAGGTTCGTTTTCTACCGAATCTTGAATAGGTGGAAGATTATTTGGATTTGGATTTAAATTCAAATCTCCAACTGGCGGCATACTCGTAGTAATAGGTTGTAAATTTCCAACAGGCATGTTCATTCCCTCGCTTTCGATTAAAGATTCATAATCTTTATATGAAATATCTAAATTTATATTGTTGCCAATTCCAGGAACATTGCCTGAATTTGAATGTTGCCAAATTCCGATATTTTTAGTATAATTTGGCGCAGGTGACCATTGACCAAGCCAAATATCAACGTCAAGGGTACGATTTATGTCGATAAAGTTGCGAAGCCAATTTTCAGTTGTATAAATCATTGGATAAAAATTACTTTTTCTTAAAACGTCTATGAAAGCAACAATAATATCAGTAATTTTTTGCTTTCCTAAATTTGCTATAGAGCGTTCTTCCATGTCAACAGCTATAGGATAATGAAATTTATAAGAAGAAATAGTGTTAACCAAATGATCTGCTTCCTTAACGGCTTCGTCGGTATTTGCGGCATAACAATAGTGGTATGCGCCTGCGGCTATTTTTGTTTTACTTATATTTTCCATATTTTCGCGAAATCTTGCATCAATACCTGAAATTCCGTATGTAGCGCGAATCATTGCAAATTTCAGTCCTGAATTTTCAACTTGCGGCCAATCAATAAAACCTTGAAATGCCGAAACATCAATACCTCTATGTTCCATATTAAAAATATCACTCCGAATTCCAATAATTAATTTAAATTTTATAATTAATTATGAATTTTTATCTAAAAAAATTTGTTTTGTTAACTCAATAAGACTTTAAATTTTTTACCAAAAAAATATAAATTTGAAAATATTCGGTGGCTATCAAAACAAAAAGTCTTTTTTATACTATTTGTTTTTATTGTTTTTTGATACAACTATATAATCGAAATTGTTTTAGAACCACTATCCTCATAGACTATGGAATGCTGTTTTCAAATAAATTTTGATAATTTTCTTTAAAACTGACATTCTAAGTCCGCAAGAACAGGTTCTTAAAATTCCGCATTAATTTGTAATGTTTTATACACATTGTCAAAATTGGAAAAATCAGCAGTTAAATGTTTTTTTTCATCGTCTAATTGTAGTTCGAAATTAACTTTTGAATCTTTTATGAAACGCCCCATAAGAGGAAGAATAACCTTTCCCTTATGGTCGGTTTTAAGTTCCCAATATGGCATAAAAGAACCACCGATTGGCATAGATTCCTTAATCGGTTTATGAAGAGCATAAGTCCCGGAATCTTTGTCAAAACCTACAATAAAAATTTTTTGTTTAATGTTTTTTCTATTTTTGTTCTCGGTATTACCGCTGTTTTCATCGTTTAATCCATTTTCTTCGTTCTTTTTATTATCGTTCTGTTCAGGTTTATTTTCTAATTCTTTTTTTTCATCTTTTCCTTTGTGAGTAAAAATATATCTTTGAGGAAAAAGCAAGGGGTCGTCGTTTATGTTAAGAAAAATCATTTGATCGCCTTGTTTGGCTTTTTGAATAACTTTTAATAATTTTACAGGATTTTTAAGAATTACCAAAATATTTTTATTTTTAATAGATTTTCCATCTTTTTTAACTAAAAATTCAAATCTTGGGGTCCCAACAAGTGAAGGATTAACGGAATTGTACGGAAGATCAAACACAAAGGAATGCGATTGGCCAGCTTTTAATTCGCATTCAAGATCAGTATTTACGTAACCAGAGCAAAAAATTTCAATTTTATAATGCCCTGGACAAAGATCAGCAAATATATAATATCCTTCATCTTTTCGAATATATGGATTTTGCTTGCCGTTACATAATATTACAGCATCGGTTATTGGCATTTTTGAGCCTATATCCGTAAGCATTATGATAAATGACGCTTTATGGATAATCCTCAAGTTTCGTCACCTTCTTCTTGGTTTTCGTCGTCTTCTTCCTCGATTTCTTCATCCGATTCTTCACTAAAGTTTTCGTTATTTTCTGTTTCTTCTAAATTTTCTTCTTCGTTATTTTCTTCCGGTTCTTTGCCAATTTCCTCAGGTTCTTCTGAGTCTTCTTCTGAATTTTCCTCTTCTTCAGATTCTACATCTGGTTCCTCTTCAGTTTCTTCTTCCAAATTTTCTTCGGTATCTTCTTCTTCGTCAATTTCTTCAGTTTTTTCAGACTCTTCTTCTTCTGAATTTTCCTCTTCTTCAGATTCTACATCTGTTTCTTCTTCGGTTTCTTCATCTGAATTTTCTTCAGTATTTTCTTCCATTTCTTCTTCGGTGTCCTCACTTAATTCCTCATCAATTTCTTCAGATTCTTCCAAATTTTCTTCCTCAGATTCCTCTTCAGATTCTAAACCTGGTTCTTCTTCGGTTTCTTCATCTGAATTTTCTTCAGTATTTTCTTCCATTTCTTCTTCGGTGTCCTCACTTAATTCCTCATCAATTTCTTCTTCTTCGTTTTCTTCATCCATATCCTCTTCATCCATATCTTCTTCGTTTTCTTCTCCAGACTCGGTGTATTCATCTTCGATTTCTTCTTCTTTAATTCGTGTTTCAAATTGCACTATTTTTCTTGGCTTATGTTGCATTGTTCCCAAAATCACCGTTTCAACACGGCGTTGTGGTTTGCGTACAATTTCAGAATCAATCGCCACGGGACCGACCACATAAAAAACAGAAAGTTTATAAGATTCACCGAACATTGTCCAAATTTTAACTTTTTCTTCCATTTCGATTGGCAAAAGACTTATGGGTATATTTTCAATCCTCGCGTCGGGCGGCATATATTGCTGAGGGATAACTGGATTATCCTTAAAAACTTGAATTACACGCCCTATTACGCGTGATTCCTCAGCTGCCTTAACATCAATCTGCGCTTTACTGCAAACGGAAATCATATAATATAGTTCAAGCATTGCGGGCGGATCTTGAATATTTCCGTCAGGAAGTGGTACAGGATCCCGTCTTTGCCCGCTCGTATCTTCTTTTATATCGTAAGTATGTATGCCTACGATATAATCTCCACGTTCTTTTGGCTCGCATATACCTATTTTTTCAGCGCTATCTATCGGTTCAGGTACAAGTTTTGCGCGAAGGAGCGATGTTATTCCTCTTCCTATATCCGAAATTATCGTATATTTTGCCATTCTGCCCTCTTTTTGATTTACCGTTTAATCGCTGTTTTATTGTTCCCTTTTTGTAAGCAATATAGAACTTTACAACTGACATTCCAAATCTGTGAGAACGGATTTTAATTTAGAATTTTAAACTTTTTAAAATTTTATGCTGTTCTAATTCGATAAATCGTATGCATAAAATTTTATTATGGTAAAAGGACAAGACTCAAGAAAAAATATATCAGATTTTTTAAGTGTTACGGCAAATATTTGTTGTGGCATTCGTGATTCTTTAAATAAAATATCCGATACAATTAAAGAAACAGCTCAAGAAATATGCCTTCGCTCAGGCCGGATTGCCATGGTTTTGACGCCGAACGAATCTTATTTTTTGGATGAAGACGGAGGTTTATCACAAAAAAGCAATCAAAAGGGGTTAATTGTCAGTTCGGTTGATCTGAATGAAACTCTCAAATCGATTTGCAATTTCTCAATATATTCATTTCAAAACCAGATAAAAAATAGTTTCATAACAATGCGCGGCGGTCATCGTGCAGGAATTTGCGGCACGGCAGTAATTAATCAAGGCGAAATTATTAATTTAGCCGAAATATCTTCAATAAATTTTAGGATCGCACGCGAATTTATGGGGTGTTCAGAAAAAATCTTCGAAAAGTTTGGTTTTGATTTAGGGGGAACGCTTATTGCCGGTCCTCCGGCAAGCGGAAAAACAACAATTTTAAGAGATATAGCCCGAAAAATATCTTCAGAAAATTTAAACGGAAAATTTATAAAAACAGTTGTTATAGATGAGCGCCGAGAAATAGCATCTTGTTATGGGGGAGTTCCGCAAAAAGACGTTGGTTTTTCTGATGTTTTGGCGGATTTCCCCAAAGGGGAAGGAATTCTTCGCGCTGCCAGAACTTTTTCGCCGGAAATTATTATTTGCGATGAAATTGGAAATTTATCCGACGCCGAAGCAGTTCGAGAAGTTCTTAATTCTGGAGTGGGAATAATAGCAAGCGTTCACGCTAAAACACCGGAAGAAATCGCTAATTCAAACCGAATTAGCCCGATACTTAATTCAGGAGCTATAAAGCGCGTAATTTTGCTTGAAAATCGCGGTAAACCTGGAATCATAAAAGATTATTACGTCGTAAATGTAAAAACTAAAAATAAAATAATCGCAGATTAATTCTAAAAATTATTTACAATAAATTATAAAATAAAATATTAATTTAATTAGAATAATAAGGAAGGATAAATTTTGTTAAAAATATTTGGCGCGTGCATTATTATATTTTCGGGATATTCCATAGGAAATTTTTTCGTATCAAAATTAAACGAAAAACTTTCGTTTTTCGAAAGTTTTAAAGATTTTGTAATTTATGTTAAAAATGAAATAAAATACTCACTTTCCCCGCCTGAGAAAATCATTGGGAATTATAATTCCCGCGGTGAGTTTATAAAATATGTAAATAAGTGTAACTTTTTCTTGGATAAAGGTTTAAATTTTTCGCAAAGTTGGAATGAAACTTCTTATATTTTTGAGGATATATCTGGAGATTTAAACGAAATAATCAGAAAATTTGGCGCCGAGTTGGGTTCTTGTAATTCAGAAGGCCAAATTGCGTTTTGTAAATTAACAGAAGAAAAAATAAATCCTTATATCAAATTAACTTCAAAAGAATTAAATGAAAAAAGAAAAGTGTTTTTAACGCTTGGGGCATGTGCCGGTGCGGCCGCGGCCGTATTTTTATTCTAAAGTTAAAAAGGATAAAATGAATTTAGATTTAGTTTTTAAAATAGCAGCGGCAGGCATAATAGTCGCGATACTGAATCAAGTTTTAATACGCGCCGGAAGAGAAGAACAAGCGACCATGGCGACGCTTGCCGGTCTTATTGCAGTACTTATGATAATGATCAAAGAAATAGACGGTTTATTCAAAACAATAAAGGCAGTGTTTGGGCTTTGAATATTGTTTCTTTTGTTGCTTTAATTTTAATAACAGGAATAATTACTGTAATTCTTAGAAAATATACGGCCGAATACGCAATGCTTTTTTTAATTGGAAGCTGCATATTTTTTTTAGTAATTATTATTTCAAACGTTTCTAAAGTTTTAAACGAAATTAATTTTATGTTCGGAATGGCAAAATTTCCGGAAGGTTCCCAGGCAATAATCCTAAAAACCTTAGGGATATGCCTTTTGACGCAATTTGCCGCTGATTTTTGCCGCGATTGCGGTGAAACCGCACTTTCGAATAAAGTGGAAATTGCAGGCAAGAGCGCGGCGATTCTTTCGGCATTACCACTTTTTAAAAGTATAATCGAGATTGCCGCTAATTTTTTCGGGAAATGAAATTTTGCCGAAAAGAAATAAAGAACCATTGCAAAAAAAATTAAATAAATGGTAGAATCAACAAAAGATATTCAAATTTTATTTTATCAAAATATAAATATCTTCAAGAGGTCATTAGATTTGTTTTTTAGTTGTAGTAATTGTTTAAGTAAAAAAATTCTAAGTTACTTAATTTTAACTATTATGTTTTCAGAGACACAATCATATTCTCTGGAGAATAGT
>JAISBW010000051.1 GCA_031265995.1 Oscillospiraceae bacterium
TGAAGAGATATTTCCGGTTTACGGTGTTCGATTGATTGCGGTAAATGATAATGTAGATACTTTAAATGGCGATGATGATTTCAGTCCTTTTAGGAACATTATGAATGAGCTTTATGCTATGACAACGCACACTTATGCATACAACTCTAGCAAACCCAAATTTAAAATTCTAAAGCGACCACTCATCTAGCTTTAAAATTTTATTATAGAAAACTAACCGCTTCAGTTTTTAAAACCGAAGCGGTTTTTTAGTTCCAAAAATTAGTGACGAGATAAATTTCTTAGCAAATCTTAATTATTTTGTAAAAATAATTTTGTAAAGGAGGAATACAAAAATTTCGAGAAAAGACCGAAAAAGTTAAAAAAGTAAACCTGACAAAAAATCTAAAAACTAAAATCCAACAAAACTAAATTAAAGGAGCAAAAAAATGACAGAAAGACAACTAGCTTTAAACATAGCTGAAAATCTTAAAAGTCTTACAGAAAGTATCCAAGACTTAATAGATAAGTGTCTGATTAATAAATCTGAATTATTAAAAGATACCCAAACCTTAAAAAAGGACAAGGATACCAAATTCTTAAAAAGAAACGAAGAAATAAATGAAAAAAGAAAAGATGAAAGAAAAAATACCGAAATCTTAGATAAAGGCGGTGATACAAAATGATAATTCCAAGAACAGTTCGTTTAATGCTGGCTGCAAGCCTTGCAGTGCTTCCTTATTTTGTCGAGATTGCAGAAAAGAAAAGAGGATATTTTGCTTTCGGTGGAGAATTCCTGATTCTGCTGTCTCCGTTTATTCTTTGGATGCTTTGGATAAATGTCAGAGACACAATCTTATTTTTTAAAAGTGGTTACTTTTATGAAGACAGTGAGAAAACCATAAAAACCATAGGAACTGCAAGAACCGTAGGAATCGTGGGAAACAAATCCAAAATCAACATTTTGGATCCCGATGAAAAAGAAGCTGCAAGAAGTAAAAGAAGTAAAAGCGAAATGAATGAAAAATTAAGGAGGTCTGCAAATGTCTGATCACGCTCTCCTGTCGGCTTCAAGCGCTCACAGATGGCTCGAGTGTCCGCCTTCATCTAGGCTCGAGAAAGAATTTCCGGAAACCGCAGGAGAAGCCGCCGCTCAAGGGTCTGAAGCCCATGCTTTAGCTGAGTATAAACTAAAGACCGCACTTAAAAGTTATTTTCCGCAATTTTTTGAATCTTCTAAAGAAGAACTGAAAAGACCGAACGGGATTTATGAAGATGCCGAAATGGATGCTTACACAGATGATTACGTCGACTTTATTTTAGAGCAAATCAATAGCTTGGAAAAAGCAGGAAAGCCCTTAATCTTAATCGAGCAAAAACTAGACTTTTCAAAGTATGTTCCGGGAGGCTTTGGAACTGCTGACTGTATAATTGTTTCAGAAGGAAATATTCATGTAATCGACTTTAAGTATGGTCAAGGCGTTTTAGTTTCAGCTTCGGATAATCCCCAGCTTAAGCTTTACGTTCTCGGAGCTTTAAATCTTTTGGATAATTTATCAATGGATAATTTACCAAGCGATACCTTTCACAACATTTCGTCAGTTTATAGCGTCTCGTCGATTTATAACATCTCGTCTATTTCAATGACTATTTTCCAGCCAAGACGCGAGAACATTAGCACATCAAAGATTTCAAAAGAAAGTCTCTATAAATGGGCAAATGAAGTTTTAATCCCAGCTGCAAGTCTCGCTTTTAATGGAATCGGAGAATATAAACCTGGCGAGCATTGCAGGTTTTGCAGAGCCGCAATCAAATGCAGAGCAAGAGCTGATTATCAACTTGAGCTTGCAAAGCTTGACTTTGCCGATCCGCCAACTCTTTCAGATGAAGAAATAAGCGAGATTCTTTCAAGACTGGATGATTTAATCCTGTGGACGAATTCTGTAAAAGAATACGCGCTCAAAGAAGTTTTAAACGGTAAATCTTGGCAAGGCTTCAAACTTGTTGAAGGAAGGTCAATAAGAAGATATTCAGACGAAAGATCTGCTTCGATTAGGTTAGTTAGAGAAGGTTTTGGAATACACGAATATCTAAAAACTTCTCTTCGTTCTCCAACCGAGCTTGAAAAGAAACTGGGAAAGAAAAGGGTTAATGAAATTCTGGGTGACTTAATAGTTAAACCTCCGGGGAAACCTGCTTTAGTTCCGGTTTCAGATAAAAGAACGGAGATTCATGGAAAATTAGATGCAAGGGAGGATTTTAAAGATGGCTAATTTTAAATCTTTTAAAAAAAACATTCGATTTATCAAATCTTTAAAAGACAATCAATTAGTAAATTATTAAAAAAGCAAAGCAAAACTAAAAAAGTTCAAAGGTTTAAAAGTTCATAAGTTTAAATGAAAACAAAATTTAAGGAGGAAATTCAATGTTAAACACAGTTAACGTTACAAACGGGGCAAACATGGTTAGCACAGCAAACTCAAATCCAAACACTGATTTAGCAAGGATAAAAACCGGAGTAGTAAGACTCAGCTATGCAAATGTCTGGCAAGCAAAAAGCCACAATGATGGAACGCCTAAATACAGCGTTTCGGTAATAATTCAAAAGAGCGATTCAGAAACTCTTGAAAGAATAAAAAAGGCGATAGAAGCGGCATATAAAGGTGACATAGGAAAGCTAAAGGGAAATAACAAATCCGCGCCTCTTATTTCTGCAATAAAAACTCCACTCAGGGACGGAGACGCAGAAAGGCCTGATGATGAGGCTTATAAAGGTGCTTATTTTCTAAACGCAAATTCAATAAAAGCTCCTGGAATTGTGGATCTCGGTCTTGCTCCGATAACTGATACTTCACAGGTCTACAGTGGTGTGTATGCTAGAGTAAGCCTTTCTTTCTACGCTTTTAATGTCAACGGCAATAAAGGCATTGCCTGCGGTCTTCAAAATATTCAAAAGGTAAGAGACGGAGAGGTCCTAGGAGGAAAACCAAATCCTGAAGAAGATTTTGATGATGGATTTAGTGTAGGGGAGGAGGATATTTTATAGGGGGGGGTTATCCTTAATTGCCCTTTAAGACAAATCTTAAGGCATCAGGCAAACTTGAGGCATTGGCAGTAAACAAGTTCTTGCACATAAATATTTTCACACAAATTTCTCTCATTCTTTATTTCCCCTCCTAAATAAGCGAGGGGGATCTTTATAGCTTGCCTGATTTTAGTCAAGCCTAATTATCTAATTTATTAAACTAATTTATTAAAATTTGAGGTCAAAATATGAAAAACCTTTTTATAGACATAGAAACTTTTTCTTCAGCAAATTTAATAAAATCGGGGTTATATAAATACACCCAGTCCAATGATTTTGAAGTTCTTTTATTCGGCTATTCAATTGATGATAGCGATAGTGATGATGATACTTCTACTGGTAGTGGCGGTGGCAGAGATAATGGCAGAGAAGTTAAAGTAATCGATCTTGCCTTGGGCGAAGAGATTCCGAACGAAATTCTTAAAGCTTTGGAAGACAAAAGTGTAATGAAGTGGGCTCATAATGCTAATTTTGAGAGAGTTTGCCTTTCTAAATATTTAAGGAAAGAACTGGATATCTCTTCTTGGCGTTGTACCATGATTTGGTGCGCGTATTTGGGGCTTCCTCTTTCTTTAAAGACCGTCGGAGAAGTTCTCAGGATCGAGAAGCAGAAGATAAGCGAAGGAAAGGATTTAATCAGGTACTTTTCAATGCCTAGAAAATCAAAACAAAGTAAGGAAGGTGAAGAAGAAAACAAGGAAAGCAGGGAAAACAAAGAAAAAGAAAATAAGGAAAGCATGGAAAACAAAGAAGGCAAGGAAAAGGAAAGTGAAAAGGAAAGTGAAAAAGAAAACAAATGGAAAGACAGAGAAACAAATCAAAAACCTGAAAGAAACCTTCCGAAAAACAATCCCGAGAAATGGAACAAATTTAAAGACTACAACAGGCGCGATGTTGAAACAGAAATCGCGATCTATAACAGGTTAAAGAAATTTCCAATGCCTGAGACCGAATGGAAAAACTACATTATCGATCAAAAAATCAATGACTTCGGAATTATGCTTGATTCTGATTTAGTCAAGAATGCACTATCTTTTAGTGAAAAAGCAAGTTCAAAGTTAATCGCTGAAATTAAAGAAACGACAGGAATTGAAAATCCAAGATCAGTCAGACAATTAAAAATCTGGCTCTCTGAAAATGGTTTGGATACTGATTCTTTAGGTAAGAAGGATATTGAAGGACTTTTAAAAAAGTGTAAAGAAAATGAAAAGGAGAAAGAAATAAAAGAAAAAATTAGAAATAATCTAGAAATAGAATTTTTACAAAGCAATAAAAATTTAAATTCTGTAAATTATCCTCTTTTAATAAAAGTTCTCAAACTCAGGCAAAATCTAGCTAAAAGCAGTGTTAAGAAATATCAGGCAATGGCAAATTGCCGTTGTGAAGATAAAAGAGCGCGAGGACTTTTTCAGTTCTACGGAGCCAACAGAACAGGAAGATGGGCAGGAAGACTTATACAGCTTCAAAATCTTCCAAAAACCTGTGTCCAGAACTTGGTAATGGCAAGAGAACTTGTAAAAACAGGAGACTATGAAGCTTTATCCAGTGTCTATGATTCAGTTCCGTCTGTGCTTTCAGAACTTATCCGCACTTCTTTTATCCCAGAAAAAGGCAAAAAGTTTATTGTCGCAGACTTCTCTGCAATTGAAGCAAGAGTCATCTCTTGGCTAGCGGGGGAAAAGTGGAGAAATGAAGTTTTCTCAGGTCATGGCAAAATCTATGAAGCCTCGGCAAGTAGGATGTTTAAAGTCCCAATTGATGAGATTACAAAGGATAATCCTCTTCGCCAGAAAGGGAAAATAGCAGAACTTGCCCTTGGATATGGTGGCTCGGTCGGAGCTTTAAAATCAATGGGAGCAATCGAAATGGGGCTTAGCCCAGAAGAGCTGCAGCCACTAGTAGATTCATGGAGAAGGGCGAACCCAAATATTGTAAAGCTCTGGTACGGAGTAGACAGAGACGTAATGTGGGCGGTTAAAAATAAAGCTTCGCTCTTTTATGCCGGACCCTACAGCAATTCTTTCTCAGCTCCTTCGATCGGTTTTGAATACCAGAGCGGGCTTCTGATGATAAAGCTACCTTCGGGCAGAAAACTTTCATATGTAAGACCTAGAATTGAGCCAAATAAGTTTGGCGGAAGATCAGTTACATATGAAGGCAAATCAACTGTTAAAGACGCAAGAAAAATGGTCAAGAGCAAAGTTATTGGCTGGGCAAGAATTGAGAGCTATGGAGCTAAGTTTGTTGAAAATATCATTCAGGCAACAGCAAGAGATCTTCTCTGCCATGCAATGAAAAGTCTTAGTGAAACTGGATACAAAATTGTGATGCATTGCCATGACGAAGTTGTAATCGAAACTGAAATGAAAACTTCGGTTGATGAAGTTTGTGATCTTATGTGCAGCCCACCGGAATGGGCAAAAAGCTTGACTCTTAAAGCCGAAGGATTTGAATGTGATTTTGAAATTGTCAAATTCAGTTACAATGAGTTTCAAGCTACAGAATCCTTAATATTATTATAGTATTCTTCTCTTTTTTTAAATGGCGGAACACCTCCGATTGCACTGCAAATCCT
>JAISBW010000048.1 GCA_031265995.1 Oscillospiraceae bacterium
AATAAAAAATCTTACAAGAATTTAATAAAGTTTTGAATTGTTTTTGAAGCAAAAAAGATAGTGCAAAATTAGCTTCAAAAACAAGGAAAACAGCGAGGAAACCAGGCTTATAAACAAGGGAAAACCTGGTTTCCGAACATTTTGAAATTTTTTTGTGTTATTTTCTGGAGAAATGTTTTTTAAGACAATTTGTTAATTTCGAATCCGTAGATCTCTCGTAGTAAGACGGAAGTTGTTCAAATCTTTTGGTTATATTTTTGTTACCTGGTGCGTTTGTTGTGACCATATATTATCGTTTGCTGCAATCAGATTGAATACGAAATTTTGTTTTTTATTTGACATTTATATAAATATCTTTTATGATTATTGAAAGATCATTTTTTGTTCTTTGTAAATTTTTATAGGAGGAAAATTACGTGAAGTTTAAAAGTTTTTTCATTTTATTTATAGCGATTTTTATGTTACCGTGGTTTTTAACTAGTGTAAAAGCAGAAAAAATGGTATTAGAAAATAAATATGCTATTTTTACGTTGTCATTAGAAAACGGAATATTGGGGGTATTAAATATCAAACCTAAATGCCCAAATTTGGTTATACCGTCATCTTTCGAGATTAATGGAGTAGTTATACCGGTAAAAGAAATAGGTGTTCCTACAGGAGAAGAATCGGATGTATTGCGGGACAAAAGCTTACTTAGTGTATTTTCGGCAGATTCTCTTCCTCTTAAAATTGTTAAAATACCTGATAGCGTAATAGTGAATCCTGGTGCTTTTTTTAGATCTCGGGTTGATAGGTTTATAATACCCGATAGTGTAGAAATTAAAAGTGGCGCATTTGAAGATTCGTTTGTTGAAGGGTTAGAATTCCCAACAGGAGGGCCGGAATCTCTTGATGGTTTCGAAAAATGTAATTTATTTCAGATTGTAATTCCTTCTCGGGTGCGTTCGGTACCTCCTAGAGCATTTGCGTTTAATAGAAATTTGACGTTGATTGTTGTTCCTAAAAATGTGGAATCGCTATCGGGATTTAATGGTTGCTCTCGTCTATTACGAATATTTTTTGAAGAAGGAAGCAATTTGCGAACTTTAGGAGAAAATGCATTTCAAGGTTGTGTTTCTTTAAAGGAAGTGCCTCTTTGCGATACTCCTCAATTATCAACAATAGAATCTCGTGCATTCGAAGGATCGGGTTTGGAAAAAGTTATTATTCCTGCGAATGTGAAAGAATTATCTTCTGGATCATTTAGAGAATGCCAAAAATTGGTTAACGTAATTTTTGATCCTCAAGGAAACCTGGAAAAAATAGGAAACCGCACTTTTTCAGGTTGCAAATTGTTGACAAAAGTATTATTTCCTCGAAGTCTCGCTGAAATTGGAGATCACGCGTTTGAAGGTTCTGGATTAGGCGAGGTTTTTTTTGTCGGGGAAACGGACACTCCGGTGGGTATAGCGTCCAGAGCATTTTCAAAGGGTCTTAAAATTATATATACCCAAAGACCAATTGAACCTATTTTTGGCAATCTTAAAATTTTAGAAGCTTTCAAACTTTTATCTGCTAGTAGACCAAGAAGAACTGTTTATCTTTCTGATGTACCTCGTGAATTCGGAGAGACTTTGAGTAAGGTATTTGTTGTTAACGAAGAGAAAGTTTTGAAATTCAAAAGACGAGAGATGATGTTTCACTGATGTTCTGAAAAATGTTTTAATGCTACACATTGCAAAGTTTCAAGGAATATTTAAATGCCAAAAAAAAACAATAGTAAAGAAGAAAAAAATGAGAATTTAAATTACATATTGTTTTTTTGTTTGTCTGTTTTTATGTTTTGCTTAGTTTTCATAAAGGGCGAGAATATTTGGACGTTTCTGCGCGGTGCGTTTTTAGGGTTATTTGGGATTAATTCGATATTCTTGCCGTTTTTCCTGCTTTCTGTTATTTTTTTTAAACTAAAAAATGGCGAAATCAAAAGAAGCAAATTTATTTTAATTATGTTCTTTGCTTTCTTTTTAGCTTCCTGTTTTTGTGTTTTTTCTTTAAATTTACATATTAAAGAAGCTTGCCAAAGATTTTATTCGGATGGCATTAAAGGAGCGGGAGTTTTATCGGGTTATTTCGGTATTTTGTTAATAAAATTATTTGGTATTACGGGGGCTCGTGCTTTTTTAGCATTAGTTTTATTTTTGATTTCGGTGTTGGTTTTCGGTGTTGATTTTTCTAAAGTTTTTGAAAAAATCAAGATTGTTTTTAATTATTATAAAGAAAAATTAGAGCAAATTAATTTTAAAATTACCAGAAAAACTGAAAATAGTTTAGAAAATTTAGAAGTTATCAATACAAAAAGTTTGGAACGTTTAAGAAAATCCTTTGACGAAAATTCAAATGAAAACTCAGAGGAAAAAGACGATGAAATTGTATTGGATGAAAATGCCGGGAATATAGCGAAAGCAACGGCGGCATTCATGGAAAAATTAAAACTAGAAAATGAAAATTCTTCGGATTCTACACAAAATTTGCCAAAATTACCTTCAGAAAGCCAACAGGGTTATAATTTTCCCAAAATTGAGCTTCTTAACGAACCTGTTAATCCATGTCAAAATGATATAACGATCGAGTTAAATACAAACGGAAAATTATTAATAGATACTTTGTCTAGTTTTAAAGTAAAAGCAAAAATTGTTGATATTAACCGCGGACCTGCCGTAACAAGATATGAAATTCAACCGGCATCTGGTGTAAAGGTAAGCAAAATAACAACGCTTTCGGATGATATTGCTTTGAACCTTGCCGCTTTGGGCGTTCGAATTGAGGCGCCCATTCCTGGAAAATCGGCAATAGGAATTGAAATTCCAAATAAAGTTGTAAGCATAGTGAGCATACGCGAAATTATTGAATCTGAAGAATTTATTAATGCAAAAAGCTCGCTTTCAGTGGTATTAGGGCGAGATATATCAGGAAAAGCGGTTGTCACTGATTTAGGGAAAATGCCTCATCTAATTATCGCCGGAGCAACAGGCGCTGGAAAATCGGTTTGTGTTAATTCATTTATAATAAGTCTTCTTTATAAAGCGACACCAGAAGATGTCAAACTTTTAATGATTGATCCTAAAGTAGTTGAACTTGGGGTATATAATGGAATTCCGCATTTATTAGTCCCGGTAGTAACTGATCCAAAAAAATCTTCAGGAGCGCTTAATTGGGCCGTTAATGAAATGCTTAGTAGATATAAAATTTTTGCCGAAGTCGGTGTACGCGATATTGCTTCTTATAATAATTTTGTTGGAAAAAATAAAAATAAACAACCGGAAGATGAAAATACTTTAAAAAAAATGGCAAGAATTGTTATAATTATCGACGAACTTTCCGATTTAATGATGGCGGCGCCAAGTGAAATTGAAGATTACATATGTCGTCTGACTCAAATGGCACGCGCGGCGGGGATGCATCTTGTAATAGCCACGCAAAGGCCTTCAGTTGATGTTATTACCGGGATAATAAAAGCTAATGTTCCGAGTAGGATCGCGCTTGCGGTTTCTTCACAAGTTGATTCAAGAACTATATTGGATATGGGCGGTGCGGAAAAACTGTTAGGACGCGGTGATATGCTTTTTTCGCCAATAGGTGCAAACAAACCTGTACGTGTTCAAGGGTGTTATGTTACGGATGAAGAAATAGAGCGCGTGGTCGGATATGTCAAAGGCGATGAGGATTGTGTATATGATGCGCAAATTATTGACGGAATCGAGCATGGAGTAGGGCAAGAAATTGAAAGCGAAGACGATGATTCTGATAGTAACGACGAAGATCCAATGATGAATGAAGCAATAAAGTGCGTGGTTGAAGCTGGGCAAGCTTCTACGTCGCTTTTGCAGAGGCGGTTGCGTCTTGGTTACGCCCGTGCCGGTCGTTTAATCGATCAAATGGAACAGCTCGGAATAGTTGGGCCTAGTGAAGGTTCTAAGGCGCGTCAAGTTATAATGACATACCAAGAATATTTAGAAAGATCTTTGAGAGAGTGATGTTAGAAAAGGATTAAAATACCTAATTTTCAATAATTTTTTTCAAAATTTTGTCAAAAATGCTCAGAATACGTAAAGCATTCATTGCGCTTCTTTCCTCCATTTTGAAGAAAAATTCTTTGAAAATTTGGAATTTACCCTTTTGAATGCAGGTTCTTAAGTTGATTCTATTGACATTAAATAAAAAATACGTTACAATAGACCAATCCTAAAACCAATTCTTTTTGTTAATTTCGTTGTTACTGGCGGTGCTCAAAATGCTTGAATATACCCGATAAGCTACTTCTCATAAACTTGGAATGCCAATTTTAAAGAAAATTTTGAATAATTTTTATTGAAAACTACGCCACTTGTCTGATGCCAAGCAAGAAATTTGAAAAGAAAATTAGCAAAATTTATTTGAGAATGACATTTCGGGTGTTGTGTCTTCTCATTGGAGAATGCATATCTAGTTTGAATAATATATTCGTGCATTTGCCATGCTATGATACCATAAAAGCTTGACTTATTAACAATTTGCATTTATAATGAAATCGAATGTTTGAGAAAACAAGTTTAAGGGGGGATTCTGTGGAGAACATATTGGAAACAGAGGAGCTTACTAAGAATTATTCTGGAAAAAATGTTATAAATAAAATAAATTTAACAGTGCCCAAAGGTGCGGTCTACGGTTTGATCGGTAAAAATGGATCTGGAAAAACCACAACTATTAGAATGATTTCCGAGCTCGCTAGTCCTACATCAGGAAAAATTAAATTCTTCGAAGATTCCTATCGAGGCAAGCGGAGGTCTAAAATAAGCGCAGTTATAGAGTATCCGTCGTTTTATCCATTTATGAGCGCCTTTGAGAATATGGAATCACAAAGGATCTTGTTGGGGATAAAAGATAAATCGGTTTCTAATGTGCTTCTTAATGAGCTTGGGTTAGGTGATGCCGGAAACAAAAAAGTTAAAAATTTTTCTCTTGGAATGAAACAGCGTCTGGCGATTGCAGTTGCGCTTTTAGGAGAACCTGATTTTCTTTTTTTGGATGAACCTATAAATGGTCTTGACCCTTCTGGAATAAAAGAAATGAGACAGTTAATTTTGAGTTTAAATCAAGAAAAAGGCGTTACGATTATGATTTCCAGCCATATTTTGGGCGAGCTTACAAAAATAGCCACCTATTATGGCATAATAAGAGAGGGAGAATTGATAGATCAATTTAGCGCAGAGGAACTTAAAACGCGTGTTAAGTCATGCGTAAAAATAAAAGTAAATGATGTTTCTAGAGCAATTAATTCGATTGCGGAAAATTTAGGTCTTAATGACTACCGGCTCGATGGCAATGAGATTACTGTTTATGATGAGGGTGCTGAAAGCGGGATTATTAATTCCGAGCTAGCTAAAAGTGATGTTATTGTTGAGTCCATCTCCTCTGAAGTTGGAGATTACGAAGATTATTTCATAAGACTTATGGGAGGGGGATTCTAGTGTTAAATTTGATAATTTCCGATTTTTATAAGCTTTTCAAAAGGAAATCATTCTATATTTGCGCCCTTATTGCAATTGCTCTTTCGGCTATAAATGTTTTTACATTAAGCTTTCAGATGGGTATGCAATATGGTATTCCCGATTTAGATTTAAAATTACTTGGTTATAATGCGTTTTTTGTCGTAAGTGGTGGCGCGGCCTCCGTTGGGTTGGTGTCTTCGATTTTTTCCTCGCTTTTTATATCAGGGGAGTTTTCCGCAGGTGTGGTAAGAACTGTGATTTTGCGTGGTGTTAATAGATTTTATTTTTATTTCTCGAAATTAATTGCAGTACTTTCTGTTCCTATCATCTATACGATTTTATCGTGCGGTACAGCTTTTGCAGCGGGATGTTATCTTTGGGGAATGGGCGATCCAGACAAAAGCACGATCATAAGTATAGCGAAAAGTTTGGGAATGTTTTTGATGATTCAGATTGCAATTCATTCGCTTTATGTTATGGTATCCTTTTTAGTTAGAAGCACGGGTGCCGCAGTGGCTTCAAATTTAGCGATTGTACTCCCTGTGGTGTCTGGTATGCTAATTTGGCTGATAGATTATATTTTACTTAAATGGTTTAATGTCCAATGCAATGTAGGTGATTATTGGGTAGGCAATCATACCTTAATTTTCCAATCTATGCATTTTGCAAAAGATTTTGTGATCAGAATGTCGATAGTATCTGCCTCTTATTTAGTGCTATCTTCTTTAATAGGCAGCTTTACTTTTTGGAAAAGAGATATAAAATGATAGCAATTAACTTTCAGATTTTTGGTTTGTTATTCAAAGTTGTGCGTCCTATTCAGTTTTTGATTATTTAAATTTTGTGAGGTTTTTTAAAAATGGCTTTTAAAATTGTAGGCGGAGTTGTGGCGGTTATGACTGCTTTCATGTCTATTTTTCTTGCGTATAATTATTATAAAAATAAAACAGATTATAAAAACCATATAAAAAGTTTACCTGTGCAAAAGCAATTTGAGATTGAACGTGAAAGATTGGAGTCTAATGTTAAATGTGCACGAGTGGCTTTTGCCAAGGCTAAAAAACCATCATCAAGAAGTGCAACAGATGTGGTTTTTATTGACAAAAAGGGAACAGAAACTAAAATTTCAGAAAACCCGCTTGGGCATTTAGGTGCTGCAATTTCAAATAAGCTTTTTAATTTTTTTATAGATTCTTTTTTAAATTATTTGAGGAATACGATTGATTATCATCTTGCGTTAAGTGAACTTAGGAAAGCATTACTAGAATTGGCTGAGTTTGAAACGAAGCATCCCAAAATTAAACAGTCGCTCGCTGCGTAAAATACATATGATTTGTTTGAGAAAAATTTTAATTTAAGACCTGCGCCATAGAACCAAATTGTTTTTGGTAATTTCAAGGAACAAGGAGCGCAGAAATGCGTAGCATATCGGGTATATTCAAGCATTTCGAGCACTGCCAGCGACAATGAAATTAACAAAAAGAATTAGTTTTGAGGCAGATCTAGTATTTTGGAAAAGTCGATGATAGATGATTGGCAAAAACTCAAAAGCGGTTCAGATATACGTGGGGTCGCAGTTGGCGACGAGTCGGAAATTGATCTGGCAAGCGACGTAGTTAGGAGAATCGGTATCGCGTTTGCCGTTTTTCTCGTGCGATTTAAAGAGATACCTCTTAATTGTTTAAATGTAGCTATTGGGCACGATTCTCGTGTTTCTTCAGAAAGAATCAAGTATGTTCTGATAAATTCATTAGTTTCATTAGGTGTTAACGTTTGTGACTGTGGTCTGTCTTCAACCCCAGCAATGTCGCATGCACCAAGACTTCTCTCATGCTGTGCCGCGGTTGAAATTACAGCAAGCCATCAGCCCAAAGATCGCAATGGTTTTAAGTTTTTTTCGCTCGAAGGCGGATTTGCAAGTTTTGATATTGAAAAAATTTTAAAAATCGCAGAAAAAAGAGATTTCCGATTTTCTGTAAATCCAGGTCAAGTTAAATCAGAACAATTTTTAGGATCTAATAAAATTGGGCGCGTTCACGATTCCGATATTATGACCAAGTATTGTGAATTTATCAAGGGTTTAATTAAAAAGAATTTAAAATCAGAAGTTCCTCTCAAAGACATAAAGATAGTTGTTGACGCAGGCGGCGGGGTAGGCGGATTTTTTGCATCAAGAATTTTAGAACCGCTGGGAGCTGATATATCAGGAAGCGTTTTGTTGGAACCCGATGGCGAGTTCAGTGTTCATGTTCCCAATCCTGAAAATGAAAAATCAATTAAATTTGCACAAACAGCGACACTTGAAGCAAAAGCTGATTTGGGAATAATATTCGACGCAGATGTTGATCGGGCTGGATTTATTAATTCTTCCGGCGAGGCAATTACGGGGGAAAAACTTGTTGCGCTGTGTTCAGCCCTAGTTTTGCGCGAATACCCGAATTCGGCCATAGTTACAGACTCTGTAACTTCCGATCACATTAGGAATTTTATAAAGAATTTGGGCGGGTTTCAGTTTCGGCACAAACGCGGTTATAATAATATAATAAATGCAGCTTTTGATTTGAGAAAAAATGGAATAAATTGCCCACTGGCAATCGAAACTTCCGGACATGCGGCGTTCGGTGAAAATAATTTCCATGATGACGGGGCATTTTTGGCGGCGAAGATAATTGTAGAAGTCGTGAAATTAAAAAGGGAAAATAGAAATATTTCAGACTTGCTTGCAAACTTAAAATCGGCCGCAGAAACCAAAGAGGTTAGAGTTCCGCTTGATACCAAAAATTTTAATTTTTTGAGTACTAAAATAATCAGAGAATTAAGAATGCGCTACAAAAAAATTTTAAATTGTGAACTTGAAAAAGAAAATCACGAGGGTGTGCGTCTTAATTTTTCTTCTCCTGAATATTTAGGTTGGTGTTTGGTAAGAAAATCTCGGCATGATCCTTCACTAGTTATCAACATTCAGAGCGACGTTTGTGGGGGTGCGGAAAATATTTTTAAATCTATTTGGAGAATTATTAAATTAGTTTTATAAATTATATATAGTATTTAACCTAGAAAAATTTTATTCTTTAACTAATTTTTTGTTGTGATGAGTGTGTTTTCTTCGATCGATCCACGGGTAAAAATAGGGGCTTCTTTTTTTATTTCGGTGCTTTTGTCTTTTTCTAAAAATTTTTTGGCCAAAAGTTTGGTTTTTGTTTTTGTTTTTGTTTGTGCGTGCATTTGCAAAGTCGATTTTAAAAGACTACGTTTTATAGTCGCGTTATCTCTTTTTTCCTCAATATCAAATGTATTTTACATAAAAAACGGAAACGTAATATTGCAAATCGGAACATTCATAATAACTGATCGTATTATTAAATCTTTGTTTTTGCCAATTATAAGTATGTTTACACTTGCGTTGATTACTTTAATTCTTGCAAAAACAATGAAAACAACCGATTTCGCTCGCGCAATCTCTTCTATATTTTGGCCTTTGTCTCTACTAGGTATTAATACGAACGAAATGTCAATAACAATGATTTTAATTTTGCGTCTCGTTCCTATGGTTTTTGAGGAATCCGAAAAGGTAATTTTTGCTCAAAAAACACGCGGAGCACTAGAAAAAAAAAGTAATGTTTTGAAGTATGTAAAATCTTTTATTCCAATAATTGTCTGCACGTTTGTTTCTTGTTTTCAAAAAGCGATGAACATAGCGCTTGCTATGGAAACAAGATGCTATGGGGCTTTCCCGAAAAGAACGAGTCTAAAAGAATTTAAAATTAAAAAGCTTGATTTTTTTGTCGTGTTTGTCGTTATTGTATTGGCAATTGGAGTTTTTTTTTTAAATAAAATTAATTAGTTTTAAAAACTAAATTTGTCTTAAAACATTAATTCGTAGTTATAAAATCCTGAAATCAATAATGCTTTGAACAAGAACCTGTATTCAAAATGGCAAATTCTAAATTTTCGAAGAATTTTTCTTCAAAATGAGAAAAGAAGCACAACGAATACTTTACGTATTCTGAGCGTTTTTGACAAAATTTTGAAAAAATTATTGAAAATTGGGTATTTTGATCCTTTTGAATACAGGTTCTAAAAAATTTTATTAATTTTAAATAGCATAAAATATGCGCAGATAATAGCGGTAATATCAGCAATAAGTGCACATGCTATAGTGTGTCTCGTGTTTTTAACTTTAATTGTTCCAAAATATATTGCCATTGTATAAAAAAGCGTTTCGGTCGAGCCTGCAATTACGGCCGCGAGTTTACTTATAAGGTTATCTGAACCAAAATTTTTAAAAATATCAGTTAACAGTGCGGTAGAAGCGGAACCCGAAATCGGTTTCATAATTGCAAGCGGTACGCATTGTGCTGGAAAACCTGTAAGCGAAGTTAATGGTGACACAAAATTTATAAGCATATCCATTGCACCCGAAGCCTTTAACATTGCGACGGCAGTAATGAGAGCGACAAGCGGAGCGGCCGTTGAAATGGAACATTCAAGCCCTTCTTGCGCTCCGTTCACAAAAGATTGAAAAATTGGTATGCGTTTTATTAATGCAAAAATTACAACAAGAGCTATTATTACCGGAGGAATTAAAGATCCTATATTCATTTAAATTCCTTTATTAGATTTGTCCCAGAACCAAATTGTTTTTGGTAATTTCAAGGAACGAGGGGAGATGAGGCGCAAAAATGCGTAGCATACTAGGTAGTTCGGGCATCTCGAGTATTGCCATTGACAACGAAATTAACAAAAAAGGTTTTAAGCAGTTCATTGTTGCAATTGTGGCATATGCTCAGTATAACGATTAGAAACCAAATTTTGTTCTCGATTGCAGTCCAATTTGTGCTCTTTCTTTAAGATATTTTTGCTGCTATAAATGACTGCTAAGCCGACTATTTTTAAATTTATTATTATTATTTTTTAGAAAAAATATTTTTTTGTATATTTTCTTTTTGCCAGAATTAAATAATCTATTTAATAATTTTACCGTAAAAACTCCTATTGTTAGAGCGATAATGGTTGTTATCCATATTATCGGCAATATATCAAATGGATTTTTCGAACCATAATTTTTATATAAAACAATTAAAAACGTTGGAACCAATTGCAAACATTCTGTGTTTAATATTAAAAACATAATCATTCCGTTCGTTGCTCGTTCAGGATTAGAATTAATTTTTTGCATTTCTTTCATAGCTTTAATCCCTGAAGGAGTCGAGGCATTGCCTAATCCTAAAAGATTAGAAACAATATTCATGCATACAGGTTCGATAACTTGTTTATGTTCTGAATATTCAGGAAGCAAAAATTTAAAAACAGGATAAAATAATTTAGATATTTTCTCTGTTATACCGCTATCCATAGCAATTCTCATGATTCCTGACCATAACATCATTGCGCCGAGTGTCTGTATGACAATTTTAATTGATTCGTTGGCACCTGAAAGTATAGAATCCGCCAGCAGATCAATACGTCCCGTTGATATTGCACAAATTGTGCTTATCACAATCATAAATACCCAAATTGAACCGATCAAATTTTATTCCTTAAAATTAAAATTCAGAATTTTGTACAGATAAGGTTAAATTACATAATAATTTTAGATGTAAACACTTTTTTTATACTAATTGGGCATAGCACAAAAATAAACTAAAAATTTTTGCTTATTTTTAATTCAGGTCGACTAATCCTATATTTTAATATTTATTAGAATTTATTTGTGTTTAGAACTTAGAATCTGTATTCAAAGGGATTAAAATTCCCAATTTTTAATAATTTTTTTCAAAATTTTGTCAAAAAATGCTCAGAATACATAAAGTATTCATTGCGCTTTTTCCCATTTTGAAGAAAAATTCTTCGAAAATTTGAAATTTGCCCCTTCGAATATAGGCTCTAAGAATTCGTTCTTATGAATATTGAAAAAAAATATTGAAAATTGGGTATTTTGATCATTTTGAAAACAGGTTCTAAATTTACCATTGACTTTTTAATGTTGCGAGTGATAAAATGCTAGGGAGATGTCTTATGTACCGTTTGTTTCTTTTGGTTTTTAATTTACTTGGAGGTCCGATTGCCGAATATTAAATCAGCTAAAAAAAGAAAGAAAAGTACCTATAAAAAGCATATTTGCAACAAAATGTCAAAATCAGCCTTGCATACTGCGCTACGAAAAGCAAAGCTTGCCGACGCGGACGTTACAGTGAAGCTTGCAGCCACAAGCATGCTTGATAAAGCGGTTACAAAAGGTATTATTCATAAAAATAATGCCGCGAGGATGAAATCTCGTATTTCAAAGCAAATTTCTCAAACGATATAACGAAGAAAGTCTTTACAAAGTTAATGACTAAGAGCTTGTTCCGATAGACCTGAAATGTCAGTTTTAAAGAAAATTTTGAATAATTTTTATTGAAAATTCATCACTTAGCCGGCGTCAAGCAGGGGATTTGAAAAGAAAATTACCAAAAATTATTTGGAACAGCTCTATATAAAAGTGCGGTAGCATTTTTTCCTATGTCTGGCTCTATTGATCTAAAATTCCTTTTTGTAACGATTGAATCATTGTATTCCCACCAATCCCCGCTTTTATCTATTGAATAAACACGATAATGACCACTATTCATACAACCTGTATGAACTATTGCGCACTCAAGTCGTAGTGTACTTCTGTTTACCGAAAATTCTTCAGGAATTTCGATCGGTGATCTTGATTTCCTTGCAGTACTCGAAACACCAATGTCTTTCTGACTAAATCTGGTGAGGCAAAAAATAATAGAGCCGGCTTCATTAACCGGGATAAATTTTTCTGATTCCCGCGGTTTTATTTCGCTTGCACGTTTAAAACTAAGCTCAGTATAAAAAGTTCTTGGGTCATCGATTTTTTTTTCAGGCAATAAACCTAAATCAAAAGCTTTTCTGAATTTTTCTTCGATTTTTTCTTGCTCTTCTGATCTTTTATCAGTATCAACACGACGCACTTCTTCAATAAGAAGGTCGATATTTGTTTTTCCACCAGTAACAAATTTGTTTATTGCATTCATAATTTCCGAATGTTCATAATTTTTTTTAAATATAAACGCGACCAAACTTTCCCATTCTTCCTGCGCAGTTTTATCTGCGCGTCTATACTGATCTTTTGTGTCTTTATCAAGAAATGTAAAATACCTCCCAAAATCAAATTTTATATATTCTTTTGATATTATATCTGGTAATTTTCCGCCGTTTTCACCAACATAAAATCTCGCAGTTTCAATTCCTAATTGTTTACAAAATCTCTCAAAAGTCTCTGACGCATCTTCTTGATTGCCTTCATATCCTAATATCGGTAAATGTTCACTTATATCTAACGGTTCTTTGATTGGTGCAGACAATGATTTTAAACAAATATGCAATGCACCAATTTTTCCTGATGGTTCAGAAGGAGGATTTGGATTAGCGACAAATTTTTCATAAACTTCTCTTATTCGAAAAAGAAATTGCAATGCTGAATTAAGGAAACAAGAATTTCCTGGATTTTTGATTCCCCTGTGTTCTTCGTCATATTCAAGTGGCGTATAATGTAGTGGTAAAACTTCTTTAGTATCTTTGATGTTTCCAGCGTTTATGGTCTGGTTTTCCGTTTTTTCAGCTAAAGCCAAACCTGAAAGAAAAGCCGCAAGAAGAAACAATGGGAGAGCAACATCAACAGTAGAAATAGCGCTATCATCCCGCGGTTTCTTTTTTACTTTCATTATTTCCGGTTTGTTCTCGGAAAACACAGAAAAACCATTCAGCATTAAGCACGAAATAACGCAAGATATCAATCGTTTAGTATTATTTTTTTTTTTATTTTTTTGTTTCATAAAAATAACATACATCTTGTTTTAAATATAGTATAATTATAGAAAAAACTAATTATCAACACTCCTTTATTAATTATACAATTTAATTTAGTTTATTTCAATAAAAATTTTCTTCTTACTTAAGAACCTGCCCACGCAAACTACGAAATACCATTTTCAAATCCGCGAGAATGGGTTCTTAAAAAAAATTATTCAAAATTTTCTTTAAAACTGACATTTTAAGTCTATGAGAACAGACTCTAAAATCGATTTTATTTTAAGTTTTTATTTAATTTTGTATACGATGCAGCTACGCATTTGACACTAAAAGAAAATTTCGAAAGGACACAAACACATTCATTAAGCGTCGCACCAGTAGTAATAACATCATCGCATATTAAGATATTTTCCCCGCTAATATTTGAACATACTTCATAAACGCCTTTTACGTTGATTTGCCTATCTGAAAAATTTAAATCATGTTGTAAATCATTCTCTTTTATTTTAATTAAAACATTTTTGAAACTTAAACCAAGCTTATTTGCTGCTGATTTAGCAATCAATTCCGACTGATTGTAATCTTTTTTTGCATCTCTATAAGATGGCACACAGGTTATAAAATCAATTTTTTCTTTAAAGAGGCAAACTTTTATAGTTCTTACAATCAAATCCGAAAGAGGCGGAACACATGATTTATCACCATTAAATTTTAGTTTTAAAATTGCTTTTTTAACCAAACCATTATAATTTATTGGAGAAAAACAAATTAAATCTTTATAATTAGTTTCTATGATTCTAGGTCTGAACATTCTATTTAAAATTTTTTCACATTTATAACATACACTTTTAGATTGAATTTCGTCACAATATGCACATCTTTTCGGAAATATCAACGAACCTAAAGTATCTAAAAGATTAAGCAAACTCATATTAACAATTACAACCACACACAATCTAAGAACTAAACAATTACACCATTTAAATATCGTTGAGTTTCGTTTAGTAATGAGTATATCCCAAATTTTGTGTAAAGTCCGAAAACTAGCGTGAGAATAAATTATAAAATTATAATAGTACGCACTCGATTAAAAATCAAATGATGCGCGATATATCATAATAAAACCAAATTATCTTGAATTCAAATAAAAATTGTGCTAGAATAAACTTATGTGTGACTTGAGAATTATCTTCGAAAACGGCGAGGAATTTTTAGGTAGATCTTTCGGTGCTGATCTTGGAACTAAAAATATAGTTCTTGAGGCTGTGTTTAATACTTCCGCTGTTGGCTATCAAGAGATTATTTCCGATCCTTCGTATTTTGGTCAAATGGTTTTCATGACGTATCCGCTCATTGGCAGTTACGGCATTACCACGAAGGATTATGAAAGCAGATCCCTTTGTGCTGGAGCACTTGGGGTGTTTGAGTATTCAGGCAAGCCGTCAAATTGCGAGAGTATTACTTCGCTTTCTGAAGAACTTAAGAGATATGAAATACCCGCCATATGCGAGATCGATGCGCGTCAAATCGTTCGTATGATACGAAATTTCGGGAGCATGCGTGTTCTTTTGACCGGCGATTTGAAGATAAGTAAAAGCAAAAGCTTAGAAATAATAAAAAATACACCTTTAATAACGAATCATGTCGAATCAGTTCAAGATAGATTTTTGAAAACTGAGTTTAACGGCGTCGGAACTGAGATTGTGGTTATAGATTGCGGTGTAAAGAAAGGGATTTTAAATTCTTTAGCAAGCAGAAATTGTAAAATCTTTGTACTTAGGTTTGATTCCTCGGCAGAAAATGTGCTACGTTTAAACCCAAAAGGCGTTGTTTTTTCAAATGGTCCTGGAGATCCTAAAGATAATAAGACAGTAATAGAATTAATAAAACAATTACAAGATAAAGTTCCTATTTTTGGAATTTGTTTAGGGCATCAGCTGATAGCTTTGGCGAATGGAGCGGAGACGTATAAAATGAAGTTTGGACATCGCGGGTCTAATCATCCTGTTAAAAATTTAAAAACAGGTAAGATAGAAATAACTTCTCAAAATCACTCGTATGCCGTTGATATCCCGTCGATATCTGGCACTGATTTGGAACTGACCCATATAAATTTGACCGATAATACCGCGGAAGGTTTGGAAATCAAATCAAAAAAAATTTTAAGTGTGCAATATCACCCCGAAAGTTCTCCAGGGCCGCAAGATAGCGGTTATCTTTTTGATGAGTTTTTAAATTTATGCCAAAATACAAAAATATTAGAAAAGTCCTTATTATAGGTTCAGGTCCTATTGTGATAGGTCAAGCCGCCGAGTTTGATTATTCAGGAACCCAAGGTTGCCTTGCGCTCAAGGAATTGGGATGCAAAACGGTTTTGGTCAATTCTAATCCGGCGACAATTATGACGGATTCTAATATTGCTGATAAGGTTTATATAGAACCTTTAACCCTTGAGTTTATTTCAAAAATTATAAGAATAGAACGTCCTGACGCAATTTTACCGACATTAGGCGGTCAAACTGCTCTGAATTTAATTGTCAAATTAGATAGAAAAGGTGTTTTGAAAGAATGCGGCTGCCAAGTTTTGGGAACTAGTGTTTCCGCGATTGAAATTGCAGAAGATAGAAGCAAATTTAAGCAAATGTGTCAAAAAATATGTGAACCTTGTGTTGAATCTCGAATTGTTTTTAGTATCAGCGAGGCCAAGGAAGCCATTTTGGAACTTGGTTTCCCTTTAGTCTTGCGTCCTGCTTTTACACTCGGTGGAACAGGCGGAGGTTTTGTTTTTAATAACAAAGATTTAAAAACTCTTTGCGCTTCCGCGCTACAAATTTCGCCGGTTCATCAGGTGTTGGTCGAAAAATCGGTCGCCGGATTTAAAGAAATTGAATATGAAGCAATAAGAGACTCAAATGATACCGCAATAACGATTTGCAACATGGAAAATCTTAACCCGGTTGGTGTTCATACAGGTGATTCGATTGTAATTTGCCCGTCACAAACTCTTACAAATTGCCAGTACCATATGCTTCGCTCCGCCTCACTACGGATTATTAGAGAATTAAAAATAGAAGGCGGATGTAATATTCAATTTGCCCTTGATTTTAATTCGTCCAAGTACTACGTAATAGAAGTTAATCCGAGGGTATCGCGTTCTTCCGCGTTAGCATCAAAGGCTAGCGGATACCCGATTGCCAAAGTTTCGGCAATGGTTGCTATGGGATTTCATTTGGAAGAAATACCTCTTATGAATACGGTCGCTAGCTTTGAACCCGCTCTTGATTATGTCGTAACTAAAATTCCTCGTTTTCCCTTTGATAAATTTAAAGACGCCGAAAGAAATTTAAATACTCAAATGAAGTCTACCGGCGAGGTTTTAGCTTTTGGGAGAAGATTTGAAGAAAGTTTATTAAAAGCAATCAGAAGTCTTGAACTGGGGCTGAATCATATTAAAATTCTCGGGCTTGAAAAGTTTGACAAGAACGAATTGCTTGAGAAAATAATAATACCAACGGATGAATTAATTTTTATTGTTGCTGAAATTTTAAGAAAAGATAGTTCGGATGCTTGCCTAAATAAAATTAAAGAAATCACTAAAGTTGATTTATTTTTTATTAATAAAATAAAAAATATAATATTAATCGAAAAAGAAATTAAAAATAATTTAAATGATTTAAAGATTTTGTTAAAGGCTAAAAAGTTTGGATTTTCAGACGAATCAATTGCAGATCTTTGGAAAACAAGCGCAGATGAGATTTTAAAACTTAGAAAAGAAAACGGAATTTTTCCAGTATATAAAATGATAGACACATGCGCGGGGGAATTTGACTCCTATGTTCCTTATTTTTATTCAACCTACAACGGCACGGAAAATGAACGCCGTACAGTCAATAATAATAGAACTATTATAGTTTTAGGTTCAGGACCTATAAGAATAGGTCAAGGAATAGAGTTTGATTATTCAACTGTTCATGCCGTTCGGGCAATTCGTGATTCTGGATATGAGGCGGTTGTGATTAATAATAATCCAAGCACTGTTTCAACTGATTATTCTATTTCTGATAGGCTCTATTTTGAGCCGCTTTTTATCGAAGATATAATCAATATTGTAAACCTTGAAAACCCTAAAGGTGTTATTGTGACCCTGGGCGGTCAAACGCCGATGAATCTTGTTGAAAAATTAGAAAAATTGGGGGTTCCAATTATTGGAACTAATGCGGAGACCATTCGAAAATCAGAAAATAGAGGAATTTTTTCAAAGATTTTAAAAAGTTTAAATATCCTTCAGCCAAAAGGCGATATAGCTTCAAATATATATGAAGCTTTTTTGATTGCGTCACGAATAGATTATCCGGTTTTAGTACGCCCGTCTTTTGTTTTAGGCGGGCGCGCAATGCGTGTAATTTGGGATAAGAGCGAACTTGTCGAATATTTTTCCGAAGCGGCTTCAGTTGGAAGCGGTTATGTTTTGATAGACAAATATATTTTGGGGAAAGAATTGGAAGTCGACGCCGTCTGTGACGGAGAGACCGTTTTTTGTCCTGGAATTATAGAACATATAGAAAAATCCGGAGTTCATTCAGGGGATTCGATTGCCGTGTATCCAACTTTTTCTATTAAGAGAGAAATAAAAGAAATTATTATGAATTACACAGAAAAGCTGGGTTTGAAAATCGGAATTAAAGGCCCTTTTAATGTTCAATTTATATTGGCTGACGAAAAAAATGACCATAATTTTAACGATATAGAAGATGTAAAAGAAAGGATTTATGTAATAGAGGTTAATCCCCGTTCAAGCAGGACAGTGCCGTTTATTTCCAAAGCATCAGGGATCAATATAGCCGAAATTTCGGCTCAAGTGCAGATTGGCGGAAAATTGGATTCTATGGATGTTATCAAAAACTATCGCGAAAAATTCGAAGCAAAAGATATACTTTCACAGTTTAGATATTTTTTTGTAAAATCACCCGTATTTTCATTTTCAAAAATTTTCGGCACTGAGACTTATCTTTCTCCTGAAATGAAATCAACAGGCGAAACAATGGGGCACGACAAATTTTTAAGCCGTGCGCTTTATAAATCACTTAAAGGTGCGGGACTTGGCATGAAGAGATATGGTAACGTTTTGATAACAGTTGCTGAAAAAGATAGATTAGACGTTTTGCCGATATCAAAAAGATTTCTTAATTTAGGTTTTGGAATCGTAGCAACACCAGGGACTTGTGATTTTTTGTGTCTTAATGGTGTAAAATCAAAACGGCTTAGAAAAATAAGCCAAGGAAGCGATGAAATTTTAGAAAAATTATCTTCGCGTTCTATAGCTTATGTTATAAATACAGTAAGTTTAGGCAAGGGCGAGCGTGATGGGTTTCTGATAAGACGGTGCGCTGTTGAAAACCATGTTGGAATTTTTACTTCTTTAGATACAGCTTTAATGCTGATAGGAATGCTTGAAGACATTACGTTTAAAGTTAATCCAGTTTAATTAACAAATTTTTGTAAATATTCGAGGTAAAAAATGACGGAAATTTTAAATGAAGAAAAATTAGAATTTGAAATAAAAAATTCAAATATCCCTATTTTAGTGGATTTTTTTGCCGAATGGTGCGGGCCTTGCAAGATGATGTCTCCGATTATTGATGATTTAGAAAAAGAATCCGGAGGCAAATTTAAAGTTTTTAAAGTAAACATTGATGATTCGCAGAATGTTTCTAATAAGCTTGGGATTATGTCCATTCCTACTTTTATAATTTTCAAAAACGGAAAAGAATTTTCGCGTCAAAATGGAGCTATTCCGAAAGAATCACTTGAAAAATTTATAAACTCATCAATTTAATTTTTTTATGAAAGCTTCAAATAAAACGAAGATAATTTTTGTATGTGCAGAATGTGGATATGAATCTGCAAAATGGAGCGGCAGGTGTCCTGCGTGCGGTGCTGGGAATTCTATGATTGAAGAATCACGGAATTTAGCGCAAAGTTCTGTAAAACTTTCAAAAAAAGTGGATGTTCCGATCCGATCAAAAGACATAAATATAGAGCATGATATTCGTTTTTCAACCGGAATTAACGAATTGGATAGGGTTTTCGGCGGTGGAATAGTAAAAGGCTCGCTTGTTCTTTTGGGCGGCGCTCCAGGGATTGGAAAATCTACAATTCTTCTTCAGTTAACAGATTGTTTTAAAGATGTTCTCTATATATCCGGGGAAGAATCCAAATCTCAAATTAAAATGCGTTCTTTAAGACTCGGGATAAAAAATACTGATTTTATGATTATGTCAGAGACTGATATTAATTCAATTTCGAACACAATTAAGGAATTAAATCCACAACTGGTAATAATTGATTCCATTCAAACAATGATAAGCGGCAATGTTTTGTCTGTTCCGGGTAGTGTTTCTCAAGTTAAAGAGTGCGCTTCGGTATTGCTTGAAACAGCAAAACGAGTAGATGTTCCGATATTAATTGTCAGCCACATAAACAAAGGCGGGGCGATTGCTGGTCCTAAGGTTTTGGAACATATAGTTGACGTGGTTCTTTACTTTGAAGGAGAAAATAGCACTTCATACCGAATTATAAGAGCTGTAAAAAATAGATATGGCTCCACTAACGAAATAGGTGTTTTCCAAATGGGTTCAAAAGGTTTGGATGAAGTTCCCAACCCTTCTGCAGTAATGCTGACAGGACGCGCAAAAGATTGCTCCGGAACGTGTGTAGCATGCGCTGTAGAAGGTTCCCGGCCTATACTCACAGAAGTTCAAGCTCTGGTTTCAAAAATGGCCTTCGCAGGAAATCCTAGACGAATGGCTGCTGGATTTGATTATAATCGCCTTTGTTTAATTCTTGCGGTTCTTGAAAAACGCGCAGGATTTTTTTTCGCCAATGCCGATGTCTATGTGAATGTTACAGGAGGAATGAAATTAGATGACCCTTCCGCCGATTTGGCAGTTTGTGCCGCTTTGATTTCTGCGCTTAAAGATATTGTTATCAGCGAAAACACATTGATTTTTGGCGAAATAGGTCTTTCGGGAGAAATTCGACCGTCTTCTCATGCGCGCAACAGAATTGAAGAAGCTCGGCGTTTAGGATTTAAAAATTTTATTATACCCCGACATAACATCGACGACATAATTGGTTTAGAATGCAAGATTAAGGCAATCAGAAGTATTCGCGAACTAACAAAGACACTGGAGCATTAACTTGATTTATATCATTTTGACTTATTGTAGCACATAACCACAGTGATTTGACCATCCTAAAATATCATTAGACTTCCTGCATAACCAAAAACATGTTAAAATAAAAGAATGAAATACGATAATATAAAAGACCTAAATGCCGAAGATTTTCGCAGGTACACCGGAGTTCACAAAAAAATATTTGAAAAAATGATAAAAATTTCGAAAGTGGCAGAATCTAAAAGGCGCAGAAAAGGAGGGCATAAATCAAAATTGTCGATAGAAGGATATGCTGCTTTTAACACTTGAATACTTAAGAGAGAGTCGAACATATTTTCACACGGCATAAAACTACGGTGTTCATGAAATAACGGCAATTCGAATCTGCAAATAGATTGAAAATACTTTGATCCAAAGTGGTGAGTTTTCTCTTTCGGGAAAAAAGCGCTTGCAAAAAGTGACGTAGAATTTGAATTGATTCTGATATAGCACCTTAAAAAATATTAGTCGCATGGCATTGTTAAACCAGAACATTTACAATAGTTTACGATAAAATAAAACAAATAAAGCAATAAAAATATTAAAAAAAGAAGAAAAGATATGTGCCCAAATGTCATGGCGAAAAAAGAGTAAAAACGGGTTTCATAGAGGAAAACAAAGATACCTATGCAAAGAATGTGGATGTAATGAAATTGTCAAATTCAGTTACAATGAGTTTCAAGCTACAGAATCCTTAATATTATTATAGTATTCTTCTCTTTTTTTAAATGGCGGAACACCTCCGATTGCACTGCAAATCCTACG
>JAISBW010000001.1 GCA_031265995.1 Oscillospiraceae bacterium
TAGACACAAAAAAGTTAATTTGTGTCTTTGGAGTTTGTAAGTTTTAAAGAATTATATTTTGATTAATTATTTGTGTTTATTTTTGTCGATTTTAGATTTTTTTGGTACTCTCTGAGTACAATGAAAGTATAGAGTTGTGCCCAATATTTCAATACTGATATGGCTGGAAAAAGCAAGTAGAATCGACAAAGACAGGACCTAAATAAAATATAACCAACCCATTAAAATAAAAAGAGGTTGGTTTTTTTATATCTATTTTTATATCTATTTTAAGTTGGAAAATAAATTTCATTTTAATTGGTTAATTAGCAAATAAATTCTATTTAGGAGGCGATAAAGATGGGCTTTTTAAACTTATTCAGATCTAATTTTTTCAAACAAAATAATGAATCAAATAATAAACAAAACAACAAAATAGAAAACAAAGCCATACCGGTTGACAGCAATTTTGCTTCTCTTTTCGGCGGTCTTAGTGAGATTGGCATTTCAAAAGCCATGAATATTCCGGCATTCGCCTCAAGCATCAATCAAATTTGCGAAGCTGTGGCAATGATTCCGATAAAACTCTACAAATTTGAAGAAACACAAAAAATAAAGTTTACAAAAGAAGTCACGGACGACGACAGAACTACGCTTTTAAACGATGACACGGGAGATACACTCAACGGAGCGGAGTTTAAGAGAGCTATGGTAAGAGACTATCTTGTCTTTGGGAACGCCTACGCATTCATTAACAGAGCAAGAAACGTAACAACACAAGTTGACGAAAATGTTAGCGAAAACATTAGTGAAAAAATTAATAAAAATAAAAATAAAAGAAACAGAATTAAAACTGTTAACTACAGCGGAATCAAATCAATAAATTATGTCGCAACTCAAAATATTTCAATTCTTTCCAATATTGACCCAATCTTTAAAGACTACAACATTACAGTGCAAGGAAAACAATATAAACCTTTCGAATTCTTAAAAATCCTGAGAAACACACAAGACGGAGCAACCGGAAAAGGGATCTTAAGTGAAAACAAAGAACTTCTCAGCACTGCATATTCAATACTCAATTACCAGCAAAATTTAGTTGAAAAGAACGGCAACAAAAAGGGATTTATCAAGGCAAATACAAGACTGTCCAAAGAATCGATGGACGCAATCAGAACAAGTGTAGAGCAGCTCTATAACGATTCCGAGCGAAATATTATTGTCCTGAATGAAGGCCTGGAATTTAAAGAAAGTTCTAACACAAGTGTAGAAATGCAGCTCAATGAAAACAAAAAGAGTTTGAATAATGAAATTAAATCGATTTTCGGAATCAATCAAGACACAACAGGTAAAATCGATTATTTCTCTTTCTTCAAAAATGCAGTCCTGCCTGTAATAAACGAGTTCGAGTGTTCTTTAAACAGAGATTTTCTTGCCGAAAAAGAAAAAGATTCTCTATATTTTGCATTCGATACAAAAGAGGCTCTTAAAAACGATCCCAGCCTGAAAACAAGATTCGAAGCCTATAAAACTGCGCTTGACGCCAATATCATGCAAATTGATGAAATCAGGTTTATGGAAGATTTAGAGCCTCTTGGCCTTAACTTTATCAAGCTTGGTTTGCAAGATGTTCTTTACAATCCGAAAACAAAAGAAGTTTTTACGCCAAATACGGGTCAGAAAGTTAATACCGAGAGAATTGAATATGTGAATGAAGATGAAATGGAAGATAAAAGAGAAGATGAGAACAGAAAAAATAAAAACATAAGGAGATGAAAACTAAATTGAAAAAATTCTGGAACTTTAGAACCGAAGAAAACGGCAGAATACTTGAATTAATCGGTGAGATTGCCAAAGAATCATGGTTTGGCGACGAGGTCACACCAAGAGAATTCAAAAACGAGTTAAATGAAGGTTCAGGAGACATCTCGGTAGTTATAAATAGCCCGGGCGGTGACATTTTCGCAGCTTCTGAAATCTACACGGCACTAAAAGATTACTCAAGAGGCAAAGGCAAAGTCAGCGTGATAATTGATGCCTTAGCAGCTTCTGCAGCATCCGTAATCGCAATGTCAGGCGACGAGGTAAAGATGAGCCCGACCGCATACATGATGATTCACAATCCGTGGACTTTTGCTGCTGGAGACAGCGAGGAAATGCGCGTCATCGCCCGCCAGCTCGATGAAATAAAAGAAGGAGTAATCAATGCTTACAAAATTAAATCCGGCCTTTCGCGCGAGCGAATTTCGCAAATGATGGACGCAGAAATGTATGTCAGTGCCGCTGAAGCGGTCAGACTCGGGCTTGCCGACGAAATTCTTTTTGAAAATGAAGAATTTTTAAAAGAAGATCATTTAAAAAAAGATAATTTAAGAATAAAAGAAAATTATTTAAAAAAAGAGGTAGCAGCAGCAGTAGCATTCAGTCAAAAAATGGCGATAAATCACGTCTTGGCAAGAATCCGAGGAAAACCTTTGAAAGAGGAGAAAAAGAAGAATGAAAAGAAAGAAGATAAAGAAGAAAAAGAAAAAGAAGCAGCAAAAACAAATTACAGCAAATACAAAGAAATGCTAAGCAAATTAAAACTTGGAGGAAAAGCCCAATGAACTTGAAAGCTTTAGAAGAAACACTAAGCAAATTAAAACTTGGAGGAAATTTAAAATGAACTTAAAAGCACTAGAAGAGAAAAGATCTGAACTGATCGGGAAAATGGAAAACATGGTCAAAAACATTGAAACAGAAGCAAGACCCTTTAGTGAAAGTGAAGAAACAGAGTTTGAAAACTCAAAAAAAGAAGTTGAATCTATTAATTCAACAATTAAGAAAACGGAGGAATTCAGAAATATGAATTTAATCAGGAAAGAATCATCATCATTAGAAAACGATTCAGTAATATCAAACTTATTAACTGATCAGGAAATAAACGACGGTTTAATAAATTTATCGACAGAAGACAGAAAAACAGCTGCAAGAATCAAAAAATCAGACATAAATGCATTCGTAGACTACATCCGCAACCCCATAAAAAACGCAAATTTTGATGTCGGCTCAAACGGAGCAATAATCCCTGTCACAATCGCAACGCAAATAATCGAGGCGGTAAGGGATATCTGCCCTATCTATAGTTTAGCTAAGATTTATAACATTAAAGGCGAATTAAGAATTCCATATTATGGCGATAATTCCGGAGACCAGATTACATGCGGTTATGCTCCAGAATTTACAGAACTTACCGCTCATGCAGGCAAATTCACGGCAATTACGCTAAACGGATACACTGCCGGAGTTTTGTCACTGATTTCAAAATCTTTGATTGGAAAAGCCGGAGAAGCCAATATTAATCTTGTCAATTTTGTTGTCAGTGAAATTTCTAAACGAGTGGCAGTATTTCTAGAGCACGAGCTCCTTTTGGGAACAGGCGCGGATGCATGCCAGGGAATAATCACGGGTGCAACGAATGTAAAAGAAACAAGTACGGCGAGCACAATAAAAGCCGACGATCTTATAGATTTGCAAGAATCAATCTGAAATTGTCAAATTCAGTTACAATGAGTTTCAAGCTACAGAATCCTTAATATTATTATAGTATTCTTCTCTTTTTTTAAATGGCGGAACACCTCCGATTGCACTGCAAATCCTAC
>JAISBW010000033.1 GCA_031265995.1 Oscillospiraceae bacterium
TTTACTGCATTTACACGAAATTCTTGTGTATAACTTCTTTGCATTTTGAATTTCACCTTTCCTTAATTTTATTTGATTTATTTGGCGAAATTCATTGTAACTTTTTTTGTACCAGATCAAGATCGGTTTTGAGGAAAAAGTTTCGCAAAAATGAGGTTAACTTAAAATTAAGTTAATCTCAAGAGTTTTAAATTTAAATGATGAATGGTTTAATTTTTTTAAGTTCGTTGCCTTATGACCATTCAGCTGAAGACGGGGGAATTGGAGAGTTGATATTCAACAGAATTTTACCATAATTTAACTATTTAGTAAACACTCCCAAAATTTTCTCTAATAATACCAATAGTATCTATAAAATTGCTATGTGGATTTAGCATTTTTATGAATACAATTGACTTTTGAATTTTTATGTGATAAAAGTCAGGAATGGCCCGGTGGTCAAGCGGTTAAGACACCGCCCTTTCACGGCGGTAACACGGGTTCGATTCCCGTCCGGGTCACCATTTGTCACATAATTGTTATATAGATATCAAAAAGAGGTGAAATTTGTGGCTATCGTACCTAAAAGGAAAACATCTAAGGCGAGAAAAAACAAGCGTCGTTCCAGCGTGTGGAAGATTTCGCCTCCAACGCTCAGCGAATGCTCGCATTGCGGCGAATATCATTTAAGGCATAGAATTTGTGCGAATTGTGGATTTTATCGGGGAAAACAAATAATATTCGACAGAGAACAGCATGCTTAGGGTAAGTGTCAGGAGTTGGTTTTGTTTTTTAAGAACCTGTATTCAAAAGGGCAAATTCCAAGTTTTTGAAGAATTTTTCCTCAAAATGAGGAAAAAAGAGCAATGAATACTAGATGTATTCTGAGCAATTTTGACAAAATTTTGAAAAAAATTATTGAAAATTGGGTACTTTGATCCTTTTGAATACAGGTTCTAAGATTTAGGGAGATATTTCGAATTTGCCGGATAGTTTTTTTTCAGAAAAAATTCCTGTCGTAGCAATTGTGGGAAGACCTAATGTTGGCAAGTCTGCACTTTTTAATAAGCTTGTCGGAAGGAGGTCTTCTATCGTTCATGATCTTCCAGGGGTTACGCGTGATTATGTAGTTGAAGAATGCGTTTGGTGCGGGAAAAAAATAGATTTAATAGATACCGGCGGGCTCGATTTCGAAGATCGTGATTTCATAATTAATCAAATAAAATCGCAGGTTAGATTTGCAGTTGATTTATCAGATGTAGTTATTTTTGTTACTGATTTAAAATCGGGTATTTTGCCGTATGACTCTGACATAGCCGTTATGCTCAAGAAAAATAAAGTTCCTGTTATTTTGTGCGTGAATAAATGTGACGATGAAAAAGCTGACATAAATTTTTATGAATTTTGTTCGCTCGGGTTTGGCGTTCCGTTTGGGGTTTCTTCGGTTCATGGTCATGGCACTGGTGATTTGCTTGATGCAGTTTATGAAAAAGTTTTTAGTAGTCAAAATATTGGGATTAATCCACGTGAAAGTCTTATTAGAAATATTTCAGAAAAGCTACCAGAGAATATTGTACACGATCCAGAAAAATCTTTGCTTTTTGGTTATGAGAATAATAAAAAAGAAAATTTAGAAAAAACAAATGAAGATTCTAGTCCAATTCCAATAAAGGTTGCAATTATAGGAAAACCCAATGTCGGAAAGTCGTCGCTTGTTAATAGAATTTGTGGTAAAATCAGAAGTATTGTTTCCAATGAATCAGGCACTACCAGGGATTCTCTTGATACTTTTGTTATAAAAAATTCAAAAAATTATATTTTTACCGATACTGCAGGAATCAGAAAAAATAAGAGCGCACAGAGCGAAATTGAAAGGTACAGCACATTTCGCACCTTTTCGGCTTCTAAGCGTTCCGATGTTTGTGCGGTGATAATTGAAGCTAAGGGTTTAACTGAACAAGATCTTAAAATTGCTGGAATATCGCGCAATTTAGGGAAATCGTGTATAATTCTTGTAAACAAATGGGATTCAGAATTTTCAGAGGAAATTGCTTGTGCAGATCCTCCTCGTTTGAGCGCAATAGAATTTGAAAAAAAGATCAGAAAGGATATGCCTTTTTTATCTTACGCTCCAGTAGTGTTTATTTCCGCAAAAACAGGAAGAAATATCGAAAAGATTTTTATTTTATTAGATAAAACTCACAATAATTTCAGAAGAAGGATTTCAACAGGATCGCTTAATGAATTTTTAGCTCAGGTTATGTTTAGGGTTCCGCCGCCATCGATCAAAGGAAAACAGCTAAAGATATATTATATGACGCAAGCAGATATTATGCCACCTACATTTGTTTTTTTCGTGAATAAATCTAAGCTTTTCCATTTCTCATATAAGAGATATATAGAAAATCGTTTACGTGAAAATTTTGAATTCGAAGGTACTCCAATTAAATTTGTGATTCGCGAAAAAGGAAGCCCGAAAGATACCGAGTCTGTTTCTGAATTAAGAACCTGTTCTCACAGACTTGAAACGTCGTTTTCAAATAAATTTTGCTAATTTTTTTTTCAAATTCCTTGCTTGGCGTCAGTCAAGCGGCGTGATTTCTGTTAAAAATTGTTCAAAATTCTATTTAAAACTACATTCAAAGTCTATGAGAGCAGATTCTAATAAAATAATATAATTTATGTAATATTAGGAAGTTTATGCAAAATAATGAAAAAATTGTTGTTGTTGATATTCGAGACGAGATGAAACGCTCATTTCTTGATTATTCCATGTCAGTTATTGTTTCGAGAGCTTTGCCTGACGCGCGGGATGGTCTCAAGCCTGTACACAGGCGGATTCTTTATACTCTTTTCGAAAATAATTTAACTTCAGACAAACCTTATCGCAAATGTGCAGACACAGTTGGATCTGTACTCGGAAGATACCATCCGCACGGTGACGCCTCGGTTTATGACGCTCTTGTTCGGATGGCTCAAAATTTTTCAACAAGGTATATGCTCATAGATGGTCATGGAAATTTCGGCTCAGTAGACGGCGATCCGCCGGCGGCTTACCGTTATACAGAAGCGCGAATGAGCAAAATTGCTTCTGAAGTTTTGGCAGATATAGATAAAGAAACTGTTGATTTTATTCCCAATTATGATGATCGCCTCAAAGAACCAACCGTTTTGCCGGCGCGTTTTCCGAACCTTTTGATGAACGGTTCGACCGGTATTGCCGTTGGCATGGCGACCAACATCCCGCCCCATAATCTTGGCGAAACCATAGACGCCATTTGTTGCTTAATCGATAATCCAGACGCTGATTTTTCTCAAATTATGAAATATATAAAAGGTCCTGATTTCCCTACAGGAGGTCTGATTATGGGCCTTTCTGGTATAATTTCAGCTTATACGACCGGTAAAGGAAAAATTACAGTTAGAGCGAAAACCGAAATTATTGAAGATTCCGGAAGATATAAAATAACTGTAACTGAGATTCCTTATCAAGTAAATAAATCTAGATTGATTGAAAATATTGCTACGTTAATTAGGGATAAAAAACTGGATGGAATTTCAAAAATTGAGGATCATTCAGACCGAAAAGGAATGAGCATAGAAATAAGCATAAAGCAAGGTTTTTCCCCGCAAATTGCGCTCAATCAGCTTTTTTCGTTCTCACAAATGCAAACGACGTTCGGTGTAATAATGCTCGCAATTGTAAAAGGCGAGCCTAAGGTGTTAAATCTTAAAGAATGTTTAAAAATTTATATTGATTTTCAAGTTGAAATTATAACTCGGCGCACTCAATTTGATTTGCGCAAAACTCGTGAACGCGCGCATATTTTAGAAGGTTTGAAAATTGCGATCGATAATATCGATAAAGTAATTAGTATCCTAAGATCATCAAAAAGCATCTCAGAAGGAAAACAAAGACTTAGTGAGGAATTTAATCTCAGCGACATTCAAACTCAAGCGATTGTTCAAATGCCCTTAGGTCGTTTAACTGGATTGGAAAGAGAAAAAATTGAAGGTGAAATTGTAAACCTTCTTGAAAAAATAACTTATTTCGAAAGTATATTATCAAACCCAAGTAAATTGCTGGAAGTTTTAAAAGAGGAAATACTTAAAATAAAGCTTAAATATGTGGATAAGCGCCGTACTGAGATTATTGCTTCTGACGATGAAGTAAATATCGAAGATTTAGTACCACATGAAGAAAGGGTTATAACATTAACTGAATTAGGTTACATTAAAACTCAAGACATGGGAAGTTATAAGCTTCAAAAAAGAGGGGGTCAAGGAGTACGGGGGATGACTCGACGTGAAAGCGATGTTGCCGACAGAATTTTGATGGCAGACAGTCATGATTATATTCTTTTTTTTAGTAATTCAGGCAGAGTTTATCGCCTTAAGTGCTTTGAAATCCCCGAAGGCTCTCGTATTGCCAAGGGAATGAACATTGTAAATTTATTGCCAATCGCAAAAGATGAAAAGATTACTTCAGTTGTGAGCGTTTCGGAATTTTTTGAAAACAACTATCTCACTATGGCCACTAAATTAGGGGTAATAAAGAAAACGGTTTTAAGCGAATTCAGCAATGTTAGAAAGTCTGGTCTTATAGCAATTAATCTTGACGAAAACGACGAACTTGTATGGGTTAAAATCACTAATGGAGACCAAATTTTAATGATCGCCACACGTGACGGCAAAGCGATTCGTTTTAAAGAAAGTTGTGTAAGATCTACCGGTAGAGCCGCCCGTGGTGTTAAAGCCCTTAATTTAAAAAAGAATGACATCGTAGTAGGTTTAATTTCTGCTGAAAATGAAGAAAAAATTCTTGTAATTTCAGAAATGGGATACGGGCGCATATCACCTGCTTCCGATTATCGTTTGCAATCTCGCGGAGGAAGCGGTGTTATTAATTATCACACAAATAAATATGGAAAAGTTACTACAGTATTAAATGTGGATTTAAAAGACGATCTGGTCGTCATTTCTTCCGATGGAACAATTATAAAAGTAAGTTTGGATTCCATAAGGCAATGTGCGCGGCCTTCCAAAGGCGTCAGAATCATGAAAGTTAAAGAAGGTTCAAAAGTTGTGGCCGTTGCTAAGACGGAAAATAAATTTGTTCAGGAATAATAACCTGTATTCAAAAGAACAAATTCTAACTGTGAAATTATCTTGTATAAAATTTGTTACGAGTTGACTTTCAGCTCGATTTTATTTTAGAATATAAGGCACATAAGTCGGGGGTGTTGGCATTGAATGATTTAAATTCTGAAATCAGATATTACAGAGGTTTGCCTCTAGTTAGGTGCGAAGATGTTTTATTTTATGGGAATATAAATGAAGATTACGTAACAAAAATTGAAGTTAAGAGTATAAAAAACAACGATAAGATTAAACTTTCGGATAAATTAACGGTTCAAATGGTGAGCAGCTCCTCCGCTGCTAGAGGCAGAAATTTAAGGATTAAAAAATCAAGTGAGAAAAACGGTCTTTATGAAGCATTGGATGTCGCTTTTGCTTGGCTAGAGAGGCTTCCTAAGAAAACTTCCGAGAAAAAGAAGGTTTAATTTGGAATTTTTCACTACAATTGATTGTTTTGAGTTAGTGTTTTAAGAAATTGGTGTTTTTTAAGTTTTTAGGATGTGATACAGTGAGTAGTATTGAAATTTTTTTAGGTAGCCTCCTTGTTATTTTTTCGGTTGCGATAGTTGCGGTAGTTCTTTTTCAAGAAGGCAAACAACAGACAATGGGCGGGGTCATTACAGGCGGCGGCGGAGAGACTTTTTTGGGGAAAAATAAATCCCGCTCGATTGATGCTTTTTTAGCTAGATGGACTACATTTATAGCTGTAGTTATGTTTTTATTGGTAATTCTTGTAAATATTGTGGCGTATTTTAAATGGTTTTAGGTTTGATTTTTTGAGGGAAAATGAAAGAAAAAAAATCAGTTGATGTTTTTGATAAAAATAGTACTGCCGGTGAATATGGCGCCAAAGAAATCCAGGTCTTGGAGGGTCTTGAGGCGGTTCGGAAGCGTCCGGGGATGTATATTGGTTCTACTGGCGCAAAAGGACTTCATCATTTGGTGTATGAGATTGTTGATAATGCCATTGATGAGTCTCTGGCGGGGTTTTGTAACCAGATAGAAGTTGAGATATTACCAGAAGATGTTATCCGCATAAGGGATAATGGGCGCGGCATTCCAACAGGGATTCATCCGAAACTTGGAATCCCCGCGGTTACTGTGGTTTTCACGGTTCTTCATGCAGGAGGAAAATTTGGCGGAAGCGGATATAAGGTTTCGGGTGGACTTCATGGAGTAGGCGCGTCTGTTGTCAATGCACTTTCGGAATGGCTAATTGTAAAGGTTTTCGACGGCTCGGATGTTTGCGAACAGCGTTTTGAACGTGGTTTTCAAGTTTCAGAGCTTGCTAAAACTCAAGATTTGTCTTGTGTCGGAACCGAAATTATATTTAAATCCGATAGCGATATCTTTAAAGAAACACGTGAATATGATTTTAATACGCTTGCCGCCCGCATGCGCGAACAGGCTTTTCTTAACGCAGGTCTTGAAATATCCTTAACTGATAATCGCAAAGACGAAAAAAAGTGTGAGGTTTTTAAATATGAAGGCGGTATTGTAAGTTTTGTCGAGTTCATTAGGAAAAAACGAGAGCTTGATTCACTTCATAGTGATATTATTTATTTTTCAGGGAAAACAAACGATGAGTCTATTAGTGTGGAAATCGCTATGCAGTTTAATGATAGCTATAATGAGCTTATAGTCTCGTTTGCGAATAATATTCATACAACAGACGGTGGGACACATGAAGAAGGGTTTAAAACAGCCGTCACGCGTGTTGTGAACGCTTATGCAAGAGAATTTGGTGTTCTTAAAGAAGATGATAAAAATTTTCTGGGCGAAGATGTTAGAGAAGGAGTTTGCGTAGTTATAAGTGTCAAACTTCAAAACGCACAATTTGAAGGTCAAACTAAGGCGCGTTTAGGTAATAGTGAAGTTAAAGTTTTTTTGGATAGAATAATTTCAGAAAAATTTAAATCATATTTAGAAGAAAACCCAATTTCAGCTAAAGCAATAATCGAGAAGACTGTTGCTTCAGCAAAAGCAAGGGAAGCTGCCCGAAAGGCAAGGGATCTTGTTAGACGCAAAACAGCTATGGAATCAGCTTCTTTACCAGGCAAGCTTGCGGATTGCCAGTCTAAAAATCCTGATGAAACTGAAATTTATATAGTGGAAGGAGATTCCGCTGGAGGATCTGCTAAAGGAGGCAGAGACAGACGCTTTCAGGCGATTTTACCTCTTTGGGGGAAAATGTTAAACGTTGAAAAAGCAAGGCTTGATAAGATTTATGGCAACGATAAATTAATGCCCGTCATTACCGCACTTGGATGCGGCATAAGCGAAGATTTAGATGTTTCTAAACTTAGATACGGTAAAATTATAATAATGGCTGATGCAGATGTCGATGGTTCACATATAAGAACTCTGCTTTTAACTTTCTTTTTTAGATTTACTAAACCAATAATTGAGGCGGGTCATATTTATATTGCGCGTCCTCCATTGTATCGTGTTACTAAGTCTAAAAAGCATCGCTATGCGTTTTCTGATGAAGAACGCGACGTCATATTGTCTGAAATCGAAGGTCAAACAGCTGAAGTCCAGCGTTATAAAGGTTTAGGTGAAATGGATTCCGAACAGCTTTGGGAAACAACCATGAATCCAGAAACACGTACTATGCTAAAAATCTCTTTGGAAGACGCCGCCGCGGCCGATGAGGTTTTTACGATTCTAATGGGCGAAAAAATCGGTCCCCGTCGGGAATTTATTGAACAAAATGCCAAGTATGCGGTAAATCTTGATGTTTAGAGATTTTGGAACTTCTTATTTTGTTTTAGAAAATGGAAAGTGTCTGTAATATGACAATCCAAATTCGAATCCGAACTTGGTGACGTACTCCAATTCGAACGGTCATCCAGTACCTGTAAACCAGCTTTCTGATCTTGCATCGAGCATTCTTCATCAGTTACTCTAAAAAAAATTCTAAATGTCTCTCGTATAATTTCTGGTTCTTTTCCTGATTCGATGGATGAAAAAAAAAATCGTATTACCATTAATCCAGCCAGGTAATTCATTGTTGAACGTAAGAATTCATCTGAATCCGAAAATTCTTCCGGGAGTTTTCTTCCATCGCCTAAAAAATTTCCTAGCCCAATTCCAAGAAGACGGCTTGCATTTGAGAATATTTCCATTTTTAATCGCATACCTTTTTCATCCATGCTACACACTATAAGTCTTTGCACTCCTTCTGAATTTAAAAATTTTTTTACAGCCATTAACCACGGATTAAGAGCGTGTCCTGATATGCCCAGCTTACTAAACACTTCACCCACAGAAAATTTGTGTTCTGCTATCCTTTCTTTAGGTTGTTCGTCTTGCGAGATAATTAATCTCACTAATTCTGATTTAGAATTATCCGTTCTTTCAATTTCTTGTACTATTAATTTTAAAAAATCTTCTATTTCTTTAACTGCTAATTCTTCAAAATATCCTAATTTTCTAATATATTCTGCATGTTTATAACTACTTGGTAACCTTTTTGAGATATCGGTGCATCTGCACCTTATCTCACGAACCGCTTTATTTGCTTCTTTTTCTAATAGCACTAGTAAAGAAGTCTTCGCCTCATCATTCACATTTGCGTATTTACAATTTGAAGAAACAAACGAAAAACCAAGACGTCCTAATCTCTTGGTAATATCTTCGATCATTGGCTTTTTTCTCTCAATAAACATCTCGAGAGATTTGCTCTTTTCCTCTATTTTATCTTTCAATTTTCCCGCCGAACTAACACTTAGACCTTCTTTGCGTTTATCGATATATCGTTCTCTTAATAATCCAGCAACTTCGTGAGAAAATTCTTTTGTTCTGGAAGAAATAGATCTAAACTCTGATTCTATTGGCAGACAACTTGTTAATATTTCGAATACTTGTTTCGAAAAAATATAGTACATTCTTTCAGGATTAAAGAAATCTGGTTCCATGTCTTCTGCGTCATATCTTTTATAATCTGCCAGAACAAGACGTGCCATTTCTAGTGCTTCATCCTTATATTTACACGAATATCTTTCAATACTTTTTAATAGTCTTAATCTTTCTGCTTCAATTTCTTTAAGTTCAGCAAGTCGTCTAGTTTCTTCGTCTGACACAATTTTTTTAATTTCTTCCTTTACTCTTTTTACTTTATCTTTAAGTTCAGAATTTAATTTATCAATTTCGATACCGGATTCTGCTCGTGCTGCGATTTCTCTACCAATTTCTGCTTTTAACTTTCTAAGATTCTCTATTTTTTGCTGTATTTGAGTTGAAACTTTTAAACGTTCTGGATTATCTTCTATTCTTCTTACTTCATCTAATCCCACTATTGCTTTGCGAAGTTCTTCTATAATTTTGCTGATAGCACTCGATCTTTCCCTTAAATTAGACAATTTTAAATCCAATAATTGTGATACAGGAATAGGTTCAACGTTTGGCAAAGGCGGCGCAGGAATAGGTTCAACGTTTGATCTAGGCAGCGCAGGACTTGGCAAAGGCGCAGGATCTCTTGGCTCAATACCTGCCTCAAATGGTAAATCAGAGAAAGCGCCAAATTCTGATGTTGACGGCGACGCGCTCGATCCCGGTCTTAGCAAGACATCTTCCTCATGAGGTGCTGTATCCGAATAGTGGTGGTCTCGTAAGTTTTTAGCAGCTAAATA
>JAISBW010000034.1 GCA_031265995.1 Oscillospiraceae bacterium
TTCTCTTGAAAGAATAGCCAAAATTTATAACTGTTTTATTGTGTGGCTTCCTCCCTATTCACCAGATAAAAATAAAATTGAAAAATTGTGGGCAAACATGAAAATTGGTTACGCTTAAACTCAAATTCATATGTGACAATTCAGGATGCTATTAGGGCTTATTTTTAACTGAAATAGCTATACTCGGGCTGTGAACCGCAAAATTTGTGCTTTTTTATAAAGATATAGTTCGAATTTATTGACAGTAAATTCAAAAATAAATTATAATCAAGGTTGTGAATTTTTAACTTGTTCACGATGATGTTGTGTATACGTTAAATATACTTAAATCAAACTAAAGGAGAACGATTTATTTGAAAAGGATTCTTGTCGCTGAGGACGAATCGGCCATACGGGAATTTGAAGTTATAAATTTGCAAAGATCAGGTTATGAAGTTATAGAAACTAACGATGGAAAAAAAGCCGATGAAATTTTTAAAGATCATAATGCTGATTTTGATTTAGCGATTCTTGATATAATGCTACCGGGAATTGATGGAATAGAGTTGTGCAAAAGATTTAGGAAACTTAGCGAAACTATAGGAATTATTCTTCTTACGGCAAAATCTCAAGAAATAGACAAAATAAGCGGCCTTATGTATGGTGCAGATGACTACATAACAAAACCTTTTAGCCCTTCTGAACTCATTGCTAGAGTCGACGCCCTTTATCGCAGAGTGGCATTAAATATTACTAGAATTGAAAATAATTTTAAAGAAGAAATTAAATCGGGTGAGTTTATACTTAATTTTAAAAATATTACATTCAAAAAACGGAATAAAATTTTAAATTTAACTCAAGTTGAATTCCAAATAATAGAGTATTTTTTTTCAAATCCAAATTTAAATTTAACACGTAAGCAAATTATGGAGCATGTTTGGGGCGAATCCGGAGATGAAAAAGTTGTTGACGTTAACATACGAAGGCTTAGGATGAAAATTGAAGACGATCCGTCGCGCCCAGAACACATAGTGACAGTTTGGGGTACGGGCTATAAATGGGTAAGTTAAACTTTCTTGTAAATAAAATGAAAATAAAATCCGGACTAGTACGTCTCTGGACGATTTTTTCTTTAATTTTAATGTCAACAATACTAGTGATTTTAATTTTGTATTCATTAATTGCTCGAAGATTTGGAGCTTTTTCAGAGTTATTTTTGAGTTGTGTTTTAATATCTTTTTTATTTTCAGTGTTAGGAATAATTTTTATTAGAAATATAATTAAAAAAATATTAATTATTAGTGAGATTTTAAGTAAAATTTCTCTTAAAAGTAATTTCGAAAATAAAGATGAAAAAAATAAACATCAATGGTATAGCGATGAAATTGATGTTTTGCTAGAAAATACAAACAAAATAATGTTTGAAATTGAAGCTTCTGAAAAAATTAAAAACGATTTTATTTCTTCTATGTCCCATGAACTGCGCACACCACTGACAGCGATAAAAGGGTGGGCGGAGACTATAAAAACCGGTGATGAAATCGATTTTTCAACCGTTCGCAGGGGACTTGACATAATTGCGAAAGAAACACAGCGTCTTACTGAAATTGTTAAAGATCTTCTTGATTTTTCCGCCATGGAGGGCGGAAGATTTGAGATGTTTATGGAAAAAATAGACCTATTGGCGGAAGTTGGCGAAGCTGTGTATATTTTTAAAGAAAAAGCAGCACTCGAAAAGAAGTTGCTCATCTACAATGATCCCAAAGAAATTCCTCCAATTCTTGGTGATAAGAATCGATTACGCCAAGTTTTTGTCAACGTTATTGACAATGCGCTTAAATACGTAAATGAAGGCGGAAATGTTGGTGTGAACGTAAGCAATCGTGAAAATCATGTTTTTATTGAAATCACAGATGACGGTTGCGGAATTCCCAAAGAAGAAATACCCAAAATCACACGAAAATTTTACAAAGTAAATCCTCTTCGTGGAGGATCTGGAATAGGATTAGCAATCGTAAAAGAGATAATTTCAGCACATAATGGGTCTATTGAAATATTAAGCGAAGAAAATTTCGGCACCGTGGTTACTATTAGTTTGCCTGTTTACGATAAACTTGTTCTAAAACCCCAAAACATGATATAATAAAATGGTGAATAACTTAGAACCTGTATTCAAAAGGATCAAAATACCTAATTTTCAATAATTTTTTTCAAAATTTTGTCAAAAAATGCCCAGAATACATAAAGTATTCATTGCGCTTTTTATCATTACTGAAGAAAAATTCTTCGAAAATTTGGAGTTTGCCATTTTGAATGCAGGTTCTTAGAAAGAATATCAAAACTCCTGGAAGACAAAATACAATTTTGTATAAAGAAATAGACGATCAAAAGCGAAAAGAATTTATTGCAGAAATAGAATCTTTGCCTAAAGATAGCGAACTTTATTATGCTGACAAAAGTGGATTTGACGAATATTATGCCCTCGAAATTGAAAATTTTTGGGCAAATGTTAAACGACGACTTCGTCTTCATATGCGTCAGTTTGCTATTTTTGGAGACACTCTACGCTTTCAAATCATGTGCACTATATTCGATAAAATTAAGAAAACGTGCAAACGATTATGGCAACACATTCACAAATTTGACAATTTTTAGAAATCTCTTACTTACGTTCTCAAATAATGTGTACTATATACAATCTTAATATATACGATTCCTTTTCTTATGCGGGTCTCTGGATCGATTATAGGCTTTCATAACTTCACTGCTTTCTTTTTCGAATTTTTTCATCATCCAATTGAAATTTTTTCTTCCACCGGAGATTGACTCTTCGTCGTTTTTATCAAGCTTTTTTTTAAAAACCCTTTTCTCAGTTGCTCCAGATTCGGATCGTCTTATCGAGAGTTCGGTTTTTTCACCGTTTTTACTCAAAATTTTTACTTTTACATTTTGACCCATGGTCAAAACATCTGATACACTGCTTATATAGTCTTGCGAAATTTCCGAAATGTGAACTAATCCGCGAGTGCCGTCAGGCAAGTCTACAAAAGCTCCGAATTTTGTAATTCCTGCGACAGTACCATTTACAACAGATCCTATTTCATAATCCATAAAATATTTCACTTCCAATATAAATTTATATATAAAATAACAAATTAAACAATAAAAAAAATAAAATCTTCTTGATTAAAGCGCCCGTACAAAAGCTGTATTTATAATAAAACAAACAAAAAACAAACCTATAAATCGCACGCGACAGTAGTATGGCCAAATTTCTACAAATTTTCAATTTCTTCTTTTTGTTTTTTCAAATCTTGAATAATGGTAGAAAATCGGCGCATTTGCTCCTTAATTTTGATTTGCTGTCTAAAAAAAACTAACGCAAAATACGCCAAAAATATAATCACAACTACTTTGGCGACCAGTTTTCGTCTTTTTCTTCTTCCCAAAATAAGCTTCATAAAACTCACCTTGGATTGATTTTAGCATTTTACTTTAAAATTGTCTAATCATTAAAATGCTAAGTGATATGGTATTAATAAACTAAAAAAACGAAAACACACCATATTTTATATACCAAAATCAAAAAAAATTCAAGCCATAATAGGGAAATTTGCAACTTTTAAAAGAAAATCGTCGATATGCATCAGTATTATCTGCATTTTTTGTTCAAAAAACACAAGTTTATCTTAGGAAATTTTATTTTGTGTTTTAAAAATTTTAAAATTTTATAAACAAAATTAAAAACTATTCTGCTTACCGTCAAACGGTATATCAGCCAACCTGCAGCAATAAAATTTAGAATAAAAAATCTAATATAACCTAAATTTATTGTTAAAATGAATAAAAAAACTAAAACAGCACAAATAATAAAATAAACAATATCTAATATAAATAAACCTAATTTTTTTATATTAAAAATTAACCTAAAAATTTTAAAAATATCATATATTATTCCTGGAATTATTCCAAAAATGCAGGAATATATACAAATTTGCATTGAATTAAACATTATTTAATCTCTTGTTACTTAAATAATTTAGCAAAAAAATTTTTTGTCGGAAATGTTTTTTTATCGGAATATGTCAAAGAATAAATATTGCCAGATAATTCAAGTTCACCGGTTTCAACAGATAGTTTTCCGATTTTGAGCCCGCTTCCGTATATACGAAGTTCTCCGGCGTCAATAAAAGCGAGAACGCATTCTTCATTAAATTCGCCTATATCGCAAACACCTGAAATACGTAATTTTTTTCGATTATCAAGAGTTAAGCTATGAGGATATGTTTTTTTGGTTTCTGTCGCACCATTTGTCTTATTTGTCATTTTTAATCTCCTCCGCAAGAATTTTTATGATGATTTTTCAAAAAATATTCTTTGGTGTTTGTTTATCTTTGCGAAATATTTATCTTTGATTATAAAATCTACAATGAGTGGTGTTACTTTTGAAATTTAATAAAAAATTTTTAAATAATTTAAAATTATTTTCTGTTTTATTGCAGCTTACATTGATTATTCTTGCAAAGACATGTACTGTATGCTGTTCGGAGACATTTGCAATAATACAAAAAAAACCTGGGCAAGATACCGAAGAAAAATTGCGCAAAAAAAGAGAAGGCACTGATATCAGTGATAGTGATGAAAATATGGAAACCGAGGAAACACTTGAAAATAGTGACGAAAATAGTGAAAACGAAAAAAGTGAAGAACCAGAATCCGAAAGTTTAGAAGAATCTTCCAAAGAATCCGCTGAAGAAGAAAAGAAACCGTCGGAACTTGTTTTGGAATTTCTTTCGGAAGAAGCAAAAGGTGTTGTCGGTTTTATCCCCAAAAAAGATATGGATGATTTTGCACAAGAGTTGGATAATTTTTACTCCATTTTGACCGGTTTAAATATAAGCGATGAATCTAGAACGGCACTAGCGGATGTAAAAGTCATTTCAATGGCAAATGATGCGGGCGCTTTCACGGCTACAAATCAACCCGATGCTATTTTTGCGATTGAATCGGCGGTAAAAATTTTGAGTTCGGCGGAAAAATCTAAATATGACTCGGATAAATACGAAAAGATGAAGAGGCTTTCTGAAAAATTTGCGGAATCGGGTAAAAAAACTGGTTTTTGCCTTCCTGAAAACGTAATTTTTCTCAGCGACCCTGATTTTTCTCTTCAAGAGTATGCAATTTGTTATAACGGCGATGTTTTAATTTCTATTGAAGATTTATTTAATGACGATTCAGAAGTTAATCATATGGAAAATAATTCAACTATCGTGGTAAAAACTCAAGAAGAAAAGGTAATTGAGATAGAGGCGGGAAGTCAAGAGGCATATTGCAATGACGCCAAGCAAATTATGAATTCGCCTATTATAAATGTCGATGGTCAAACTTATGTTCCATGCGCGGATATGGCAAAAATGCTTGGAAAAAACACAATTTCTTCTGCAGATATACCGGCGGTAATTGTGTTTTAAATTAATTTAATGGATTTGTTCTGAAACTAAATTCAATCATCAGATCGGATTTGGAGAGGCCAAAATAGGTTTTAAATGGATTACGGCAAAGAATATCTTGATAAACTTTTCGAAATGACAAAAGAACTTATTGATGAAGCGAAAAAAAACGAAAATAAAACAAAAGCTATTAAAAAATTTGAAGAAAAAGATCGAAATTTAAGAATAAAAATAACTTCTGAAGATAAATTTTTTAGTGCTGAATATATAAAAAATGTTTATAATTTAAACTTTATCGAATGGGTTTGTTTTTTAATTTCTATTACAAAAGAAGCTTTAAATTATTATGAATTTAATATCGATTCTGTAGAAATGGCGTCAGATATTTATTCTATTGATTATCAAACTAAAAAAAATCTTGAACATAAAATGATTTCTCTGTGTTTTGATAAAAAAAGAAAAATAGACGCTCGTATTTTTGATTTTGTTATGTCAAACGGTAATTCAGAGTGCGATTTTAAAGAAATTAAGGTGTTTTTTCCAAATTCTGAAAATTTGCAAACCGAGAGAGAAAACTATGCAGTTAAAATTTCAAATATTTGCAAAAAAACAAAAAAAAACATTTATTTTTTTATTAGCGGAGAAAAAGGAATAGGAAAAAAAACACTTGTTAAACGTTCTTCTAATATTTGCGAATCAGGACTCGTAATTGTAGATTTAGCAAAATGCGAAGAATCTGAAAACGATTTCGGCGAAATTATGACGGCCGCTTTCAGAGAGGTTATTATATTAAAAGGTTTTTTATGTTTTGAAAATTTTGACTCGCTTAAGAAAAATAGCTTTTTAAGATATAATTTTATTTTCGATAATTCTAAAAATTTTACTAACATTACATTTTTTCTTTCTCAAACTGTTATTAGTTCAGAAATCGAAAATGAAAGTATAGAGCTATTGTACATAAAATTAAAAAAATTAAATTCAGCACAGACATCGTGCATTTGGAAAGAATCATTAAAAAAAATTGAAATTCCTGAGAATTTAAATTTTTCGGAACTTGCAAATGTTTTTTCGTTTACTCCAGGGCAAATAAAAAAAACAGTAAGATTTTTATCAGGTTCAATACTTTGGGGCAAAAAAATAAATCAAAAAGAAATTTACGCCGCCGCCAGAAACATTTCGGAAGCAAATTTTGGCGGTAACGCCTCGCGAATTAAGTCTTTTTATAATTGGGATGATTTAATCTTATCAGATGATTTAAAATCTATATTAAAAAACGCTTGTGCGAGGATTAAATTTAAATCAGTAGTTTTTGAAAAATGGAGAATGAATAAGCGTCTTCTTTACGGTAACGGCCTTAGTCTGCTTTTTGCGGGGCCTTCTGGAACAGGAAAAACAATGGCGGCCGGAATAATAGCCGGCGAACTCGGGCTCGAGCTTTATCGCGTTGATCTTTCTCATTTGGTTTCAAAATATATCGGAGAAACTGAAAAAAATTTAAATAATGTTTTTGATGAAGCCAAAAGAAGCAACGTGGCATTGCTTTTTGATGAAACTGATGCTCTATTTTCAAAACGTACAGACGTTAAAGATTCGCGCGACAGAGGTGCAAATATCGAAATTTCCTATCTTTTACAAAAAATGGAAGAATTTGATGGCGTTTGCGTCATGACGACTAATCTTTTGGAAAATATTGATAAAGCTTTTTTTCGAAGAATAACATATATCATAAGGTTTACGCTTCCGAACAAATTAGAAAGAGAACAAATTTGGAAAAAAATGTTTTCAAAATATGTCCCGCTTGCAAAAGACATTGATTTTGATTTTCTTTCAAAATTTGAAATCTCCGGCGGAAATATAAAAAATGCGGCAGTTTCGGCAGCGTTTCTGGCGGCTCAAAAAAAAGAAAAAATAGAAAACAGACATTTAGTTAAAGCGCTTGTTGAGGAATTCAAAAAACAAGGTAATACTCCGATCGCAAGTGAATTTGAAGGATATGCTCATATGATGAGGTGAGTATCTTAGAGCCTGTTCTAATAAACTATGAAACACCATTTTCAAATAAATTTCGATAATTTTCCTTTAAAATTTCTTGCTCAGCGGCCAGCTAAGCGACGTAATTTTCAATAAAAATTATTCAAAATTTTCTTTAAAACTGACATTTCAAATCTATGAGAACAGGTTCTTAAATTTTTTCTCAATAACGTGTTAAATCACGATTAAAATTATCCAAGGAGTTTTATGCTTTCTTTTATTTTTGAAATAGTAAGCCATATCTTTTTTTTAGCACTTCATATTGTCAGCCCTAGTGTTTTCCCTAAACCGCTTTCATCAAAAGAAGAAAAAAAATATTTAGATAAAATGTCAGAAGGAGATAAAGACGCGCGTGCCAAGCTCATAGAACATAATTTGCGTTTAGTCGCGCACATTATTAAAAAATTCCATTCATCCCATGAAAATAACGAAGATTTAATTTCAGTGGGAACAATAGGGCTTATAAAAGCAGTTAATACTTTTAAAATAGAAAAAGGAATAAGGCTTTCAAGTTATGCTTCTAGGTGCATTGAAAACGAAATTCTAATGTATATGCGCGGCAATAAAAAAACAGTACTTGACGTTTCAATGACCGAACCTATAGAAACATCAAAATCAGGAAGCCCGCTGACACTAATTGATACTTTGGCGTCAGAAGGGTCGGTTTTTGAAGAAATATCCGGTAAAATAGACGTTGAAAGATTACAAAAATGTATTTCTTGTAATTTAAGTAAAAGAGAAGAAATTATTATAAAATTAAGATATGGGCTTGAAGGTAAAACAGCTTTAACGCAACAAGAAATTGCCGATAGACTAGGAATTTCCAGGTCTTATGTTTCAAGAATTGAAAAAAAAGTCATTGAAGGACTACGTGTGAGTATGGCTAAAGAAAATGGATGAGACAAAAAATTTAATAAAAATTTTAATAAATTGGTGAAAAAAAATATGAAAATAATATTTGTCGGAGGAGGAACATCGGGGCATATTAATCCGGCACTTAATATTGCAAATTACATAAGAAAAATTGAACCGGATTCTAAAATCTTATATGTTGGATCCAAAAACGGAATAGAAAAAAAAATGGCGAAAGAAGAAGGTTTTGAATTTAAGGGAATAACAACTTCTGGATTTTCCCGTAGTTTTAGTCTTAATTCTTTTAAAAAAAATATTATTACTATATTTAATATATTTAAATCCGCAAAAGAATCTAAAAAAATTTTAAATGAATTTTTGCCCGATGTTTGTTTGGGAACAGGAGGCTACGTTTGCGGATCATTTTTGAAACAAGCTTCAAAAATGGGGATTCCATTTTTTTTGCAAGAACAAAATTCAATTCCAGGTCTTACGACAAAAATTTTATCAAAGAAAGCGAAAAAAATATTTTTGGGAAGCTGCGAGGCCAAAAAGTATTTGCCAGGATCGAATTGTGTTTTTACGGGCAACCCAATAAGAAGTGATTTTTTTTATTTTGCTAGAAATAAAATAAATTCAAATTTATTTAATTGCCTAGAAATAAAAGAAATAGCTAGAAAAATTTTGTGTTTAAATAATAGCGAAACAATTATTCTTTCGTTCGGAGGGAGCCTTGGCGCTCCCGCAATTAACAATGTTATTTTAGAAGTAATGAAAACAAAAAAATATACTCACGTACACGGTTATGGGAGAAATAATAAAAGTTTTATTGAAAATTTTGAGAAATTAAATATTAATAAAAATAAAATTAAAATTGCGGAATACATAAAAAATATGAATATCTATATGGCAGCTTCGGATTTGGTAATTTGCCGAGCTGGCGCTATGACCTTAAGTGAACTAACTGCCGTTTGCAAACCCGCTATCCTCGTCCCTTCACCAAATGTTGCTGAAAATCACCAATTTTATAATGCGGTTGATTATGCAAAAAATAACATTGCTTCAGTAATTGAAGAATCAAAAATAAGTGGCAAAATTTTAATACAAGAAATAGAAAAAAATTTAAAAAAAAATTTTTTAGGAGATAAACTTTTTAAAATTAATAATACGTGCGAAAAAATTTATAAAATTATAAAAAACGATAGTTAAAAACCCGTTCTAACAGGTTTGAAGTGTCAGTTTTAAAGAAAATTTTGAATAGTTTTTATTGAAAATTACACCGTTTGGTTGGCGCCAGGCAAGAAATTTGAAAAGAAAATTAGAACCTGTATTCAAAAGGGCAAATTTCAAATTTTTGAAGAATTTTTCTTCAAAATGAGGAAAAAAGCGCAATGAATACTTTATGTATTCTGAGCATTTTTTGACAAAATTTTGAAAAAAATTATTGAAAACTAGGTATTTTGATCCTTTTGAATACAGGTTTTTAATAAAAGAATTGCTAAAGGAATGTTTTTATGAGATAATCACGGCGTAGTATATAAATAGGGGCTTTACAATAGAACAATCTTGCGTGTTTGCCATGTGAACTTGTGCAAGAAAAAAAATAGCAAAGCAGAAAATATTCCAAAAAAAATTAATAAATGGTCGGGTTATAATTTCATTGGTCAATAAATTTTTTAAAAAGTTTGCAATATTAATTTCAATTCTGATTTTTTTAGAATCTGGTGTGGCGTTATTCGGTTTAGAACAAAAAAACAAAACGAACAAGCAAGTAAGCAGAATCGGATTGTTTTCCTTGGTTCCTGCTTTTCTTTTGGCTTATTTAAATGTTGCAGAATTTTCGAAAAATTATTCAAAAGAAAGAAAAAGATTAATTAGTAAAATTGAAGAAAGAAAACAACGTTTGCAGGGAGTTAAAGATGTAGAATTAAATAGATCGGAATTGGAAACGGAAAATTCTGGAATGCAAGCTGAATTGAAAGCAAAATTTAGGTCGATTTCGAGTAATTTAAAACGAGAACAAGGAGTTCCTTTTACTGGTGATGATACTGGTGAAGAAACGACAGGATTAGAAAATCCGGAAGAAAAAATTGCTGGATTGGAAGCTGAAGTTTCGATTCTACAAGAAGAAAAAAAGGCGGAATTAATTCATTTAAATCAAACAATTGCTGAATTGCGAAAAGAAATTGAGGTTAGTTCGAGAAAATTTTCAGACGATTGTGAGCGAGAACGAGACGCTCTATTTCAAAGAGTGCGTGGCGATGAGTTAGAAATGTTGAAAAAAAAGAAAGATAAACTGCGAGGTAAATTTGAACCGATTTTACGAGAAATAACAGAAGTAAAAGAAGCGAAAAAAGAATTTATTAAATCTCACGATAGCTTGGTTTTGGATTTAGAAAAGAGATCAACAGATTTGAGTGCAGAAGATGCTAAATTACAAGCCAAATTTAAAATAGAATTAGATAGTTTGCGCGAAAGACAAGAAATTCTATTTCTAGAAAAGAAAAAAGAACTAGAAGAATCGGAAGCAAGAATTGCCGCATTGCAAGCTAGATTAGATTCAATTCAAGAAAAAAATATGAGTGATTTGAGAGCAAGAATTGCCGCATCGCAAACTGAATTAGATTCGACTTCGCAAGAAGAAAGAACAAAAAATGATGAGTTACAGGCTGTATCAGATTTAATTTCGCAAAAAAGGGCGAGATTAACGGATCTTACGGCAAAAATTGCTGAATTAAATGAAGTTAGCCCAGAAGTAAGACTGAAAAGAGATCTTTCGACTTTTGATTTAGAATTTAATGAGCTTGTTGCTGATTTTACGTTTCGTATTACCTATATAGAACCAAGTGAAGAATATTTTGGTTTTTGCGAAGCTATAAGAAAAGAGGTGGGGACTTATAAAAGAGGTGAATTTTTAGAAAAAGCCGCGCCTTTAATGAGCGGAAACATATCTCCGGAAACAAGAAATTCGTTTTTGATTATTAGAAAATTAAGAAAAAAAATTGATGGAATAATTGATAAGAGTCTTCGCCATGCACAATTACATACGTGTTTTCGTTCTGTTCTAAAAAGTCTAGATAAATTAGAGGGGCTTAACGAAGATTATCCTGGAATAAAATATTTTGTTATTCTCGAGTTACAAGAACCTATATATGAAGTCGATTTAAAACTTAAATCCAATACTAGAACATTTTATACAAATGACTTTATTGTTTTTCTTCGTGAGTTAAGTGATCACAGAACACGAACTTCAGATGTGATTGCACAAGTAAAAGCAGCAAAATATTCATTGGCAACAGCTACAAAAAGACAAATTGAACTTCGGCAACATCCTTACACTGCAGTTTATGTAATGAGGCTAAGGGCTGGCGCGCAGCTCGCACTTAGAAACGCATCACACGCTGCGGACATAAAAGCAATGGTGCGTAGTGTTGACCTAGATTAAGAAATAATATGGTGAATATAGATATGATTGTTAAAAAAAAGTTAGTAATTCTTATAATAATGCTGTTCTTCACAAGAAGCACATTAATGTCAACGTTTGGCAATGATTCGAAAACACCTGATAGAATCCCCTATAAAGTACCCATTTTATATGCTTCAGCTTTTTCTTTAGCTCTTATTGGTTCGATATCTTTGTTTTTGCAAAGAAAATCTAACGAAAAAACAAAAGAAAATATTTCAAAACTTAATGAAGAATTATCACGTGTGGATTATGAAATTCATAAATTAAGTGAAATTTTGCCAGAAGAAAGTTTTTCAAATGAGGTGATAAAATTAGAGGCAGAACTTGATGAATCAAGACGTTTTATGGGAAGATTAGAAAAATTGGAAAAAGAACTTGTGAGTCGAGAAGAAGAAAGAAAGCGATCAGAATTTATTAGAGGTAATTTAAAATTAAACAAAAAAGAGTTAGAAGATCGTATAAAAAAGTTAAAAGAAAAAATTGCAATTCAAACGTTAAAATTTAATCAAGAATTCGATACAAAAAAACAGGAATTAGAATCTAGTATGAGTAGATTAGAATCCGTAGAAGAAAGATTAAAAGAAATACTAGCAGGGCAAGAATTGGGATTTAATGAAAAAAAGCAGGAATTAGAATCTTGCAGAGAAAGGCTTGAAAGAGAATTAGAGGAACAGATGCCGAAATTTCATGAAAGACAACAGGCATCGGAATCTCGTCTGGAAGCAATGAGAAAGGAATTTGCAGAAAAAGAATCTGCATTTAAAGATTCGACATTCGATGCAAAAGAACAATTAGAATCTCATATAAAAGAATTAGAAGAAAAACTTATAAGTCGAGAATTAAAATTTAATGAAGAAAAACAGCAATTAGAACTTTTTAAAAGTAAGCACATGGAAGCTAGAAGCCGAGTAGAAGAATTAAAAAAAACAAAAGAGATGCAAGAACAGCAATTACAATCTCTCGAAAAAGAATTAGGAAAATTAGAAGAAAAGGCGCCAGCGATGACACCAATAGAAATTCTTATAAAGGAGTTACAAGATCTTAGAAATGATTTCGAAAATCATAAAAGAAAACCAATACCAGAATCTCTTGAAACTTTTAATAGAATTATTGAATCAGCAAGTAAAGCCTTTGCAGAAAGAATTGAATTAGTTAGGGGCAGATTTGAAGAGAGTAAACGTGCAGAAGAAATAAAAAAAGTTAAAGAAATGTTTCCAAATATTGGGATTGTATTGGATCGAAGAAAATTGATTGTTTTACATACTGAATCAGAATACAATTTAAATAAAGAACTAGATATAAGTGAAGAAATTAGAAACCGCCACAGATCCATATTAAGAGAACTGGAAAAGCCGGAATGGCTTAATGATTGTTCAGAAACATTTGATCCTTTTTTAGATGGGTTTGATAACATTGCTAAATTAGGAAAATTTAGTAATGAACCAGTAAATCATTTTCGTAACAAAAGCTTCAGGTTAGCAAATATTATGAATCCGGATAAAGTGCTAGAATGGGAGACAAAATTTTGGAAACTTGCTCAAAAGTTAAAGGAACCTTTGAATAGTCGGTTAGCTGCAGTTAGACTAGAAGTCGGAAGAGAGGAAAATGAACAAAAAAAAAGGAATGATAACGCGCAGCTCGCGATTGAAGTAAAAAGAAAAAGAGAAGAAGATAGAAAAACAAGAGAAAAAGAGCGTCTTAGACAAGCTCTTGTAGCTGTTTCTGACAAAAGCTCAATATAGTATAATAACATTAGACACGGATTATCCGGTTGAGATGCTATAAAAGCCTATTTTCAACTGAAATAGCTATACGCCAGTATGAATTCTAATTCTGAAAAGTATTTTATGAAAATTGCACTTGATCTTGCAAGAAAATCAGCTCTTGAGCATGAGGTTCCTGTCGGAGCTGTTGTCGTTCTTAAAGAGGAGATTGTGGGAACAGGGCGAAATTTAAGAGAAAAATTTCAAAATTCATTATTTCACGCTGAAATCAATGCAATTAATGAAGCTTGTCAAAATTTAAATTCTTGGCGGCTTACCGGATGTGATATTTTTGTTACTCTCGAACCTTGCCCCATGTGTGCCGGCGCAATTATAAATTCCAGAATTAAAAGGCTTATTTTTGGTGCTGATGACCCAAAATCAGGATCGGCCGGTTCTGTTATAGATCTTTTCAGCGTTCCTTTTAATCACAAAGTTGAATTGATAAAAGGAGTTTTAAATAAAGAAAGTTCAAGTTTGCTTAAAAATTTTTTTGATTCCATAAGAAAAAGAACTAAAAAAATATAATAATTTTGGTGAAATTTATTAAATTAATTAAAATTAAAGAATTTAATTAAAGTTAAAGAGAAAATGGAATCCACTACTGCAGAAATTATTAAAACAAAACCAGACGTGCCTACTTTTTTTATGTAATTTAAGAAAGCGGGCATTAAATTTTGTTCATTAAAAGATATAACTTTTTTAGTTAAAATTAAATTAAACTCAATCGACTCAGAAGCGCACAAAATTAGTGAAATAACTGAGAAAAACGCTCCCGGAAGCAAAACGCAAGAACCAAAAATTGCCCCTTTTATTGAATAAGCTACATATAAACGCCCGAGAATTACACCTAGCCCAACACCTTTTAGTAATACAAATAAGAAAATTATAACTAATCCAAAAATAGAAAAAGACATAAAAAAAACTGTGGCAAAAAATATTGAGGACGCTCCGAGCGATGACATAAAATTTGAAATAAAATTTAGTGATGATTTGATTTCGAAATCTGAAAAGAAAAAAAAATTAAATTTTTTTAAAACGTCAGTGTTCATATTTCCTGCCAAAATCGCGCCAAAGGCAATACCTAACAGAATTATTGCTGATAAGATAACATTAAATTTATTAAAATTATTATCAATTTTTGAAAAAAAATACCTAATTTTTTCCATAAACGTCCTTAGAAAAATCTAATCAATATTTATGAAATTGCTTTCCCTGGTATTCATCTTGATTACTTCAAATTCTTTTGTAATTACCATGAGCGTGCTGCTTTTCTCATGTTTATGTCCGTATTTGTACTCTTATTTAATTTCTTGTTTATTCTCATATTTATGTTCACACCCGAAAATCCTTAAATTAGCAGTAAGAGCTTGTCTGATATCTCTAAATAGTGCAGATTTTATGATAAAATTTTTAAAATTTAAAGTGCGAGGAAAACGAATACTAGCGTATTTAACTAACAAGCAATGAAAAATTTTAAAATTTTAACTAAAATATATGCTACTTCGGAGATATTAGACAGGTTCTAAGAAATAGTTCTCCAAAAATTATCAAATTTGTGCATGTGTTGTCATAATCGTTTGCGCATTTTTTGAATTTTATTTGATATGCATTTGTGTTTTTCTATCATCTAATCTAATTGAGGCTTTTTGAAAAAGGGTCGACTATATTGTGATTTAGAATTTGGACAGGACGTTTTTGCATAAAAATAAATATGCCAAGAATTTATGTGTACTTACGTAATCTTTTTTTTCGTGTCGCGATTATATCGCTTGTCAGTTTAATTTCGTTCGCGGTTCTTTTTTGTTTTATTCCAAATTTCAAAAATGAAACAAAGGCCAGTGTTAAAAATGCTAAAATTCCTATTTTTATGTATCATGGTCTAGTTCATAATAATAAAAAAATTGAAAATAAATTTTTCATAGATGATGAATTATTTAGAAAAGATATAAAATTCCTTAAACATAATGGGTATAATTCTGTGGGAGTCAATGATTTGATAAATTTTGTTCACAACGATGTCCCACTTCCTGAAAAAAGTATAATGGTGATGTTTGATGATGGTTATTTGAATAATTTCCTTTATGCGTTTCCGATTATAAAAGAGGAAAATTTCAAAGCGGTTTTTTCTCCCATAGGAAAATGTGTCGAAGATTATAGTGAAATAAAAGATCGAAATCCTTATTATGCGCACGCAAATTGGAATGATATAAGAGAAATGTCAAATTCTGGATTGGTTGAAATTCAAAATCATTCTTATAATATGCACTCCATTGGAAAGAGAAAAGGGTGCAAAAAAATGAGGTTTGAATCCGATGATGAATATAAAAAAAAGTTTAAATCTGACGTTTTAAAATTTCAAAGTGTTTTTCAAGACAATTTGGGGAAAACCCCGGAGGCATTTGTTTATCCGTTTGGCGCAACTTGCCACGAATCAGAAAATATATTAAAAGAGTTAGGATTTAAAGCTACTTTTTCATGCGAAGGAAAGATAAACACAATAACATCCGGAGATCCTGATTCTTTATATCGTTTGGGAAGAATCATACGTCCGAACAAAATTGAAAGTGAAAAATATTTCAAAAAATATCTTAAGAATGAGGATATTCTAGATAGTAGATCTCTTTCGAAACTCAGTTATGAGTACGCACACTTATGCGCATCAAAAAAAACTTAGGTATACCTAAAAACTACCGCCACCTCTTTATTCTTTCCAACTTCAATTCTTTCAACTAGACTCATTATCATTTCTCTGTTACACTCAGAAGAGTTCAAAAAATTTTGAACTGCTTCTTTTGTATTTAGATAATTTTGTTGTTTTGAAACACTGGAATTTTTCAGTGTTTCTAATTTTGCCTTAAGGATTTCTTTGCTTTTTTCAAACTTAGAACCCATCCTAGAAAAAAGATCGCTACTAATATGTCCTGAAAGTTCATCTTCATAAATCTTGTCGATTTTAAAATTTATGTTCTCAATTTGAAACTTTAAAGAATCAATCTCTTTTTTAATCTTTTCTTGATCTTCAGAATCATACTTGATGGCTTTAAACTTTTTGCAAAATAGTTTAATCTCCTCAATCACAGTTTCGGTCAAAACATCAAGCCTTATTAAATGGCTTGTACATCTCTTAAGATCCGGAAATCTTCTGTAATTATTGCAAGTAAGATACTCATAAATTTTTCCTTTATCGTTAAAACGTCTGGCCGACAATGACATTATGCCTCTGCAATCCGCGCAGAAAACTAAACTTTTTAAAAGAAAATTATGCTTAACTTGTCTTGAACATTCTCTACTCTTCACAAAAAGCTGAGCTACCTGGAAATCTTCTTTGCTAATTATCGGCTCATGGGTATTTTCCACAACTATAAATTTATCCTCGGGAATTCTAATCCTTTTTTTGGATTTAAAGTTTATTTTTCTTTCCTTACCTTGAACCATATCTCCAGAATACACCCTGTTCTTAAGTATTTTTTTTACTATACCAAAACTCCAGCAATCATTGTACAAACCATTTCCTCTGTGATAGTTAGCATAACCGCTTGGATTAGGAATTCCTTCCAAGCTCAAAATATGAGCTATACTGTTATAAGACGTTCCTTTGATTGCCATGTCAAAAATCCTTCTGACAACTTCAGCCGCAGGCTTATCAATAATGAGTTTATGTTTCTCAAACTTTTTATACCCATACGGAGCCTTAGTCCCAACAAACAAACCTTGGCTTTTCTTTTGATGAATCACAATCTTAATTTTCTTTGAAATGTCTCTTGCGTAAACATCATTCATCATAAGCCTAAACGGTATCATGTCATTCGCGGCACAGTCGATCCCTGTATCTATTCCGTCAAGTATAGAGACATATCTTATATGGCTTTCAGGAAAAATTGTCTCGACATATTCTCCGGTTTTAACATGATCTCTTCCGAGTCTTGAAAGATCCTTGGTAATTATAAAATTTATCTTTTTATTCTTTACATCTTCCATCATCCGTTTAAACCCGGGTCTTTCAAAATTGGTTCCGGTCCATCCATCATCTACGTATTCTTCAACTACACATAACTTATTTTTGAAAGCAAAATCCTTTAGTATATCCCGCTGGTTTGAGATACTGTCTGATTCCAAATCATCACCGTCCTCTCTTGAAATTCTAAGATAATCCGCCAGTTTACATTTATGACGATCTATTAATTGAATTAGCATTTATCCTCCTTAGTATAAATAGCGGCCACTCGCCGCACATTATAGCATTTTTTAGGATTAATTTCAACTTGATTCTGCTATGATTTTACTGTGATTAACTTTTGGATTTTACTGGATTGCTGAATTTAGTATAAACCCAAAAACTTAATTCAATCTATAAGTTTAATATTGTTTGCCTTAAGAAATTTTATAAAAATTTCTTCCACAACCTCCTCACAAGTTTTTGTGGCTTTGTCATTAAAGATAAACTTAAATTTATAGCCCTTAGCGCCTGTAATTCTTTCAACTTCTTCTTCGCTTAGTTTTTCAACTCTTCTCAAAATTTACTCCTTAAAAGAAGACAGAATTAGTTTCTGCCTTAGATAATTTTTATCTTAAACATTTTCTATAGCATGTTAATAAGACCTATTATGTTAAGATAATTATTACACCAAGATAGAAAATAAAGTTTCTATCTTAAAAATATTTTAAGACCCAAATTTCACACGAATTTCACGTCCGCCGGGATCTCCGCCGGCTGCCCTCATTGCCTGCGACGGCTCACAAGGCAAGTTCTTGCTGCTCGCTCATGCTGTGACTGGACAGGAGTATCATTAGAAAATACAGACTGATAACTTAAAAGCTGTCAGCAAAAGTTATCAGCGCTGCATTTTCCGGCTACTAACCGTTTGTATTCGGGTCTTTGTTATTTAGTTTTCAAGGTTCGATGAGGTTTTCTTGCTTTTGCTTTCCTCTGGGGATTTAAAGCCATGCCTTCTTATCCACAAAATATGTAGAGTGTAATTAAGTAACAATTATTCGACTTAATTCGACTAATTTTTGTGCAATTTAAGCATGTCCATAAGTCACTTTACTCTTTTCTAGAAATAAAACAATATATTTTATGCGAATTTTTCGAGAAGTTTTGGTAAAAGACATGAATTAATAACGGATATCAAACTAAAAATAAGCAGAAAATTGTTGATATTAAACTATCCGCATTGATTAAATTTCTTGAAATTTAGATATAAATTCTAATTTTAAAGACTGAGGTTTAATACAGTTATACAAACTTTTAATAAACGCTTTACTTCAAATATTTTAAGTAGCATATTATGGAATGCGTTTATTAGAGCGCAGTATTTTATATTTTTTTTGGGGGAGTGGTTATTTATGGCTAAAATAGTTGGCACTCTGGGTATTCGTGATACTCAAGGCACCGGTAGCACTTGTGATACTCGTGACACTAGTAGCATTCGTAAGATTGGCTTATTTAGATCAGATGGCATTCACGGCACCAGTTTGTTTAAATCTAGCATCACTTGCAGTACTGATTGGTTTAAGTCTAGAACAAAGAAGATTTGTTCTGTTTTTTTAGCTTCTTTTATGGCTTTATCTGTAAGTTTCTGCAGGGCAGATGCTTTGGGAACAAGATCAGTTTTGCCCGATGGAACTCAAAGGATTAGTTTTACAAAGGATGAGTTTCCTCAGGTTTTGACTTTTTTTAAGGCTGAAAGAGATAGGCTTGAAGGATTTTGGCCTACTTTTTTAGATGGTCTTGCTCCGCCATTAATAGGATCGGCTTTTCTTATTCCAGCTGCTGCAGGGGTTTTTTCGTTTGCCGAAAGATTATTTACCGGACACAGTCATGTTACTGATTTTATATTCAGAGATGCGAATAAATCGGGAATGGTTTTTGATCTCTGTGCGGTCGCTGTGCTTTTTCTGCTTTTTGTTCATGACGGAATACCAAGGATGTCGCGAATTTCTGAAAGATTGGATTACTGGAATGTTAGGCGTATTACAGAATATCTTGAGGGGGCAATAAAAAATATAGAAATCATTGATCAGCACGAATTAAGAGAATGGCAAAAAGTGATAGAGTTTCATATCGATGAGACAACTAAAGGTGATCTGGTACAAAAAAAGTTACAATGAATTTCGCCAAATAAATCAAATAAAATTAAGGAAAGGTGAAATTCAAAATGCAAAGAAGTTATACACAAGAATTTCGTGTAAATGCAGTAAA
>JAISBW010000061.1 GCA_031265995.1 Oscillospiraceae bacterium
TACTGCATTTACACGAAATTCTTGTGTATAACTTCTTTGCATTTTGAATTTCACCTTTCCTTAATTTTATTTGATTTATTTGGCGAAATTCATTGTAACTTTTTTTGTACCAGATCAGATTTAAATAGAAGTTCTAATTTTTATAAATTTACTTTGCAAAAAATCAAGTTATGTCCTAAACTTAGAACCTGTATTCAAAAGGATCAAAATACCCAATTTTCAATAATTTTTTTCAAAATTTTATCAAAAATGTTCAGAACACATAAAGTATTCATTGCGCTTTTTTCCTCATTTTGAAGAAAAATTCTTCAAAAATTTGGAATTTGCCCGTTTGAATACAGGTTCTTATATAAAATCACAAGAACATCCAAACATCCTTGATTCCATCCTATCATATTTTGATTTTTTAGGACGAGTTTGCTATGCATTGACATTTGAATATAAAACAAATAGAATGCAACCTGCAGCGTGTCTAGATTTTTGCAAAGGAGGATGTTATGGAGGATACGGATGTTGTCTTAGGGATAGGTTCTAACTTGGGCGGTAGGCTTTTTAATGTTAAATCGGCAATTAATACGTTATCTACGGCATTCAATGTTGATGTTTTAAAAGTTTCTTCATTTTACGAAACCGATCCTGTGACTGTTAATGGCGCCGAAGGTTACGTAGGAGAAGAGTTCGTTAATTGTTGCGTTCTTTTAAAAACAAAGTTAGAGCCTAACGTAGTTCTTGGCATGTGTTTTGGAATTGAGGCATCATTGGGTAGAAGGCGTCAATATAAATCCGCTCCTCGAACAGTAGATCTAGACATAATTTTCTATGGAGATATGGTTATAGAAAATAGTTTTTTAAAGGTACCACATTTAGGTACACTTGAACGTGATTTTGTTTTAGCCCCGCTTGGTGACATTTGTCCTGATTATAGATTTATGGATATTGATTTTTCCAAAGAATACGAAAATATTGATTGGAACGCAATCAGAAGATTAGAAGAAGATTTTTAAGGTATGGAAATAGGAATAGTAGGATTACCTAATGTTGGCAAGAGTGCGTTGTTTAATGCTTTGACTGGTTCGTCGGCGAGCTCGCAGAATTATCCATTTTGTACCGTAGAACCTAACATAAGTGTAGTTTCGGTTTATGATAAGCGTCTTGAATCCTTGGCTAGAATTTACGAAACTAACAAGATTACTTATGCGTCAGTTAAATTTGTGGATATCGCGGGTTTGATTCGCGGCGCTTCTAGAGGCGATGGTCTAGGCAATAAGTTTCTTGCGAATATTCGGGAAGTAGACGCGATAGTTCATGTCGTTCGTTGTTTTGAAAACAGCGAGGTCGTGCACGTCAGCGGAAAGTTTAATCCTTTGGAGGATATAGAAACTGTTAATCTGGAATTAATTCTTGCGGATATTGAAACTGCAGAACGGAAAATTGAAAAGCTTACAAAACTTTTAAAATCAGATAAAAATTATGAGTCGGAGCTTGAACGCTGGCATGAAATTTTAAAAAAACTTCAAAAAGGGATTCCGGCAAGGATTCTTTCGGGTGAGTATTTTGGCGTTTTGAATTTTTTTGAGCTTTTAACCGCCAAGCCTGTGATTTACGTCGGCAATATTTCTGAGTCTTCGATTAGTAATATTCAGAACGATATCTTTTTTACCGATGTAAAAAATAAAGCTAAATCTGAAAACACCTCGGCAATTGCCGTGTGCGCCGAATTTGAAGCCCAAATTTCACAACTACCACCTGAAGATAGATTCGAGTTCATGTCAGAAGCAGGTCTTAAAAATACGGGCTTGAATTGCCTTATATCAGTTTGTTACAATTGCCTAGGGCTTATTTCGTTTTTGACGGCGGGAAAACCTGAAGTTCGAGCTTGGAGCATAAAAAAAGGCACAAAAGCACCCCAAGCTGCGGGAAAAATTCACTCGGATATGGAACGTGGGTTTATTAGAGCAGATATAGTTTCTTTCGAAAATTTAATTAAATGCGGATCCTTGACTATAGCTAGAGAAAAAGGATATGTTTCTTCCGAAGGCAAAGATTATGTGATGCGCGATGGCGATGTTGCGCTTTTTAAGTTTAACGTATAGTTCTTTAATTGGTGTTGATTGTTCTGTTTCAGGGCAATTTTTATTTTACAGTATTGATGCTATAAAAAAAGGGGGCGGTAAACATGCCAAGAAAAGTTTCGCTTGAAATGACAAGAAATATAGGAATTATGGCGCATATAGACGCCGGAAAAACTACGACTACCGAACGTATTTTATTTTATACGGGCATAAGCCATAAAATAGGTGAGGTTCACGATGGCGCCGCAACAATGGATTGGATGGTACAGGAACAAGAACGAGGCATAACCATAACATCGGCCGCAACGACTTGTTTTTGGCGTAATCACCGGATAAATATTATCGATACACCTGGTCACGTCGATTTTACCGTTGAGGTCGAGCGTTCTTTACGTGTGCTTGATGGATCTGTGACCGTACTTTCGGCAAAAGAGGGTGTTGAACCGCAATCTGAAACGGTTTGGCGTCAAGCCGATAAGTATAATGTTCCGCGTATGGCGTATGTTAACAAAATGGACATAATAGGCGCAGATTTTTATAATGTTGTCAAAATGATGAGAGACCGCCTTAAATGTAACGCCGTTCCAATTCAAATTCCTGTGGGTTCTGAAGACAGTTTTAGGGGCATAGTAGATTTGGTTGAAATGAAAGCCTATATTCATTATGACGATTTAGGCAAAGATATCAGAGTTGAAGAAATACCTGAAGATTTATCCGAAATTGCCAAAAAACATAGGCATGAAATGCTTGAATCAATAGCGGAATTTGATGATTTAATTTTTGAAAAATATCTTGAAAATCATGAGTTATCTGAGGAAGAAATCAAATCTTGTATCAGAAAGGGCACCATTTCCAGTAGTTTTGTGCCAGTGACATGTGGTACTTCTTATAAGAATAAAGGCGTTCAAAAACTTCTTGATGCAATTGTTGATTACATGCCTTCGCCTAAGGATATCCCTGCAATAAAAGGTGTAAATCCCAAAACAGATGAAGAAACGGAAAGAAAACCCTCTGACGATGAACCGTTCTCAGCACTCGCTTTTAAAATTGCAACGGATCCTTTTGTAGGGAAGTTATGTTTTTTTAGGGTTTATTCAGGCGTGATAAAATCAGGATCTACAATTTATAATTCAACTAAAGATAACAACGAGAGAATTGGGCGTATTTTGCAGATGCATGCAAATAATCGTCAAGACATAGAAGAGGTCTATGCCGGAGATATCGCTGCAGCGGTCGGATTAAAAAACACATCTACCGGAGATACTCTTTGTGTTGAAAAAGAACCGGTGATTCTGGAATCCATGCAGTTTCCGGATCCTGTAATCAGAGTTGCAATTGAACCAAAGACTAAAGCTGGACAGGAAAAAATGGGAATTGCCCTTTCTAAACTTGCCGAGGAAGATCCTACCTTTAGGGCTTACACTGACAAAGAGACCGGTCAAACGATTATTGCTGGAATGGGCGAGCTTCACCTAGAAATTATAGTAGACAGACTTTTGCGTGAATTTAAAGTTGAGGCAAATGTCGGCAAACCGCAAGTTTCTTATAAAGAAACAATACGAAAAGAGGCCAGTGTTGAAGAAAAATATATACGCCAATCGGGGGGTCGTGGGCAATATGGACATGTTAAAATCAGGATTGAACCAAATCCTGAAAAGGGTTATGAGTTTGTTAATTCTATTGTTGGCGGTTCGATCCCTAAAGAATATATCCCCGCGGTTGATTCCGGTGTCAAAGGTGCGATGCAAACAGGCATTTTGGCAGGCTATAATGTCGTCGATGTTAAGGTTGTTCTTTACGACGGCTCTTTTCATGAAGTCGATTCTTCGGAAATGGCGTTTAAAATAGCCGGCTCTATGGCCTTTAAATCTGCTATGCGCAAAGCCGACCCTGTTATTTTAGAACCTATTATGAAAGTTTCAGTTACAGTGCCCGAAGAATACATGGGCGATATAATCGGGGATTTAAATTCAAGACGCGGTATAATCCAAGGTATGGATTTGTTACCCGGCGCTCAGCGCATAAACGCTCAAGTCCCACTTTCCGAAATGTTTGGATACGCAACCGATATGCGCTCCCGCACACAAGGGCGCGGTCAATACACGATGGAACCAAGCCACTATGCCGAAGCACCGAAATCGGTTTCAGAAAACATAATATCGTCGAGGGTAAAATAATTTTGTTTAGTTAAGGAAAAATGATAAATATTATTTCGGCAAAATTTAGATTTGAAAAAAAAATTAGTCATTTTATCTATCGGTTAGGAAATCTTTCCGTGAAAGATAAAATAGTAGTCAAAACTCAACGTGGAACAGAATTAGGAACAATTGTCGCAATTGAAATGGTTTCAAATATTTCATCGCCTACTCAATTAGAGGGTCTAATTTTAAGAAAAGCGGAAAAAGAAGATATTTCTAAGCTTGACGAAATAAAAAAAGAAGAACAAGAGATTTTTAAAGTTGCTAAGCAAAAAATTTCAAAGCATGGGCTTCTTATAAAATTAATTCAGGTCGAATATATGTTTGACATGAAGAAGGTTGTTTTTTATTTTTCGGCAAATGAAAGAATTGATTTCAGAAATCTTTTGCGTGATTTTGTCGATACATTCAAAGTATGGGTAGAGCTCCGACAAGTCAGCACACGAGAAGGCGCCCGAATTCTTGGGGGAGCAGGGATTTGTGGCAAGAACCTTTGCTGTGCATCCTTTTTAAATGAATTTAAAAATGTACATATTCAATCTATAATCGATCAAGGAATTTTAGTGAATTCTTCAAAATTATGTGGAGTTTGCGGGAGGTTGATGTGTTGTTTAAAATATGAAGAAGATTTATATTTAGAAAATTCAGAAAATTTACCTAAAATTGATGAAATTGTGCGCACACCTAAAGGAAACGGAATCGTAATAGGGCACAACATTCTTTCGGGTAGGGTGAAAATTGCTCTTCTTGAGAATTCAGAGTCTTTACCATTATATTTTGAGTTAAAGGAAATAGATCGAATCTTATCTTAAGAAAAGTTTGTACATTTGAAAAAAATTAACAAATGCTATAGAATATAATTGGGTGACGGGTGTTGAACATAAAAAAAAATAATCCAAGAATTTCTAAATCGATTTTAATGATTTTGGCTTTGCTGTTTTTTTTTAAGAATAATTCGTTTGTTTTAGCCAAGCTTCACAACGAATTACATAGGGATAATAAGAATGGTATATTTAAAAAAAGATTTAAACTCCCAATTATGTTAGAAGTATTCAGCGTGTTGGCAATCATTGCCGCGGGTGCTGTTGTATTGGCAAAAAGCGATGAGACTTTAGACACTACTGGTGAGGATAAGATAAGAGGTTCGCATTTAGATAGCAAAAAGACTTCAGACACTACTGGTGAGGATAAGATAGAAGGTTCGCACTTAGATAGCGAAGAAAAGTGCCCGATTTGCAAAAATGTTTTTAAGGCGGGAATGAAAATTATTGAAACGCGATGCTGCAAAATTCGCTTTTGCAAAAAGTGTGTCAATGATTGGACTAAGAAGAAAATTGAAGCGGAAATGAATCCTACTTGCCCTGGTTGCAATAGGAATCTCACTCTAAAAAGAATTGCATCAAAAAGTTAGAACATATCTTTAAAAAGACAAATTCCAAACCTTCGAAGAATTTTTCTTCAAAATGAAAAAAAAGAAGCATAATGAATATTTTACGTATTCTGAACATTTTTGACAAAATTTTGAAAAAAAATTATTGAAAATTGGGTATTTTGATCCTTTTGAATACAGGTTCTTAGATAGGATCTAATATATTTTTTAAAATATTTATTGTTGAAAAAAAAATAATGCATTGGTATAATGTCAATTATCATAAGGGGATGCACTTCCAAATAGAAATTGGATGTGTGTTGTGTTTTTTTCAGAGAATTTCGGGGATTTTGGCCGAAATAAATTTTTAAAAGAGGTTGTGTTTTCAATGAAAGAAAAAAGCGGTACGCCTGAGTTTAGCAAAATTAGGTCGATATTCTGGCCGATTCATGGTTTTGAAATGAAGAAATTCATGCCGATGAGTCTCTTGATGTTTTGCATTCTGTTTGTATATACAGCAGTTCGTGATTTAAAGGATACTTTTATTCAAAAATATGCGGTTCTTGGCGGGGCTGAGCTAGTTTCATCGCTTAAGTTTTGGTTTGTTTTTCCAACTGCAATTTTGGTGGTAATGCTTTTTTCCGCAATCCTGAGTAGATTCGGCATGAATAAGACATTTTATATCGTCACGTCTTTTTTCACGTTATTTTTTTTAGCATTTGCGTTTTTTTTGTTTCCTAACAGAGAAAGCATTCACCTGAGCGCACAGACGATGATTCGCATGCGCGAGACTTGGCCTTCTTTCCTTTATTACATCATTCCTTGCTTAGGAAATTGGTCTTTTACGTTATTTTATATTTTAGCAGAAACCTGGGGAAGCTTGGCAATTGGGTCTTTATTCTGGTATTTTGCAAATCAGATCACGAAAAAAGACGAAACCAAAAGGTTCTATGCGCTTTATTCTCTTATTGGTAATGTTGGTGTTTTTATATCGGGATTTTATATGACTCAGATGTCAAAGGTACAAGGTCAGGCTTTTGATACAAACGTTAAGATACTAGTGAGCATGGGAGCGTTTTTCTGCGTTGCCACTATGCTGATGTATTACTACATTAACAAAGTAGTTTTAATTGATCCAAGACTTTACGATCCAACGCAGATAAAAAGAAAAAAGAAAAAGGCAAAGGTTGGCTTTCTTGAAGGTTTAAGAGTGGTTTTTACTTCTCCTTATATGTTTTTGATTTTTATGCTTCCAATGTGCTATGGAATTGGGATGAATCTTTACGAGGGAATATTTAAGGCTCAAATGGCGGAAACTCTAACTAATGCAAGCGATTATTCGCGCATGATGGGAATTCTTTCAATGGTTACTGGTGTTGCTACTGCTGTTTTAACGTTTTTGGGCGCCAATATATTAAGAAAAAAAAGCTGGAAATTCAGTGCCATGGTCACACCTGCTTCTCTTGCAGTTCTTGGGCTTATATTTTTTGTCCTGATGTCTTACAAAGTTGGTGGTGGCAAAACAATAATGGGTTTTTCTGTTCCAATTATTGCGATATGGGTAGGTCTGGCTATTGATGCGGTTGGGAAAGGCATTAAATATTGTCTTTTTGACACCACAAAAAGCATGGCATTTCGACCGCTTGATGCGGACACCCAAGCGCAAGGTCAAGGTGCGGTAGAAGTCATTGGAGGCCGTGGAGGAAAAGCCAGCGGAGCGTTTATACAATACTTTATTCTTAATATTGCTTCTGCCGGCAGTGCGTTGCTTTCGCATACCTACACGATATTTATTTTGTTTTCCTTTCTTGTGGTTGGATGGATAATCTCGGTAAGCAAGCTTGGAACGCTTTATGAGCAAAAAATAACGGAACAAGAAAAAGAATAAAATCTTAGAACCTGTATTCAAAAGGATTAAGATGTTTAATTTTTAACAATTTTTTTCAAAATTTTGTCAAAAACGCTATTTGCAGTTATGGCCAAGCGGATTGAAAACAGTATGAATGAAATGTGGTTAAGTAGCTATATATCTTGATTTCGAATTTAATATATAAACCTTGTTTTATTATAGTTTTTCTAATTTCGTTGCTAAAGTGCTATAAACTTCCATCTATAAAGCGCACAATCTCCCTTTGTAAAAAGAGAGATTGATAGTGGGTTAGTTATAAATTAATTATTCACTACAACATGAACAGCAGGAACGCCGTCTTGTAGGAAGACCAGAAAGAGCCGATGCTCCCGTGTTTGCATAATAATCAGAAATCCCAGCTCCTCCAAAAGAGTCAAGACCGCTAAGTAAAGGTGAAACCCCGCTGTTTCCGTACAAAGGCGAGACACCGCTATTTCCTATACTGACAGGAGAAAGAGAATAAGATAAAGTTACCGGGATATTCTGTGTAAAAGTACCGTTAATTGAGTTATTTTCCACAGGGCGGTAACAACAACTTGAACAACACATTTAAATCATTCCTTTATTTTTTATGTCCGTGGCGAACTGCCACATTATATTTTATGACAATCATCTCATAAAAGTTCGAATTTGATTTCACCGTAAAATTATACTATACTGCACCAAGGTAGGCATACTTAGGAGGAGTTAAATGGCATCAAAGAAAATTTCGGCAGTAGTTAAGCTTCAAATTCCTGGCGGCAAAGCGACGCCTGCCCCACCAGTCGGTTCTGCTTTAGGGCCGCATGGGATAAATATAATGAATTTTACTAAGGAATTTAATGAGCGTACCAAAAATGATGATGGTATAATAATCCCAGTCGTAATTACCATATATTCCGATCGCTCATTTGAATTCATTACGAAAACACCACCTGCGGCAGTTTTAATAAAAAAAGAATGCAATGTTGAAAAAGGTTCGGGGGTTCCAAACAAAACAAAGGTAGCTTCGATATCTCGGGAGAAGCTGAAAAAGATAGCGGAATATAAATTGCCGGATCTTAATTCCTCGACTTTGGATGCAGCGATCAGTATGATGGCAGGTACGGCGCGCAGTATGGGAATCACAGTAGAAGGCTAGAGTTTTTAAAATTTTAGTAATTTTTTGGTTTTGTATCGAGTTTTTTTAGACAAAAGCTTGGCCGGTGTGTTGTTAGGCATCTGTTTGATCTTTGGGTATTTATTTGAAGAACTATTTTGGAGGATTATCTAATGAAAAGAAGCAAAAAATATGTTGATAGTTGTAAAATTTATGATATAAATTCTTTTTTTGATTCGAAAAAAGCACTTGAGATTTGTGTGCAAACCGCTAAGGCCGGATTTGATGAAACCATTGAAGTTCACATTCGTCTTGGCGTTGATTCTCGCCATGCCGATCAGCAAGTGCGTGGGGTGTTGGTGCTCCCCAATGGAACGGGGAAAGACGTTAGAATTTTAGTTTTATGCAAGGGAGAAAATGAGCGTTTTGCAAAGGAAGCAGGTGCAGATTTCGTTGGATCAGATAAGTTTATAAATAAAATTCAGAACGAAAATTGGTTTGATTTTGATGTTTTGATTACTACCCCTGACATGATGGCAGTTGTTGGACGTTTAGGAAAGATTCTAGGCCCAAGAGGGCTCATGCCCAATCCTAAATCAGGAACCGTTACCAATGATGTTGGAAAAGCAGTGAAAGACGCAAAGTCCGGAAAGATTGAGTATCGTCTTGATAAAACCGCTATACTGCATTGCCCAATAGGGAAGGCTTCATTTGGATCGAAAAAATTAATTGAAAATTTTGATGCGCTGCTTGACGCTGTGATCAAATCCAAACCTGAAGCAAGCAAGGGTCAATATATAAGATCTTGCACAGTAGCTTGCACTATGGGGCCTGGCGTTAAGATTAGTGTCGGTAGTTTTGGGCAAAATGCAGCTTGATAAAGGGTTTGAATTATTTTGACGTAAGGGATTTGACATGGGTTTTACTGCAAAAAAAGTAAGAGGAATGCGGGATGTTTTGCCTCCGGAAAGTGAGAAGTGGATTTATATTCAAAAAGTTATGGGAGATTCGGCAAGTTTTTTTGGTTTTATGTCTGTTAGAACCCCTATTGCCGAGTTTACAGAGCTTTTTTGCCGATCTGCGGGGGAAACCTCTGATGTCGTCCAAAAAGAGATGTATACTTTTGAGGATAAAGGCGGCCGTTCACTTAGTCTTCGTCCGGAATGCACGGCAGGAACACTTCGAGCGGTAATAGAAAACGAATCTAGTTTGATTTTTCCAGTAAAGTTAATGTATTTTGGTCCTTGTTTTAGGTACGAAAAACCTCAATCCGGTAGGCAACGTGAATTTTTTCAATTCGGTCTTGAAATTTTTGGTGGCAGTTCTGTCATGGCCGATTTTGAAATAATACGTACGGCTGATTATATTTTTAAGAAGCTTGGAATCAATGATATAATTTTAGAAATCAATTCCATGGGATGTGAGGATTGTCGAAAAAATTATAGAAACTCTATTCTAAATTTTTTTAATGAAAAAGTTAATAAACTTTGCAAAATTTGCCAAGAAAGAATAAATAAAAATCCTTTACGTATTTTAGATTGTAAAGAAAAGACTTGCCAGGAAATATGCAGCGAAGCCCCCAGTATTGTTGATTTTATTTGTAATAATTGCAAAGAGCAATTTGAAGAACTTAAATCTTATTTAGAAATAACGGAAATTAAATATAAAGTCAATGCGCATATAGTTCGCGGACTTGATTATTACACTAAGACTGTATTTGAGTTCACAATAAATACGAACGGCTACGATCTTACTGTTTGCGGGGGAGGCAGATACGATGGACTTTCTAAGAAAATGGGCGGGCAAGATCTAGCGGCGACAGGTTTTGCCATAGGTATCGAGCGTGTCATTTCGATTATGGAAGAACAGAGAATTGAATTCCCCAAACTTAAATCGCGTGGCCTTTATATAGTTTGTTTAAATAAAGAATCTAAAATTTGTGCTGTAAAGATTGCCGAGGAGCTTCGTGAATCTGGGATAAGTGTCGATTTAAATTTAACAGAACAAAGCATAAAATCTCAAGCTAAATTTGCTGATAAGATGGGATATAGATACTTATTAATTTTAGGAGAAAATGAAATAAATAAAGGCGTTTGCAACGTTAAGAGAATGTCGGATGGAATAGAGTTTGAGATTGCAATTGATGATAATTTTTGTGATAATTTTATTAATAAATGTGAATGTATATTATAATAAACTTGCTCGGCAATCACAAGCAAAAGACGAAATTCTAGCATACTTCTTCTCATAATTTTCCTTAAAAACCTGTATTCAAAAGGGCAAATTCCAAATTTTTGAAGAATTTTTCTTCAGCAATGATAAAAAAAGCGCAATGAATACTTTATGTATTCTGAGAATTTTTGACAAAATTTTGAAAAAAATTATTGAAAATTGGGTATTTTGATCCTTTTGAATACAGGTTCTAAAACTGGCATTTTGAATCTATGAGAATGGGTTCTAAGTTTGACAGATAAAATCAAAAACTCGAACAAGAAAGTAATTTGTTCAAATAATTATCATTTTTTAAAAAAACAAATCTTGACAATTTAAATAAAAAAATTGTAAAATAGGAATAATGACATATTTTATATAGGAGTTAAAAAAGTATGAAAAATTCATTATTTAAAAAAATTATCTCAAGTGCTATGGCTGCCTTTATCTTGTTTCCGGCATCGAACAGTCGCGTAGCTGCTGATCCTCCGGATACCAAACATAAAGTTGTATTTGTGGGCAAGGAAGGAGTTGGGAAAACATCGACTTTTAATAGGATGTGTAGCAACGATTTTGATCGAACGTATTATGCCACGATTGGTACGGACTTTCATCTATACGAAAAGCAAGAGAAGATGGAGTTGAAATAGCATTCAACATTTGGGATACAGCTGGGGATAAAAAATTTAGAAGTATGGTTACTCTTTATTTCAAAGATTGTGAAATAATTGTAGCGTTCACTAATTTAAATCAAACTGACGATGACGTTAACAAAATCAAGGACCTACTTGAAACATGCAAAAAAAGATCTCCTGGAGTAAAAATTCTTGCTGCGATAAACAGATATCCACTTTCCGGTACTTCTGATCAAGATGATCAAAAAGCAATGGAAATCGAAAAACAACTTGAACAACTATAGCTACGCCAATTGAAAATGGCGCGTAATAGCTTTCTTCACAGATTTAAATTCTTTTCGATATTTTTGAAGCCATTTTTTAAGATTTGCCCACTTATGTTCGATCGGATTTTTATC
>JAISBW010000041.1 GCA_031265995.1 Oscillospiraceae bacterium
TAAGAACCTGTATTCAAAAGGGCAAATTCCAAATTTTTGAAGAATTTTTCCTCAAAATGAGGAAAAAAGCGCAATGAATACTTGATGTATTCTGAGCATTTTTGACAAAATTTTGAAAAAAATTATTGAAAATTGGATATTTTGATCCTTTTGAATACAGGTTCTAAATTTTATAATTACTAAATCTTACCTGTAGAATTAAAAAACAATCTTTCAATCCTGGCTGCTTTGGCGTTTATAAGCCTTACATTGGCGGATTTAAGCTCGTCTTTTAAATTGACTGAACGCCAGATAATTTCGAATTCAGATTCAAATCCATGGCATCTCATCCAAGTTTTGCATATTTTGTTAATTACCGGATTTAAATTTCGCCGATAAGCGGCAAGTTCGATGCTTAAAATTTCAGTTTGCTGGGATGCCATCGTTTCGGTTGTCGACCAAGAAAATCCAAGTAAAAACGGTGGAATCGATAATTTACTTATTATTTGTTCTAAGATTTGCCGCACCGGTATTCTGCTATCCAAAATTTGATTGTCCGCGCCAATAGCTTTAATATCCACATCTCCAATTGCCACAAAATCACTTGAAGACCCAGGTTCCATTGCTCTACTCCATTCAGATGCTATTTGTGTAGCACGTTCCCGCACGAAAACGTAATCAGAAGCATAAGGAGGAGGTTTATAAGTCACCGCAAAACGCACGTCCCCCATTCTTTCCCAATTATTTCCTATAGCGGAAAAGATTTTGAGAAGTATTCCACTTATAAACGGCAATCCTTTTAAAATCGAATTTCCATAAATTTTCCCTGGTTCTGGATTTAGAGCCGAAACAAAAATAAATTCAGGTCTTTTTATTGGGATTAAATTCCCGCCTGCGTCTTTTCTAAAAATTAGAAATTTAAACGAATTTTTATCTGTTCTTAGTTCTACATCTTTTAAAGACACATTATAAAGCGCGTATACGTCAAATCCATCGGTAACTATCTCACCGATAGCCGTTCCGTATGTCAGAAGCTGATTAAAATAGGACGAAATAAAATTTTCTATTCCTATCCCACAAGGACCTGATTTTACAGATTTCAAAAAATTATTTATTTTTGCTGTAACAGTTTCACTGGCGCATTCTATTTCAAAATTACCTATTAATCTCGTTATTTTTGAAATTGCTGCGTCGATAACCGGAATTGATTCCTTAAGATGGCGATAAAGATCAGCTTCAAATCTAGAAAACATTTTTCCGCCAATTTCGTTAACGCCGCCCCGGCACCCGATTTCTGAAAAATCGTTTTTCTTACGCCTTATGGCCGTTTGAACCTCGGGATTTTCATATTTTTTCTCTTTTTTATTAGTAAATTTGGCAAATTTTTCAAAGAAAAACATAATTTTACCTCCTATTTTTTATGATTTAATTGATTTAATTTTACATGTTTATTTTTTATCTTTTTCTCAAAATACTCATGGCAAAAAATGTATCGGCTCCCAATTTACTGTTGAGAACCGATACAAAATATCTAATGTCATCCATTGCGTGGTCATTTTCTTTGTGCGGTGAGTCTCTCGTTCCGCCAAACCAGCGGTAGAGCGAAAATTCACGAATTGAATCGGCGCAATTTGCGCAAATTTTTATTTTCCCAGTTTTAAGAGCCTCAGAAGTAAGACAAATTCCGTAATTTACATCATTTTTAGCAGGTATTACATTAAATTTATGTTTTCGCATAAGCGCAGAAAAACCCGCGGCCGAAGGATCAATTGCAACAAAACTGATTTTCTTGCCGTTTATAAGCTTAAAGATTGCTTCGAGATGCTCTTGATCAATTCTAATTTGGTTGTTTTTGGAATCGTAATAATATTCATCTATTCTATACCAAGTTTCACTAGATTTAGCCCAAAGCCCACATGAAATCGGATTTACAACACCATAATCACAAGAAAGAGCGAATTTTTCAAAATCATTTAATGGTGGCGAACAAAAAGCATCGTAATTTGCCATAAACGGATAAATCAGACCATCGCCGTAGCACCATTTTCCTTCTATAAAACGGCGATAAAAATTGCCGGTATACATTTGCTTATACCTTGAAATAATTTCTTGCGAAAGCGAAGGATTATCTTTTAGTTCAAAATTAATTAAAAGTGCGTTCTTATTTTTATAGGGAAGTATCCATTCTTGATAAAACCAGTGCGATGGGTTTTCAGGATTGCAATTGAACCAAAATCTAGATTTTGGTTCCGAACATCTTGCGAGAGCCTGTTCGACGAAACTTTGCGGCATAAGAGCGACTTCGTCAAAAAGAACACCCGAAAGCGTCATTCCTTGAATAAGCGATGCGGAAGATTCATCTTTTCCGCCAAAAATATAAAATTTGTTTATTCTTCTGAGGAAATAAATCGTAACAAGATTTTCTGAAATTTTATATTCAAATTTAAATCCGAGTTCGGATAAAACGGGATAAATCGTCTCTAAAACATTTCTTTTGAGCGATTTTATTGTTTTGCCGCACATTCCAAACGACACCCCGTTAAATTCATAAAAAGCCCAAAGAATAAAAGAAATCCCAAGGCAAAAAGTTTTGCCGCTTCTTATCGCCCCATCGCATATAATTGCGATTTTACTGCTGTTATACCACCAAGTTAAAACTTTAATTTGTTTTGGAGAAAAATTTTTAATTTTCATTTATAAAACCTTTATAGAATTTTTATGATCTTTCTTTAAGAGCTTCGTAAAACGCGGGAATTTCCTTCTCTGAAAAATTATCGTTTTCAAGCTTTTCCATTGCTTTTAATTTATCAAAAAATTTAATTTCCATCGCGCCGTCTTTAAGACGGCGTATTTCTGATATACAAAATAAATCCATTTTCTCAAGTTCTTCAAAATCCAGTTTTTCAGAGAACATAATTTTAATCGCGTCATTAACTTTTCCAAAAGCAAGTTTTTCGTATCCTGCGTACGCTTGAGCTATAAAATTATTGCTTTTTGTATTTTTTTCTGAATCCATAAATAATTCCTCCGTAAAAGTATTGACAATTTAATTTTTATTAATTATAGTTAGACTATAGGCCATGTATGGCCTGAATCTAATTTTAAAATAAGGAGTTTTTAGATGAATTTTTTTAAAAAAGTCGCCAGTTCGATTTGTGCTTCAGTTTGCTTGCTTAGTTTTGTTTCTGCGAGCAAAGTATCCGCCTATTCTACTTTTGATATTATTTTTGGCGCAAAAGACATTGTTATAACTCAAAATGGAGGTGGAGGTAGAGGTGCATGTCTCGTAATTCCATTATCAAGGTTTAAAGAGAATATAAAAAATCCTTTAGATTCTCGTGTATTTGAAACTTTTGTAGAATCTTTAAGAGAAGAAGGTGTTGCAAGCACTTTTTCATCTTTTTCTTTGCCTGGAGGCAAACAAGGCGAAGTAAAATTTGGAGTTGATTTAAAAAACGAATTTGGATACGAATTTAAAAGATTTAATGTTTGCTTAAATCGTCAAGATGCTCTTGTTTTCGTATTAGGATTAAATAGAATTTCAGTGCCCGAAAAAATTACTCTCCAAACTGAAATTTCACGGGGAATGTCAACGCTCGAAAAATTAGAGTATGAGAGCTATTTAGATTCAGTGACGGAAGAATTTTAAATTTTTAATAACATCTCCCATTTATGTTGAAAAAAATAAAATTTCTCTGCTGATATTTACCCCCTCACTTATAGGGGGTAAATCGTGTTTTATTGTCCTCTAGAGGGCAATAAAAAATTTAAAAACTAATTTTAAAAGCCTTTGAAATCCAGTAAAACTGCAGGATTGAATAAAAAAATATTTTTTTTAAAATGGGCAAAAAATAAATTACTCTTGTAACTTTTCACAATAGACCTCTTTCGAAACTAAGAACCTGTATTCAGAAGGGTAAATTCCAAATTTTCTAAGAATTTTTCTTCAAAATAAGGAAAAAAGCACAATGAATACTTTATGTATTCTGAGCATTTTTGACAAAA
>JAISBW010000036.1 GCA_031265995.1 Oscillospiraceae bacterium
CCATTTTTGATTAAAGTTTGCTCTACCCACTTGACTGCATCGCTAATTCGGCTTTTTGAAACTCCGTAATCAAATGAGATGTTTTCCATCGTTCGGTAGTCGTAATAGTATCCAAGCATAACAATCAACTTATCTAAAACGTTCAAACGTGACGGTCTTCCACCAAATTTACGCATCTCCTTGTTTGCGTTTTCGAGTATAGCTGTTTCTATTGACAAAAGACTCAATATAATATGATAATGTTAGACATGGCTTACTCGATCAAGATGCTATAAAAGCCTATTTTCAACTGAAATAGCTATATCTTAAGCACTTTATCAAAAGTGACTTTTTTAACACCAAATACTATCTGGTATTTTTCTTCCGGGAGTTTTGATATTCTTTTTAAATTATCCATAATTTTATTATATCATGTTTTGGGGTTTTAGAACAGGTCTAATAGAAGCATATTTTATATAGGAACGAAAAAATATGAAAAATTCGTTATTTAAAAGACTTATCTCAAGCGTTATGGCTACTTTTGTTTTATTTCCGGTACTCAACACTTGCGTAAATGCCGATCCCATTACAGCCAAGCTCATTCTTATGGGCGGATCTAGGGTCGGAAAAACAGAAATTTTTTCTAGTGTGGCTGACACTAGGAATGATATGCATGATCGTGGTTTTGATGATCGTGTACCTTTTGATTTTGGAATTAAAATCATAAAAAAAGATGATATTGAAGTGAAAATAAGAATCTTTGACGTGTCTGGGCAAGAAGAACTTAAGCAGATTTTCTTTAAGGATTTTAGAACGTTAATGAGACGTGGTGATATCGTTGAGATATTTGCAATATGCACTAATTTTGAAAAACAAAAAGTTGAAGCAACCATAAATTCATTTGAAGAATGCGAACAGTTGCGCCGTGATGCAAGATGCCCTGTAAAGATCATTTTTCTGATAAATAAATCTCCGACGCATCCCTCTGGCTCCTCTGAAAGTTATGTTTCTGAAGAAGAAGTAAGATGTAGGCTTGGGGAATTATACGAAAATTTTAAAGAATTTGATGTTTGTTGTGTCGATTTGTCAAAAGAATATGGATGCAACGAATTGATGAGAATAGCATACGATTTAACTTTAAAATTTGCAGAAAAAGCAAAAAAAGACGAAGCACCGACTGTAATAACTGCACCTAATGAATTTGCAAGCGAAAGCGAATTTGGCGAAGCTCGTATCGGCTCATCGAATTTCAACCGTATTATCATCGGGGGATCACTTATCACCACCTTGCTTACTATTGCTTATTTTCGGTTTTCTAGAAAAAAACAATCAACAGCGAAAAACATACCCCCCACCATGTCAGAAGTCAAGTAAGGTTATCTGAATGATGCTCGCTTCGATCTTCATTTCAACGATCCGTTTTGATTACATGGCAAAACGAAGAACGCAGAAACGTAACATACATGTTGTACGCGAGTATTTCGAGCATCGAAGCTAAAATGAAGCCGAACTATAGTTGGGTTCTGTTTCTACCCTGGTTTTTTTTATTATTTCTTCTGCTAATTAACGCAACAGTGATCAAGGCGACAACCGACATCCCCGCTACGATAAAACTTCCTCCAACAATAGGCTTTTTCGGTAGTCTTGAATCTTTAACGGTGGTAGTGATATATAACGACGGTTCTGCTACTCTTAAAGCTAATTGGTAAAGATGTTCTGAAAAATACCAACGACAGTGCTTATGTTGCAGATCGACCTTGAAAATTCCTAGACAATTTTCGAATTCTTTACGTTTTTGGCCAAGTTGCGAGCGTATAGGTTGCTCACTGCTCGGACCAGAAATATCCAATGTAACAATAATTTTTGCATTAAAATTTCCCTCTCGACATTTTTCAAACCAATAACTAATTTGTTCCACATTTTTGACAAATATTGTGACCATATCGGCAATCTTTAAAATCTTAGAAATCAAGTCGTTCTGAGTCTCGCATTCGCTAATATACCATACTCGTACTGCCATTTTTGGTTCATTTTCCATATTAACTGACATCAAATCTACACAAAATATATGAGGTAAATTTGAGAAGTCTAAAGGTACTTTATCAAATTGGTCTTCGTCTGCCGAAAGATTATCCAAAGGTACTGAACAATCTGTAGGAAGTGCTCCTTGATCTACCAAATATTCTAAAAAATCTTTGAAAATCTTCGTTTTGTCAATTCCTGGCTCACCTATAAATGCAATCGTGATCTGCTTTGGTGGATCAGTAGCCGCGCAACTATTAAACACTGGAAATAAGCTAAAAACAGCTATGGTGGCTGAAATAATTTTTTTAAGTAATAGATTTTTCATATTTTTTTATAACCCTTGCGTAAAATTCATTGCCGTTATATTTTATATTTTTTTATTTAAATTGTCAAATTTCCAGAATTTACCACAAATAATTAAAAGAATATGACGCGAGATATGTTTTGATTAATAAATCGGGTCAAAAAAGTAACGAAAAGAGTTAAAAACTATCAAAGACAAAAAAAGAACCCTACGAAACTCGGGGTACCCCTGGTTTGGCGATGTCATTTGATTAAACATAAACTTCAACTTCAGGAAAGCCTATAGAGGCCAAAATTCTCTCTTCAAGCTCTTTCATTTTACCCTTTTCAAGGCTATTGCCTTCGTGATCATATCCAAGCAAATGCAGCATTCCATGAACAACGAGAAAAACAACCTCTCTTTGCAAGTCGTTGTCTAATTTTCTAGAACGCTCACAGGCCATTTCGAGAGATACAACAATATCGCCCAAAATTTTAGTCCCGATTTCCGGGTTTATCTCGAATTCACCGTCTTTAGAAGCCGGAAAAGACAACACATCGGTAGGAGAATTTTTATTCCTATATTGTTCATTAAGACTCTGTATGTAACTATTATCTGTAAAAATCACATTAACTTCAGCAGAACCAAAAAAGCCATTGATTTTAAGCGCGGCGTTACACGAGCGCCGAACCATCATGCGAAGACCAATTGGAATCTTTATAATATTTTGCCTATTCGAAATATAAACACGATAAATATCAGCCATTTGAACCATCCCAAACTTCTTAAAAACAAAATACTTAAACTAAATATAAAAACAAAACGCAAATCAACGCTTAGAAAACTGAGGTCTTTTACGAGCGGCTTTAAGCCCATACTTTTTGCGTTCTTTCATCCTAGAATCCCGAGTTAAGAAACCCGCACTCTTAAGTGTAGATCTCAACATATTGGAATCAAACTCCAGCAAAGCCCGAGACACACCATGTCTTATAGCTTCAGCTTGACCTGAAACTCCCCCCCCGTAGACATCACAAATAACATCAAACTTTTCATTTGTCTCAGTAATAATGAGAGGCTGACCAGCAATAGATCTCAATATTTTTGTGGGAAAATAATCAGAAATATCGTTACCATTAACTTTAAACTTTCCGTCTCCATTGTAAAGCCTAACTTTTGCAACAGAAGTTTTACGCCTTCCTGTTCCATAAAAATACTTCTTTTCGTAACCCATATAATCTCTTCCTATTATAAAAAAATCAAAAACTGTGCAATTAAAACACGCAATACAGCCAAACCCTTGACGCCGAACTATAATAATCAATATCTCTAGTACATATTCCTAACTTTTCTGAAATAAACCCATTCCTCGGGCTTTTGAGCCTCATGATTATGTTTTTCGTCGCAGAAAGCAAAAAGTCTGCCAAATTGGCGCCTACCCAAGGACGTTGAAGGAAGCATACCTCTTACTGCGAGTTTTACCGCGAGCTCTGGCTTCCTGTTCATTAAATCAGGATAACTAATTTTTTTCAAATTTCCTACATATCCAGTGTAACTGTATCTACATTTGGACTCGATTTTCCTACCCGTAAGCAAAACCTTCGCACAATTTATAACAACAACAAAGTCTCCGATATCAAGACTAGGAAAAAAAATTGTTCTAACCTTACCGCGCAAAATCGACGCCACCTGAGAAGCGAGCCTTCCCAGAGGCAATCCCTTGGCATCTATAATATACCACGAACGTTTTAAATCTTTAACTTTCGGCACAAAACCGCCCAACGTTATACCTCCAAAAAATTTTGCTAGCAAACCTCAGCGAGGGTATTATATCGCCAAATATTCTTTTTGTCAAATTATTCAACTGTTTGATTTTACCGTTAAACGCAATATTGAACAACTTTTTAAATATAGGTTCCAAGAATCTGTATTCAAAAGGATCAAAATACCCAATTTTCAATAATTTTTTTCAAAATTTTGTCAAAAACGCTCAGAATACATAAAGTATTCATTGCGCTTTTTTCCTCATTTTGAAGAAAAATTCTTCAAAAATTTGGAATTTGCCCTTTTGGATACAGGTTCTAAGACCGAAGTTGTTAAATAATGAAAAATGCGCAACAAGTAATTTCGATAGGCTTCACAAATTTATATCTGCAAAAATTTATAATAATAATTTTAAATTAACCCCGCAGGCAAGCCAGATGAAAGATTACGTGAAATCTTTTCTTTTTCATCATCAACATTTCTAAGAGCTTCATTAACAGCGGCAATGATCATGTCTTCGATTATTTCAGTATCGCTCGAAGAAAGAGCCTTAGGATCGATTTTAAGTGAAACAATACGCGAACTCCCGTTCACTGTAACGTTCACCGTGCCTCCGCCCGAAACTGCGTAATATTCCTTTCTCGAAAGTTCTTCGAGCTTTATTTCCATTTCCTTTTGCATTTCTTTAACTTTATGCGCTATGTCTTGAAAATCTCCAGAATCACTCTTTTTGTTACTACCAGGAATTCTGACTTTCATTTAAACCTCTCCTTATAGGATTAGAACTAACAACCACGAAAACAACAAAAACAGACTTTAGACAATAACCGTATTTATCCCAAAATTTCTAGACTCTTGCTCAAATTTTTTCAAAAAATCTTCTTTAAAATCACCATTCTTATTCACTTCTAAGATTATTTTAAGCTTCTTTTTTAAAACTTTAAAAACCGCCTTTTGAATCTCTTGCAAATAATCGTTCTTTTTTATCATATCTAAAGCAAAATCACCAGAAACCTGAATAAAAAACTTATCTTCTTCTAATTTTATATTAGCTTTTGTGAGGATTTCATATACATATCTCGGCACTATTCCCTGGATTTCAGAAATAATTCCTTCTTTTTGATTAGAAATCAAACGCTCGTTTATACCCTCTTTGACCACACATTTGCTTTTTGGTTCGGCACCTAAATTACCCGCAACGTTAGCTTCAACTTTTGAATCAGCGCAATTCTTCTCGCGTTGTTTTCTTGTCTCTTTTATAATGCTTTCGAAATTTTCAACATCCGAAACTTTTTTTTGATTTTTTGAATCAAAATCCAAACTTTTGCCTTTTATGATACAATTATACATTTTAATTATCGCAAATTCAACTTCTGATTTTTTATCAGAAAATTTAGACATTTGAACAAAACATTCTTTTAAGATATCAAAGCATGCAATTATGTTATCAAGATTAAGTTTTTCAGCAATATTTTTTATAGACTCTTCGTTATAAATACAATTTTCTGAAAAAAACTTGGCTGTTTTAAAAATCATCGCGTCATGAAATAAAAATAAAAGTTCTTCGCACAAACGAACCATATCTTTGCCGTCTTTATATATTTTATCTATTTGTAAAATAGCCGAAGTAAATCCACCGGAAATCAAATCAAGAACTAAACTTTCAATTATTTTTGCGTCTGTAAAACCAATAATAAAATTTACATGTTCTATATCTACAACATCACTATTTTCAGTACATTGGTCAAGAATCGACAATGCGTCGCGAACCGAGCCATCTGAAATTTTCGCAATGAGGCTAAGAACATCGGGTTTTGAATTAATATTTTCCTTATTACAGACGTTTGACAAGCAAAGAGTAATTTCTTTAACGCCGACACGTCTAAAGTTAAATCTTTGGCAACGTGATACCACTGTCTTTGGAATTTTATGGAATTCAGTCGTAGCTAAAATAAAAATAACATTATCTGGCGGATCTTCTAAAATCTTAAGAAGAGCGTTAAAAGCTCCAGGCGATAGCATGTGAAATTCATCTATTATATACACACGAAATCTTGCTATTGACGCAGCAAAATTTGCTTCTTCTCTGATTGAGCGTACATTTTCAACGCCATTATTGCTCGCAGCGTCTATTTCTGAGACATCCAAAATCGAACCGGATTCAATTCCTCGGCAAATTTCACATTCTAAGCACGGATTACCCTCTTTTGGTGAAAGACAATTAACAGCCTTCGCTAAAATTTTAGCACAAGTGGTTTTGCCCGTGCCACGTGTACCGCAAAACATATACGCATGTGCAACATGATCCAACTTCACTTCATTTTTTAACGTATCAGTAACATGTAGCTGTCCTACAACATCATCGAAAAGCTTTGGACGCCATTTTCTGTAAAATACTTTATACACTACTTAAATCCGTAATTCAAAAACTCAAAATATAAGAACAAACAATAAAAACAACCACGGCGCGCCAACGGAAAACAAATACCCGATAACATACGCTTAATGCTGCTTGATTTCTCACCTGACATAGTTCACGTCATACCGCCACTTGATCCGGCAGCGCGCCCAAGCTGCCTTATTGTTTATTTATATCTTTTATTACATCTCAAGTTTTATTTTTTTTTCTATAAAATCAACCAAATTTCCGACTGTTTTAAAATCTTCTATCGGCTCAGATTCGACATCAACCTCAAATTCATTAGATACATTAGTAAGTAAATCAGCTACGTCAAGCGAATCAGCACGTAAATCACTAACAAAATTAGTACTAAGCGTAATCACATCTTCCTCTATATCAAACTGCTCGCTTAATATCTTCTTGATTTTTTCAAAAACCACACAAACCTCCAAAAATAAATATAACGTATTCGAATGGTATTATATTCTAAATTCTATGTCAAGCTGAATTTTTTTGGCGAAAATATTTGGGTATCATCTATAAGAACCCGTATTCAAGAAGGATCAAAATACCCGATTTTCAATAATTTTTTTCAAAATTTCGTCAAAAATGCTCAGAATACATAAAGTATTCATTGCGCTTTTTTATCATTACTGAAGAGAAATTCTTTAAAAATTTGGAATTTGCCCTTTTGAATACAGGTTCTTATTTTTGGTAATTTTAAGGAACGAGGAGCACATAAATGTAGCATATCGGATAATTCGAACATTTCGAGCACTACAAGTAATAACGAAATTAACAAAAATAATTTGGTTCTAGGGCAGGTCTATTGCAAAAAAATTAAATAAATGGTAGAATCAACAAAAGA
>JAISBW010000059.1 GCA_031265995.1 Oscillospiraceae bacterium
CCGTGAAACGCTTTTTCCATCGTATCTTAGTGATCAAATGATGTCAAGGAGTTGAGGTTAATTTTGTTTTTTTGCATGGAATTTTGAGTTGGTTTTAGTTTTTTATATGGGGTTTTGTGTTTTTAGGTTCTTAGTTAATTTCCTACGAATATTCGACAAAAACCTGGAAAAAATACAAGACATACACAAAAAGGTGAAGACTGTGATAAATATTATTAAAAAATTTATAAATTTTTTTGTTTCTGATGGTAATAAGAAAAATAAAACTCCTGAAAAACGTCCCATAGATAAATCTTTGAGAAAAAGTATCGGACTTTTCAAAAAAGAATTCAACGGAAGCGCCGATTTAATTGTAAGAGAAATGATAATTTGCGACCGTGATGCCGCAGTAATAAGCGTAGATGGCCTCATAGATAAAGATTTAACCGGTGATATATTAAGATTAATAACTAAATTTAAAACCGAAGAAAAAGATCCTGAAAAAATATATAAAACGCTGCGGGATAAAATCACGGCTTTCCCTGATCAAGTAGAGATTACAACATATGAAGACGCACTGAATATGGCAATGGTCGGTTGTGCGGTTTTTGCCATAGACGGCTGCGATCGTATGATTTCGTTTGGCGTTCAAGGTTTTGCTTTTAGGGGGATATCCGAGCCAACATCAGAAAAATCTCAACGCGGTTCGCGTGAAGGATTTGTCGAACCAGTGCGTATAAATATCACCATGATCAGACGCCGTGTTACCAATCCAAGTCTTAAATTCGAAACAATGCAAATAGGGAGTACGACGTGTACGTCTGTTTGCATATGTTATTTATCCGATAGAGCGGCTCCGGAAATTATTAAAGAGGTTAAAGAAAGATTAAAAAAATGTGATCTTAAAACCATAACAACTTCCGGATGTGTTTCGCCATATTTAGAAGAAGACGGTGATTTATCGCTTTTTTCAGGAGTAGGAATGTCCGAGCGTCCGGATACTGTTTGCGGAAAAATTTCAGAAGGCAGAGTTGCTGTTATAGTAGATGGTTCTCCTACAGTTTTAATTGTGCCTTACTTATTCGCAGAATATTTTCACAATATAGACGATTACGCCCTGAGACCTTATTTTGCCAGTCTTAATAGAATTTTAAAATTTATTGCGTTTTTTGTCTCATCACTTCTTCCTGGGCTTTATGTAGGGTTCACCACGTTTAATCCTGAATTATTTCCAGGAGAATTATTAAATAAAATAGCGCTTGCGGTCGGTACAACCCCGTTTTCACTAATGTTTGAAACTTTAATAATTCATTTTCTTTATGAAATAATGCGTGAAGCCGGTCTTCGCTTGCCTCAAAATTTGGGACATGCGGTCGGCATAGTCGGCGGTCTTGTTATTGGTGATGCTGCGATAAATTCAGGGCTTATAGGCGCACCTACGCTAATGGTTGTCGCGATAACCGCAATTTCGTCTTATGTCGTGCCCAATCTTTATGAACCTATCGCACTGCTGAGGCTGTTTTTCGTGATTGCCGGCGGGATACTCGGCATATGGGGAATAATGATTTTATTTTCCGCAGTTCTTGTTAATATTTGCTCAAAATCAAATTTCGGAATTCCATTTACCGCCCCTATTTCACCATTTGAATTATTAGGAATGCGTGATACTTTCATTAGATCAAGCTGGAAAATACTTTCAAAAAGGCAAAATAAAATTCAGGAAATGCCCGGAACTAAATTATAGAGGTAATATTTTGATAAAAAAATCCGTAATTTCAATGAAACAACTTGTTTGTATGCTTTTAATAAGCCGTATTGTCGTATGTATGACATTTGGTTCGCGTTTGATAAATGGCAATGACATATGGGACTGCATAATTTCGTGTTTGGTTTCTTTTTTAATAACTTTTTTGATGGTTGTTCCGGTATGTGTTCTTTGCAAAACTGGATCACAATGCGATATTTCTGATATAAGCGAGCAACTTTTAGGTGGAACAGGAAAAATTGTTACTTTGATTTACGCTATTTATTTCATTTTAGTTTGCGCACACACGTTGGCGGTTTTTAAAATCTTTATAGAAAATGTAATGAATCCGCCTGTTTCGTTTTTATTGCTTTCAACAGCGATGATATTCTTTTCGTGTTATGGTGCAGCAAAAGGTTTAGAGGGCCTGGCCAGGACGTCTGCGATCATTCTGTTTTTTATTTTATGCGCGCTGGCATTTCTTGGATTTTCTTCTTTTAAAGCTGTAGATTTTACCAATTTTAAGCCGTTTTTTTATAATAATGGAACAAAAACAGTAGTAGACGGAATAAATTTTTTGATTTCTAGAAGTTCTTGTATTCCGGCGGCGGCTATGCTTCTTTCAAAGGCGCGCGGTAATTTAAAAAGCGGAATTTTGGTCTGGAATACGTCTTTTTATGCACTTATGGCATCCTCAATATTTTTGGTCGTCGGAACGCTAGGAGATTTTTCACCAACTAGGTTTTTTCCAGTCTATAGTATGACAAGCATAGCTAAAATAGGAAGCCTCGAAAATCTCGACGCCTTATATTTAGGTCTTTGGACAGCAGGAATTTTTATGAAAATATCGCTATTCATGAATCTATCCTCTGAATGTATAAGAAAAACTTTTGGTAGAAAAAATAAAAAAATAATAATTTTTTTAGTTGGCGCTGCTTTAATTTTTACAAATAAATTTATAAAAATATCGAACGTATCATCCGGAATCTTCAGCACTAACTTTCTTTTAATGTTTACTATTTTTACTGCGATTATAATTCCTATTTTGCTTATTATTGTAAAACGTTCTCAAAAGATAAATTTTTATGGTTTTAATAATTAGGAGAAAATTTTATTTGAAAAAGAAATATCTTAAATTAATAATTTTTTTAATGTTCTTGCAAATGTTTTTCTGTTGCGGGTGTAGCCAGCAAAGTCAGTTACATGAAAAGTTTATGGTAAGAGCTATGACAATCGATCTTGGTGCTAGTGAAGGTAATTGCATTACCGATCGTGGTGTCGGTGAAGATAATTGTATTACTGTAATCGCACAAGGTAATGACTTTAAAAATCCTTTAGGAAAAGAAGAACCAAGCGTTAGAAACGTTGAAGTTTCAGGGGAATCATTAAGCTTAGCTTTAGATAAACTTAATAAAATTACGGGGTTAAAGCCCTTGTATTCACAAAACTTAATAATAATAGTAGGTGAGGAAGCGGCAAAACGCGGTACTGAAAAATTTATGGATTTTTTCCTAAGATATTACGAAAATCGTCTTAGCACAAAACTGCGAGTCGCCAAGGGCAAGGCGTCTGAAATTTTCGAAGCAAAAAATAACGGAAAACCAATCAAGGCCTCAACCATAAGATCTCTTGCAGAAGATAAAACAGACAGCGATGTCTTAAAATTTGAAAGTGATATAAAAAGTGGAATTTGCGATCCAGTTACTATGACACTTGAAAAAAATGAAAAAGGGGAAGTAATTTGTGAAAATCTTGCCGTATTTTCAAAAGATTCACTTGTTTGTTTTTTAAACAAAGAAGAAACAATGGGCTCGCAGATATTATCTGGAATTTCAAAACTCGGAGCTATTGACATAACAGAAGATAAAAAAAACTTCTCCTGTAATATAGATAAAGTTAAAACTAAAATAACTCCTTTTTTAAATAATGGAAATATAGAATTTAATATAGAAACAAAAACCTCGGTCAACATTTTAGAAACCGAAGAAATCTTAAGTAGTATGGATGATATAGATAAAAATTTAAAATCAAATATTAATAGAAAAATAACAGAAATTTGTAAAAAGGCTATAGAAAAAACATTGTCACTTCAGTGCGATATATTTAAATTCGGTAAAATATTTAGAAACAAGTATCCTAAATATTTCAAAAATATTGAAAGTAGCTGGAAGGACCACTTAAAAACATTAAAATATGATCTGAAATCGGAGACGGAAATATCAGTAGTTGGAATGGGCTGAAAGTATTTAGAATTTGTATTCAAAAGGATTAAAATTTATCGTAAATATTATCAAAATATGGCAATTTTATAGGCTAAACAATAATCATTTAAACAGCACATTTCGCATTTTGGTTTTCTTGAAATGCAGACGTTTCTGCCGTGCTCTAAAATTCGGTGGCAAAATTTAGTTCGAATGTTTTTAGGTAAAATACTTATAAGTATATTTTCTGTTTTATCAGCATTATTTGTATTGTGAAACCCTAAACGTCTTGTAACTCTTAAAACATGAGTATCGACAATAACGGCGGGTTCGCCGAATACTTCAGACATAACCAAATTCGCGGTTTTTCTTCCGATTCCTGGCAATTTTATCAAATTTTCAATTCCAAAAGGAATCTTAGAATCATATTCATTCTTTAAAATTTTACTTATTTCTTTTATTTCGCGCGCCTTGGTTTTATAAATTCCACAAGGTTTAATTAAATTTTCAATTTCTTCAATCTTTGCCGAAGCCATCAAAATAGCATTAGGAAAAACAGAAAACAATTTGGGTGTTATTCTATTGACGCATTTATCAGTACATTGTGCGGAAAGTCTTGCGGCGATGATTAATTCAAAATTATTTTTAAATATCAAAGAACACTTGGAATTTGGATATCTTTTTTCTAAAATGTCAGATATAAGTTTTGCAAGCTCTTCTAAAGATTGTTTTTTCATTATGAATCCTATTAAAATATAAGGAGGAAGGCGAATACTGGCGTATTTAACTAACGAGCAGTGCAAAATTTTAAAATTTTAACTAAAATATGTGCTATTTCGGAGATATTAGATAGGCCCTAAGAGCTTATAAAAGGTAAAAAAATCTCAAACTTACATTCATATATTTTGAATGTTTGCCTTTTAAAAGTCTTTGGATATGAGTCCTCGTCTTTGAAGAATTTGTAAAGATTTGATATAGGTGGTGTTGCCATGCATGGAATCGGAATCGATATTGTTGAAATTGAAAGGTTCGAAAGAATTTTATCACGAAACAAAATTTTTTTGCATTCGTGTTTTGGTGATGAAGAATTTTTACAAATTTCCGAAAAAAAATTTTCTTGTGCAAGCATTGCAGCTAGATTTTGTGTAAAAGAAGCTTTTATTAAATCGATAGGAATTGGCATACGTACAATAAAAGAATTTAAATTCATTCAAATTATGCAAGAAAAATCAGGAAGGCCGCGCCTTGTATTAAAAGATAAATTTGAAAAACTCCTTTCCGAGTTAGAATTTTCTTTAAGTTTAACTCATTCAAAAACATGCGCATGCGCTGTTGTGATTTGTTTTCCTAAATTTAGAACTTGTTTATAGTCAAGCCCAATTGAAGGAGTCCAGTGTTTGAGCGTTTTTCATAATTAGTTCTTTAGTATTTTTCTCAGTATTGTTCCTCTCTTCAAGTACTACGAGAGTACCGAAAAAATCTAAAATCGACAAAAATAAACACAAATAATTAATTAAAATATAATTCTTTAAAACTTACAGACTCCAAAGACACAAATTAACTTTTTTGTGTCTTTTTTGTTGCCCAGAATT
>JAISBW010000060.1 GCA_031265995.1 Oscillospiraceae bacterium
CCGTGAAACGCTTTTTCCATCGTATCTTAGTGATCAAATGATGTCAAGGAGTTGAGGTTAATTTTGTTTTTTTGCATGGAATTTTGAGTTGGTTTTAGTTTTTTATATGGGGTTTTGTGAAAGTTATATGAACTTTTTTGTTTTTTTTAAATTTTAATATTTTGAATTTTAACCTTATTGAATATCGCCTCATTATAAGCTTTAAAAGTATTTGGATGTATAATTCTTTTTTCAGACACTAGTTCGTGAAGAGAATAAGCTAGTCCGCATATCATGGTCGACTCTAAATTTTCGCGGGATAATTCTCTTAATTCTTCAACCCCTTCAAATCTTCTTTCTTCAGAAATAAAGTCGGATATATAAATAATCTTTTCCAAAAGAGACATATCAGATCTGGCAGTACTGTGGAATCTTACGGCATTAATTATTTCGTGATCTTTTATTTTTAAAATATATTTTAAATAATAACTTCCGGTTAACGCGTGCAAAAGTTTTTTTGATGCAAGTTCGTAGTCTGAAAATTTTATATCGTATTCTTTAGCAAATCGAAAATGCTTTTCTTTACTCCATTCTTTTGTTATATCATGCAGGATTCCGGCAATTTTGGCTTTTTCTTTGTCCACACTATATCTAATGGCTAAATCTTCTGCAGCCATTGCGACATTAATAGAATGATTATATCTTTTCTCACTTAATTCTTTTTTTATAAATTTTTGATAAAACAAACTAAATCACCTGCCCATTTAGAAAAGCAAATAAAAAAAATTAAAAATTCGTAAATTCTTTAAGTTACGTCCAAGAACAGAATTTTCATATTTTTTATAAAAACTTAAATCTTTGTGATCGAAGATTTTTTAGAAAGATTGTATTTTTGTTGTCTAATATCGCGTCCTACAAATCCAAGACGTTTATACTCACCTATCAAACGTGAAACTATTCTTTCACCCATAGCTCCAGGTTCGTTTCCGCTATAAAATTTTTCCAACTCAGCCATTCTAAGATTAGTGCTTACAATCGTAGGTACACCTTTTATCAATCTTGAATTTAAAATATTATAAATCGCCGAGGATGAAAACCTGGATTGAAATTCAGATCCTAGATCATCTAAAATCAACAAATCGCACTTATTTATAACACCTTCTGAGTTTGAATCCGAATTGAATTTAAACTTTTCTTTTTCAAGCATAGAAATCATATTAGGAACTGAAAAATAAACTGATTTAAATCCTTTTTGAGTAACACTCCTGGCGATCGCAGCCGAAAGATGGCTTTTTCCTAGACCTGTTTCACCGGCCATTAAAAGATTTGGCGAACAAAGACTAAAATTTTTGGAATAATCAACGCAAAATCTGAAAATCCCCTCCATAATCTCGCGTTCGGAGACAGCTTTTGCATTTCGGCTTGCTGAATAAAAATCAAAACTGAAATCTTCAAACTCACCTTTCGGGGCATTAACGACAAATTTCTCATACGATTTTTTTTTCAGAAGAGCTAAAGTACATTCACACAATCTACCATTAATTTTACCCGTATCACGGCACTTGCCACATTCGTATTTTACGTCAAAAAAATCAATAGGTAAATTGATTGATTCTAAAATCTTATTTAAATTTTCAACAAGCACTTCTCTTTTTGATTTTAAATCCTCAAGTTCGCCAGCGTTTCCTAAAAGAATCATTTTAATAATCTTTGAAGAAATTATAGAAATTTCACTATGGATTTCACTTGCTTTTCTTTTAAGAGATAAAAGTTTGTCAGAATTGCAATTCGTGAGCTTCATTATTTACCTCAAGAAAAAAATATAAATTACTAAACTCCTTGGATATTTCTAATAATATCTTCAACAACACCACGTCTTTTTAAATCCTGATTAATATTTTCTTCAATTTGAGAAAGCGCATAAACTATAGTAGAATGATCTCTTCCTCCGAAATGCCTGCCAATTTCAGAAAGAGGCAATTGGGTTATTTCTCTTGTAACATAAATCGCAATTTGTCTCGCTTTTGAAATGTGAGCGGAACGTTTTGAAGAACGAATATCCTCAGGCTTTAAAGAAAATGTTCGCGCAGTTTCAACGATAATACGGTCAACTGTAACCGGAGGAGGTGAATCGTTATTTAAAACATCAACTATAGCTAATTGCGCAGTTTGCATGTTAACCTTATCTCCGCTGAGAAGCGAATGCGCTTTAATTTTTTTGACTGCTCCTTCAAGTTGTCTTATATTAGATTTTAGCTTTTTTGCTATAAAATCGCAAACATCATTCGGAATATCAATTTCCAAATTTTCGGCTTTGCGTTTTATTATTGCAATGCGGGTTTCGAAATCTGGAGGTTGAATATCGGCGATGAGACCCCATTCAAAACGCGTTCTAAGCCTGTCTTCTAGTGTTTGAATTTCTTTCGGAGGTCTATCTGAAGTTAAAATTATCTGTTTGTTATCTTCATAGAGCGAATTAAAAGTGTGAAAAAATTCTTCTTGAGTGGCGTTTTTTCCGGCTATGAATTGTATGTCGTCTACAAGCAATAAATCGGCTTTTCTATACTTTAAGTGAAAATCTATCGTTGTATTGCGGCGAATCGAGTCAATTAATTCATTTGTAAAATCGTCGCCTTTAATATAAATGGTGGTAAGACCAGAAAGACTTGCCCCAACGTCGTTTCTTATGGCATAAAGAAGATGGGTCTTGCCGAGTCCCGAACTTCCATAAATAAAAAGAGGATTATAAGCTTTAGCGGGATTAGCTGCGACCGCTAAAGACGCGGCATGAGCAAATTTATTTGAGGGGCCTACAATATAATTTTCAAAAGAAAACTCATTTGAAAAATCTTTTGGAATAACTTTTATAGGTTCGTTCTTAGTAATTACTTTGATTGTGAATCTAGATCCAAAAATTTCAGCCATAGAATCATTAATTAAATTTTTATAACATTTTTCTATAGTTTTTTTATAAAATTCATTAGGAGTCGCCAAAACAACAATTCCGTTTTCAAAATCCAATTCTTGCGGAATTATCCTACTAAGCCAAGTTTTATAGGCAACTTCAGTAACTCTGCCCTTGCAGTAGCTTAAAACCAAATCCCAAGCTTGAGAAAACGAATCCATATATTCCTTTATTTTAAAAGTCCGTATTATAAAACATAATAGCCCGCAACATAAAGAACACATCAAGTCATGTCTAAAATGCAAGAACCCGATTCTGTGAAACTAGGTTTCGTAAAACTTAATTTATAATTTTAGACGAACGATACACATAATCACTACTTAAAAGTCAATAAAAACAAAACCTAAAACCTGATTTAATATTTTAAAGACATATGTAAAATATCAAAAAAATTTTAAATCATTCCTCGCCGTAATATCCGCTTTCAGGTCTTAAATCTATCTTTAATCCCGTAAGTTTCGATGCCAGACGCACATTTTGCCCCTTGGATCCAATAGCAAGGGAAATTTGGTTATCCGGCACAGTCACACAGCAAGAAAGCTGCTCGCCTTCTTTTTTAGGCAATAGCGCGGATGAAACAGCTTTGGCAGGAGAAATGGCCGATTCAGCAAATTGCTCAAGATCTTCATAATATCTCACAATATCGATCCTTTCATCGCCGAGTTCTTTTGCAATCTCTTTTATTCTCGATCCGTGCGAACCTATACAAGCTCCAACAGGGTCCACTGCGGAATCAGAACTGTCGACCGCGATTTTAGAACGAGAACACGCTTCACGTGCAATTGACTTGATTGAAACTACTCCGTCTAAAATTTCCGGAATCTCTGTCTCGAAAAGCTTTTTAAGGAACTCAGGGCAAGACCTAGAAACCGATATCCAAGGAGAACGCTCCCCGGCGCCGACACGTATAATATATACCTTTAAATAATCGCCTTCTTTTATTCCGGGAACAAGATTATTCTCCGAACGCGGCAAAGAAGTTTCACATTCGCCTATACGAAGCACAATCGCCCCTGTCCTTGGATTTATCCTTGCCACTTGCGAAGAAACGATCTCGCCTTCATATCCCTGTAAACGTTTCGTTATCAATTCACGTTCTCCATCGTGAATTCCTTGTCTTATTATATTTCTCGCGGTTTGCGCCGCAATTCTACCAAATTGCTTCGTATCAAGCGAAACCTCGACCGTTCCGCCAATTTCTGCTTCAGGATCAATATTTTTGGCCTCGCTCAAATCGATCTGCAAAGCTGAAATTTCAACACTTTCAACAACACTTTTAACAATTTTTACAGTTAACTCGCCAGTATTTATATCAAAATTCACCAGAGGTTCATCATCTTCAAGATTATACATATTTTTGCAAGTAACCGAGACTGCTCTTGCAATCTTTTCCGCCATGTAATCGATCGAAATACCCTTATCTTTATTTAGTGCGCTAAGCGCATTTAAAAGGTCGTTAGACATGAAACTTCCCTAATTTAATAAAATAATTATTAAATTTCAAACAAAAAAATAGTAAAAAAACCAAATACGTATGCTGATTCTCTCATTAATATTTTAAAAAGTCAAATATGATTCGAAAAAATAAATACAACAAGAGTCTATGTTCAAAAGGCTTAAAATGACAAATTTGGATATTTTTTTTAAAAATTTTGCCAAAAATGCTCAAAATGAAATTGTCAAATTCAGTTACAATGAGTTTCAAGCTACAGAATCCTTAATATTATTATAGTATTCTTCTCTTTTTTTAAATGGCGGAACACCTCCGATTGCACTGCAAATCCTA
>JAISBW010000003.1 GCA_031265995.1 Oscillospiraceae bacterium
AGAACCTGTATTCAAAAGGATCAAAATACCCAATTTTCAATAATTTTTTTCAAAATTTTGTCAAAAATGCTCAGAATACATAAAGTATTCATTGCGCTTTTTTCCTCATTTTGAAGAAAAATTCTTCAAAAATTTGGAATTTGCCTTTTTGAATACAGGTTCTTAATTTTAACCTCATTTTTTTTTATTTTTAAATTCTTTTTTTTTCACTGAATTTCTCCTTTTTATCTCATTTGAAACAACTATAGATAGCATTGAAAAACCGGCAATTACTAAAAATATAGAGATTATACCCCTCACAAGATAGCTTCTTTCCTTTTTTTCTTGAGAAGGAGTTATATTTTCGAATTCTCCAACTTCGCTTTCAGAAATCTCCGGTAGAGGGATTTCTTCGTCTTTTTCGGTTTTCGGAAGTAAATCATATTTTGGAAGCGCTTGTTTGTCTTCTTTCTTATTTTCTTCCTTATTTTCTTCTTCTTTAGGAGCGGATGTTTCCGGTATTGAAGGTCTGAAAGGAGTTTCTTGCTTTGGTTTTTCCGCCTGCAGTGGTTGTTCTTCTTTCGGTTCATTTTGTAAAATTTGTTTCTGGCGAGGCCTTAAAACGTTTTGATCTTCCTTTTGAGTTTCTTCTCGTTCTTGGTTTTGTTGAACCGATTTTTTTGGCGTTTCAAAAGAAATACTATTTTCATTTTCTTTCTTTTCTTCTTCTTTTTGATGTACTGCCGGAACTCTAGCATCTACTGCGATTTCTGATTCTTCCGCATGCGACGATGCGGAAAAAAAAATAAAAGCCAAAACTAATATAAAAAATTTTTCCCTCATGATATTTATTTTTTTCACTTCCAAAAATAAAATATTTTGAATCTACGTAATTTTATCATATTTTAATGAATAGAATCAAATTTCGGAACCTATTCTCACAAACTCGGAATATCAGTTTTAAAGAAAATTTTGAATAATTTTTATTAAGAATCCGTTCTCACAGACTATTAGAACAGATTCTTAACCCTAATTTTTTATTCTCAAAAAATAATTTTGTCTCCCTTCCCATAAAGACAAATTTTATAAATTTATCTTCATCTTTTAATTTATATTCAAAAAATGGCTTTTTATCGTCAAATCCATAAGTTTTTATATTTTTTTCGGCTACTACAAATCCCGAAATTAATATTAATATTAGAGCGGTAATTCCGAAAGCAGTCATAAAACATCTAGATTTTAAGAAAAAAATCTTTATTTTTCTATAGATAAATTTAGTTTTTGATTTTTCAAGAATAAAATTAATTTTATCTTCTATTTTTTTCAACAATTTTGGCCAAACTCTGCGCGAATTTAGCGCCCGCACGCTTGGCTTCGAGTACAGTGTTAACATCGCTTCCCACCTCCACAAGCAACGACCCTGGATTTAAATTTTGGTTATATCTTGCTTTTTTAACCGAAAGCGGGCGGGTAATGCCTTTGCAGTTTTCTTCGCATACTTTTTGAAGCTTTAAAGCCAATGAAAGGTTTTTACCCCAATTTAAAAACCCCGAACCAGAAACTATCATTATTTGCGCTGTTTTTTGACCTCCGCATTCGATTACCGGCTTTATTTTTCCCGTTTCAAAGTCTCCTAAACTATCTCTATGAACATCGACGATAATTTTTATAGAAGGATTTTTCTTCAAATTTTTTCTAACTGTTGCTGAACTTCGCACATATGAATTATTATAATTTGGATAATCATGAATTGTTTTATCATGAACGCAATTTATTCCTTTTTCTTTAAGAACTCTAACTATTTCTTCACCGACGGCAATAACATTTTCTTCGTTATTTTGCGTTCTTGGATAATAGTCCTCAGAAATTTCTTTGTCATCTTTTTTTAAATAACCTTCAGTAGTATGAGTGTGAAATATAAGTACGGCAGGGCCTTTTTTGCCTATTTTCAGATCAAGCGGCTTATTTAAATAATATTTAAAATTGATTTCTTTAGGGGTGTTATTTTTAACATAAAAATTATCACATTGTGTTCCCGATGAATTAAATTTTGTTTCTGTAATTTTGCATTTTTTTACATCCCTATTAATTATTTCATTATTTATAATATGTTTTTCTTTCCTTCTTTTTCTCTCTCTTTCGTCTTCTTCTGAAATATTCGAAACACAAGCAAATGGGTTTTTTTCGATTACTTCAGGAATTTTAATCTTAAAAGTTTTGGGCATATAAAGCCGAGCCGCAAATAAACCAATTGACTCAAAATCAAATTTTATGCCTTCTGAGTTAAATTTTAATAAGACACAAAAAAATATGAAAAATATTAAAATAACAGAAAAAAATATCGTTATTATATCCTTTAATTTTAAAACCAAAGCTTTAATCATTATTTAAATTCCTTAATTCATGAGAACTGGTTCTAAATGCCATGAATTGATTTTTAATTGCAAACTATAGTAGACTTCGTAATATCTGGTTTATAAAGGAGTTTATATGATAATAGACGGCAAAGCGGCCGCTGAAGAGGTTCTGGAACAAGTGAGAGTTAGGGTGCAAAAACTAAAATCGACTCCATGCCTTGCCGCAGTAATAGTCGGAGACGACAAGCCTTCTCATATATATGTAAAAAATAAAATTAAAATGTGCCGGTCAACAGGGATAAAATCGGTAGAATGTGAGCTACCTGGTAGCGCTTCTCAAAAAGAAATTATTGACTCTGTAAAAAAACTCAATGAAGATAAAGAAATAACGGCAATCCTTGTTCAATTGCCGCTTCCAAATCATGTTAACAAATATTCAGTAATTGAAAGCATAGCGCCTTCAAAAGATGTCGATGCCTTTACAAGTGCAAATTTTTCAAACACGGTTTTTGGTATTTCTGATTTTATTCCTTGCACGCCAGCTGGGATTATTTATCTTATTAAGAAAATGGGGGTCAGAATTGAGGGTTCTCACTGTGTTATCGTCGGAAGAAGCGAAATTGTGGGCAAACCCCTTGCTTTTGCGCTTTTAAATCTAAACGCAACTGTAACTATTTGCCACAGCAAAACCCATGACCTCAAAAAACACTGCACTAGCGCCGACATACTAATCTGCGCCGTGGGAAAACCTGGAATTATAAAAGGAGATATGATCAAAACAGGCGCTGTAGTTATTGACGTAGGAATAAGCAGATCCGAAGGCCGCATCCGCGGTGATGTTTGTTTTGAAGAGGCAGCAAATATAGCGTCCTACATAACCCCCGTGCCAGGCGGAGTCGGACCCATGACCGTCGCTTTTTTAATGAAAAATACAGTAGATATTTTTGAAAAATATCATATTCTTAATATAGAATAATACAAACTAAGGCCTTTTCACGCGAAATAAAACGCTAAGAATCTGTCTAATGTTTCTGAAATAGCACATATTTTAATTAAAATTTTAAAATTTTGCATTGCTCGTTAGTTAAATTTTAAAAATTTTACCATAAAATCTGCACTGCTTAGAGATATTAAATAGGTTCTTACTTTTTGTCAGTTTTCCAGCTTTTCCACGTCTTTCTTTTGTATTATCATTTGGTTTTTTAAAAAAAGTGCGCAAGCAGGCAACGACAGCCAAGGCGGCGATAAAAAATACGCCTCCGACAACGTATGGGCTAATCGATGAGATAGCAAGATCAGATGTCTCGTCAGATTCGAATGCGATTGGGCTAATTGATGGACCAGCACCGTGGGCGTCTTTACCCAACGAGCTAGCAGGATCAGAGGTCTCGTTAGACTCGAAAGCCAAATTTGTTAGTGTTCTCAGTAGTTCGTCGCATCCATTTTGTTCCGACGGATCAACATGGCAAATGGTAATATCGCCTCCATGCATTTGTTTAAGCCTACTTTCTACTGCTTCTTTGGAATCATAAACATCAGACAGATAACGACTCGGTGAATAGTTGTTTACCACAAAAAGCATTTTTGCGTCAGGGCAAGTTTTTTGACATTCTCTAAACCAGTCCGCGGTTGCCTCAACACTATCTTTTCGTAAGTCAGTTACTATTAAACCCACATTAAAATAGTCCCCTGAAACCACATTAGGATTTCTCGAGAGTATTTCAAGCAATGACTCAAAACATCTTTCCCCAGGTATGTCCCACATGCATAATTCTGCTCCATTCCCATCTTTTGAGACTATCCTGTAAAAGTAATCTGCCTCAATCGTAGCATACTTCATACCATACCTAAAATAAGAACTTACAGGCCGTTGATGTTTTTCCAACATCCCAAATAGGTTTCTATGAACAATCGACGTTTTTCCAACATCTGAATCGCCTACAAATACAAACCTGATCGGGGGGGGATACACGGCAGCAGCTCGGTTGTTCATTGCTGGAAACAAGATAAGTGCAGCCATGGTGCTTGAGATAAGCTTTCTAAATAACGAACTTTTCATATTTTTTTTAACTCCTACAAACACACCACTGCCTCTATTCTACATTTTTTTATTTAAATTGTCAAGACACGTGCTATCTCGGAGACACTAGACAAACCCCCAGAACACGCAAAGTATCAATTGCGCTTTTTCTCCTATCTTGAAGAAAAATTCTCTGAAAATTTGTAATTTGCCATTTTGAATACAGATTCTTTAAAACTTCACTGGATAGAATTCTCTAGATAACTCTCAAGTTCCTCGTCATCTTTTTTCTTTTTTCTTTCTAAGATAACGAAAATGGCCGCACCAACGGCAAAGATACCTAAGAATACACTTGATAAAACCATTAAAAATTTAATGCAATTGTCTTTTTCGCACATAAAATCACCCTTAATTAAGAATTTAGCTAAATTTTAGAACTCGTTCCCGCTGACGGCGAAACGCCATTTTCAAACAAATTTTGCTGATTTTCTTTATTAGATTCCTTGAAATACATATTGTACCACACTATGAAAATATAGACAGTCCAAATTTTTCTGCTCAAATCCCATTTTCCTTTTAGGTGTTCATTTAAAAGTTTGCACAGATTTCCGGTATCAAAAAAAAGCTCGGCTGTGTCTGATTTAAAAGCCGATAACACAACTTTGTAATATTTTTCTTGCCTAAGCCAAACCCTAATTGGAACGGGAAACCCTAGCTTTGGTTTTTCAGATGTGCGCTCGGGAAGACGCTTAGACGCAGCGGCTCTTAGGGCGTATTTGGTGTTCTTTTTGTTCGTTTTGAACCTGGCGGGCAAAGTTGAAGCAATTTTAAATACTTCAATGTCAAGAAACGGCACACGAAGCTCTAAAGAATTAGCCATACTCATTCTGTCGGCTTTAAGCAGTATATCGCCAACCATCCAGAGGTTAACGTCCAAATATTGCATTTTTGCCACATCGTCGAGCTCTTGAACTTTTTCATAAAAATTCTTTGCAATTTCAATTGGATCTCGTGCCAATTCTTTATTTCTTAAAATTTCTTGTTTTTCTTCTTTAGAAAAAATAAAAGCATTTCCTATAAATTTATCTTCAATTTTCTTTTCGCCTCTGATCAAAAAACCTCGGCCTTTAAAATAAAACGGAATTTTTTTTGCTAAATTCGCTAGTGACGTGCGCAAATTTTGAGGGAACAATTTGTGATAAAACTTAAACACACGGGGTTCATTATATACAGGATACCCACCGAAAAGCTCGTCCGCACCCTCACCCGAAAGCGTCACTTTGACGTGTTTACTTGCAAGATTACAGACAAAATAAAGCGCAACACAGGAAGGATCACCTAGGGGCTGATCCATGTGATATTGAACTAAGCCGATTTTATCCCAATATTCCTCAGCTTTAATTATATGGCTAAAATTGGATATTCCAGCAAATTCAGAAAAACTTTCCGCCCAAGAAATTTCGTTGTATTTATCATCTTCAGCAAAACCAACCGTAAATGACTTTTGACCTTTAAAATACGAAGCAACCAAGCTTGAATCAATTCCGCTTGAAAGAAAACAGCCTACTTCAACATCACTTATTTTATGCGAATTTACTGATTCTTCAAAAACATCGGCAATTTTTTTCACAGTCTCTTCAAACTCTAAATTCTCATCTGGACAAAATCTTAGGTCTGAATATTTGCCTATTGTAGCCGAGTAAAATTTGTTTGTTAAATCACTGCTTAAAATTTTTTGAGATTCTGTTTTTGAAAAATCACCTTCTTCTTTAACTCTAACCCACATGAAATGCCCTGGATTAAGGCAAAAAACATCTTCAAAAAAGGTTTCTGAGCCAGGTGAATATTGAAACGAAAGATAACGGTCAAGGGCATTAAAATTTAATTTTTTTTTAAAATTTGGGAATTTCAAAATACTTTTTATTTCAGAAGCATAAACAAAATTCCCTTCGCAAAAGCAATAATGAAGCGGTTTTATACCAAAAAAGTCGCGTGCCAGAAATAATGTTTTATTTTCTCTATCCCAAATGGAAAACGCAAACATACCACGGAAATATGCAGGAGCCTTCTCACCCCATTCCTCAAAAGCATGAACAATGACTTCCGAATCGGTTTTTGTATAAAATTTATGACCAAGTTCCTCTAAATTTTTCCGAAGTTCTAAATGATTATAAATCTCACCGTTAAAAGTCAAAACAAGATTATTATTTTCGCTATATATAGGCTGACCGCCTGATTTGAGATCTATTATGCTTAAACGTCTAAATCCCATTGCGATTTTGTCGTCAATAAAAAAATTGACATCGTCAGGCCCCCTGTGAACCATAGCATCTGTCATTTTTTCTATTATATTTGCTTTATTTTCAGTAATTTCACCTAAAAAACCACAAATTCCACACAAAACAATTCCCTCGTACCAGAAATTTTACGGAAATGCTATCATAGCTGAAAAAAAATAGCAAATTATAAATTGTACACGGCTAATACGCGAACATCGGAAAATTTTATTCGAAAATGCATATTTTATATTTTGCATAAAAAATAAATTTTAAACTCTTTACAATTTTAAAAAATAATGGTAGAATTTGTACGCAACAAAATTTCAATTCATTGTTTTTTCAGGTGTTTAATTTTGATAAAAAATAAATTATTAAAAAAAGTTATCTCGGCCACAATTGCTACATTGAATTTCTTTTTGATGATAGATAATTGTGCCAAAGCAGATCCTAGAGTAATTAATGTTTTAGTTGTTGGAGATGAAGGGGTTGGCAAAACTACTATATGCAATTGTCTTTGTGGATACCCTTGCAAAAAAAATTATAATCCAACTGTAAATATTGCGCCAAAACAAAGTAAAGAATGCGATGGTGTAGTCTTGAAAATTTTTGATTTAGGATCGAGATTTTATTATTATTATGGAGATGGTTCAGCGATACCGAAACCTACTGTGGATTTTGGAATTAACGAAAAAGAACCTGAAGAAATCGCCGAAGTGATTAAGAATAATGATGAAACATTTGTGGATTTTGGAATTAACGAAAAAGAACCTGAAGAAATCGCCGAAGTGATTAAGAATAGTGATGAAACATTGAAATCTGCTCTTGCAAATGAAGACAATACTCCATGGGTATCCGTAATAGTGGTGAATTCAGTTGTTGAGAATTTTGAAGAATACATTAGCAGATATACAAGATTGATCAAAGAGCTTTTATCGGAATCGAAAATTGGAATAGCAGTTAATTCGTTTCATCCTCACAATATTACTGGCGGTATGAGCAATGAAGTTCGCCATGAAATTTTAAATTTTCCTGGTAATGAGAGAAAGAAAAGATTTTCGTTTGTTTCCGTTCATAGTTTTATAGAACCTAAAAAAATATCGCCTAACGCTTACTCTTTGCATCAGAAAATAAAAAATTCTTTAGATATCGGCGAAAGAACAGAACCAAATCCAGTACCTATTATTGTTGAATCCGATGATGAACCCTATAGTGATGATTACGGAACCGGACCGGATCCAGTACCTATTATTGCTGAATCCGATGATGAACTCTATAGTGATGATTACGGAACCGGACCAGGAAAATTTTTGAAAATTGCAATCCTGTCTGTTATTTTTACATCTTTATCATTTTTTGTTATTCGTAAGTTTATTTCAAGAAAATCTTCTTCATCACATCAATCAAAGGTTAAGCAATTAAAATCAAAACAGAGATATCCCTGACCAGCCGATTAATCTTTAAGAACCTGTCTTCGAAAGGGCAAATTCCAAATTTCCGAAGAATTTTTCTTAAAAATGAGGGAAGAAACGCAATGAATACTTTGTGTTTTCTGAGTATTTTTGACAAAATTTTGAAAAAAATTATTGAAAGTTAGGTATCTTGGTCCTTTTTAAAATAGGTTTTAATTGAGTTACTTAAAAAATTTGCATTTTTATTTTTAATTGTGTAAAATTACAAATAAGGATTTAGTCTATTTGTTTTTCGTTCGATTTTCAGTCTAACACGAGTTGAATATGGATTAAATATAGATAGATTAAAACGAGAAAGGAATATTGAAACGGAGATGTTTTTATGCTGAATAAATTTTTTCAGGGCATGGTTAGTAAGATGTCCGGTTCGCTTGAGCGCGATATTGAAATAACGGATAATTGTCTTGAAATCATCGCTGGAACTCGTGCGGAAGATCACGGTAAAATTAGAGATATAGGTTTTGCTGAAATTTCTACATCAGATACGTTATCAAGGGATGGTTACACTTATAAGGTTTTCGGAAGTAAAACTTTAGGAGAGTATGCTTTAGGTATATTCGGTTCAGATGAAGTAGCGGTTAAACTCGTGAATTTGCTTTCTGTTCCCTTAGGTGCGGCGGCCAAGTTTTATGGAGAAAAACATAGTAAGTCTAAGTTTGTAAAAAATATAATACTGGATAATGTTTTGCCAGGAGATATTTTAATAAAAGCAAAATCACTTAAAATCAAGGAGAATGTGGATCGAGTTTGCATAATTTTACATTTTTCTTCTTTCCCGGAAGGCGTTGAGGTTATGGACTTAATTCAAAAAGTGTTTCCTGATGGTTCAAAAGATTTTATTATATCTTTGAGCGAAGATGAGATTGTTGTTGTAAAAGAAATAGGAAAAGGAATTGAAAGTAAATGGCTTGAGAAACTTGCATCGTCTTTGATAGGAACTCTCGCCACAGAACACTACGTTAGATGTGTAGCCGGTATAGGAACTATTGTTTCAAGTATTGAAGATGTTAGGGATTCGTATTGTTCCGCACAGGTTGCTCTTGAAGTAAGAAAAGTTTTTGAAACGGAAAAAGTGGTTGCGGTTTATAATCAACTCGGAATCGCTCGTTTAATTTATCAATTGCCGGTTTCTCTTTGTAATGTCTTTTTGAAGGAAGTTTTCAAAAAATGCACGGTCGACGCCATTGACAATGAATTAATGTTTACTATCAATAAGTTTTTCGAGAATAGTCTAAATATCTCAGAAACAGCCCGTAAGCTTTTTGTTCATAGAAATACTCTAGTGTACCGCATTGAAAAAATAAAGCGTGTAACAGGGCTGGATTTGCGTGATTTTGAGGATTCAATTGTGTTCAAAGTAGCGTTAATGGTGAATAAATATCTCAAAGAAAGCCGCGTTTCATCGGGCGGAAGAAGATGATTTTGAGATTTGATTTTATTTTTAGCGACAGAATAAGAGTACATAAGAAGTTGGCAGAAATCAGTTTTGTCAAGAATTAGTTTTTCAATCGAGTATTTTTATAAAATTTAGATTGTTTTGTTGTAATTTTTTAATAGCATGGGGGTGTTTTGGTCGTGATAGAAATAAATAAAGTATGTAAAATTTATGGTAAGGATATTGTAGCCCTGGATAAAATAAATCTTTGCATAAAAGAAGGCGAGTTCGTTTTCATAGTTGGGGCTTCGGGTTCGGGCAAGAGCACTCTTCTTAAGCTTGTTTTAAAAGAAGAAGAAATTAGTTCCGGAAGTATTTTTGTTTCAGGGAGGAATTTATCCGGAATAAAAAAACGGGATTTACCCTATTATCGGCGGACTATAGGTGTTGTTTTCCAGGATTTTCGTTTGATTGAAAAAATGACCGTTTTTGAAAATGTTGCGTTTGCCATGCGTGTCGTCGGAGCCGCAGAAAGAAATATAAAAAGGCGCGTACCTTATGTTTTGAGTCTTGTTTCGCTAGAAGATAAAGCCAAGCGCTTCCCTTGCGAACTTTCAGGCGGCGAAAAACAGCGTGTAGGACTTGCGCGTGCCATTGTGAATAATCCTAAAGTCATTATTGCAGACGAACCTACTGGCAACATAGATGTTTCTATGTCTTATGAAATCGTCGATCTGCTTTCTGAAATAAACCGAAGGAGAACCACGGTTATAGTTGTTACTCATGATTTAACGATTGTTGAAAGATTTCCCTTTAGGGTGATTGAGCTTTCCCACGGAAAAATAAGAGGCGATAGTAAGGATGTGACGACTTTGGCCTCTGAAAGTTTTGTATCTTAAAAGAATCGTTGGAATTACGCGTTTTTACATAATTATTTCAGATTAATAATAAATTTCGTGTGCAGCTCGAGTGTGTATGGTTTTTCAGTATTTTGTATGTTTTTTGGTTAAATAAATTATTAAATTTTAGGATGTGTAAAAATTGGGTTCATTTGTGTACTCTTTGAAAGAAGGAGTTAAAAGTCTGCGAGTAAATGGTTTTATGTCTTTTGCTTCTGTTTTGGTAATAACTTGTTGTTTGTTATTAACGGGGGTCTCGTTTTTAATCTCAGAAAATATTAAATTCGCGCTAAAAATAATCGAGATTCAAAATAGTATAACAATATATTTAAAATTTAATGCCGTTCCCAAAGATGTTCAAGATAAAATAAATTTAATTTCTAACATATCCTCCTGTAATTTTTATTCAAAAGAAGAGGCAATAAAGGAATATGAGGAGATTCTGGGCAAGAAGATAACAACATTTTTCGAAGACGAAGGAAATCCACTTCCTGACGCTTTTCATGTGTCTATGGCAAATATTTCAGATTATGATTCTACCATTTTAGAACTTAAAAAAATCGATGGGGTAGACATGATAAGCGATCGCAGCGAAACTGCCAAGAAACTTTCTGATATAAAAAAACTTACGGCAATAATTAGTCTTTGGGTTATTTTTTCATTTGCTGCGATTTCGCTTATTATCGTTTCAAATACCATTAGAATTACAGTGCATAACAGAAGATTTGAAATAAATATTATGAAATCAATAGGAGCAACAAATGGTTTTATAAGATTTCCTTTTATTGTAGAAGGTATGATTATTGGCCTCATTTCGGCGTCTATTTCTATTTTTACATTAAAATTTGTTTATGATAAAATTTTTGAGATAATTAACAATATTATACCGCTTAGTATTATTCCTTTTGAAAGATTTTCAAATGATATGGCAATTGTTTTTGCAGTGTCGGGTTTAATTTTGGGAATTATAGGCAGTATTTTTTCAATTGGGGGGTATCTTAAAAAAGAGGGTGCAGGGGCGGTTATTTGGCAATAATTTTTGTTTTTTCGTTAAATTTATAAGACTATACTAGAAGGAGTATTCATGAAATATTTAAAAAAACGATTATTCAAAATTTTTAAAAAGTTTTTTTCGGCTTTATTTGCAAGTTCGATTGTTTTGACCAATTCTGAAACTTGTGTGATTTCTAATCCAAGAAATGTCGTTATTGAAAACATTAAACAAAAAATTTTAGAACACAAAAAAATATTAGGGACTTTAAACAAAGAAAGGAACGAAAACAATAAGAAATTAGAAAATCAAAAATTAGATCAACAAAAAACAATCAAAAATATTTCCGAAATTGAGTCAAAAATTAATGAAATTAATACGTTGATTGTTGATTCAAAAAATAAAATAAAAATTAACGAAAATAAGATTATAAATTTAGAAAAAGAAATTTCTAACGCAATTGTTATTTTAAGAAAATGCCTTAACTTGTTTTATAAAGCAGAGAACCCAAATCTAATTGAAATTATTTTAAAATCTCGAAATTATGGAGATTTTTTGGATAAAGCAAATGCCGCAACTTTTGTTGCGCGAAAAATTGAATTCATTGTTGATCAAATTAATTCAAATATCGAAGAAATTAGTCTCAAAAGAACAGAAAATGAAAAACTTTTGGCCGAGAACAAAAAAAGAAAAGAATTGTTAACTCAAAAACGATCAGAATGGGAAAGTGAATCTAAAAAAATTAAAAAAAATGTAAAAGAAACAAAAGAAGAAATAGATAAAAAAAATGCTTTGCTTGAAAAAACAAGATCTCAAATGGACGAATTGATTAGAAGACTAGAAGAAAAGGAAAATAAAAGAAAAACGAAAAAAGCTGTGGCTTCCGTGCCTGTTCCAGGTACGGAAAAATCCTCTGTGGGAAAAAAAATTTTTTGGCCTTTAAAAAAACGCTTTAGACTAATAACATCTAATTTTTTTGATTATAAAAACCGTGGAAATATGCATGGAGCAATTGACATTGCAGGAAAAGGAATTTATGGCGCTACGGTATCTGCTGCAGCAGGCGGTGAAGTCATAGAATCAGGGTATCTGGACGGTTATGGATTAACAGTTATGATACGCGGGAAATATAATAGGGTTTTTATTTATGGTCATTTAAGCGGTGTTGTCGTGAAAAAATGGGATATTGTAGAAGATTTGCAAGTAATAGGTTTTGTTGGAAATACAGGATTTTCTACTGGACCACATTTACACTTTGAAATGAGAGAAAATGGCAGACGCGTTAATCCATCAGATTATTTAATAGAAAATACATAAGGCTTTTGAATAGACCTGTCTTAGAATCATTTTTTTGGTAATTTCAAAGAACGAGGAGCGCGGAACGCGTAGTATATCGGGTAATTCGAAGCATTTTGAGCACTGTCAGTGACAGCGAAATTAACAAAAGATTAGTTTTAAGGGTAGGTCTAATGGATAATTCTTTACATATCAAATTGGCAAAAGAATTCGGAACACCTCTTTATATTATAAACGAAAATAAAATTAGGCGGGCGTGCCGTAAATTCAAAGATGCGATGTATAAAAATTACGGCAAGGATTCGCAGGTTCTTTATGCAAGCAAAGCGCTTTCGTGTATAAAGCTATACAAAATCATAAATAGCGAAAATATGGAATTGGATGTAGTTTCCGGCGGTGAGCTTTATACTGCTCTAAAGTCTGGGTTTCCAATGGAGAAAATTCATTTTCATGGCAATAATAAGAGCCTTGAAGAACTTATTATGGCTATAGATCTTGGCGTTGGCAGGATTGTTGTTGATAATGAAGAAGAATTGGAAAAAATTACAAATTTAAGAAAGCAATGTAATATTCTGATTCGTGTTCGCCCAGGAATTGATGTTACCACTCACAGCGCAATAAAGACAGGAACTATCGATTCCAAGTTTGGGTTTTCATTCGAAGAATCCGAAGAAGTGGTAAAAAAAGTAATAAAAAACGATAAAATAAACTTTAAAGGATTTCATTGCCACATAGGCTCGCAGATTTTTGATTCAAAATCATTTGAAAAGTCGGCTGAGATTATGATGGATTTTATTGGTAAAATATTTTTAAAATTAGGTGTAAAAACAGATGAACTTAATCTTGGCGGAGGTTTTGGAGTTAAATATACTAAAAATGATCCTGAACCAAATATTAATGAATTTATATTTTATTCTTCTGAAAAAATTAAACAAAAAAGCATAGAATTAAATATTAAACAACCGTTCGTTTATATAGAGCCAGGGCGCGGTATAGTTGCTCAAGCGGGTGTAACTCTTTATACTGTTGGGTCAATTAAAAAAACAAAAAACGAAACTTATGTTATTGTTGATGGATCGATGGCAGATAATCCGCGTTTCACTCTTTACCGTGCAGATCATGAGGTTATAAATATAAGCGAGGATGAGTTTGATTGCTCGAATAAAAAAAACACAATAAAAGAGCGTGTAACGATCGCCGGAAAATGTTGCGAAAGCGGGGACATAATAGCTAAAAATGTAGAGATGCGAATTCCTCAAATTGGGGACATATTGAAAGTACGATGCACTGGAGCTTATAATTTTTCTATGGCTTCAAATTATAACAAGCTTTGCCGTCCTGCAATGATCTTAATAAATGATAAAAAAGCCCAAATTATTGTAAAACGTCAAACTTATGACGACTTGATTTCTTCTGAATTGTGATTGTTTTGAAAAACGCTATTTAAGAACCTGTATTCAAAAGGGCAAATTCCAAATTTTTGAAGAATTTTTCTTCAAAATGAGGAAAAAAGCGCAATGAATACTTTATGTATTCTGAGCATTTTTGACAAAATTTTGAAAAAAATTATTGAAAATTGGGTGTTTTGATCCTTTTGAATACAGGTTCTAAAGGTATGCGTATAGACCTTCCGTTCGCAAACGAATATATAGCCAGCTCTTTTACGTGGGTATTTTGGCAAATTTCAAATGATTTTTTATAAATTTCCAATTGATTTTGATATTTTGTTATAATATTTTCATCGCAAGAAATTTTATCGGATTTATAATCTACTATAACAAAGCCTTCAGGCTCTTCAAAAGCACAGTCAATCGAACCTTGAATTATTGTGTCGGATTTTATCCCTATGCACGAAGCCCTAATTGAAAAACGATATTCGCGAAAAACTGTTTTGCTTTTAAGGATTCTTTTACCTAAATCACTTGTTAAAAATTTTCTAAAAATATTTTCTTCCAAAACATCAGCTTGTTTTTTGGTTAAATATCCTTTTTTAATTAAAGCTAGAATTTCCCCGTTAAAATTATTTAAAATATTTTCAAAATTTGCAAAATGCAAAAACTCATGAATAGCCGTACCGATTTTTTCCGGCGACATACCTTGGATGAATTCAGGAGCAGAATTAATATAAAATTTGTTATTTTTGTATTTTCCTAAAATTTTATTCAAAGAAGAAGCTGCAATTTTTAATGGAACCGATTCAGAATTATCGTAAACAAAATCCAAACGAGATTTTATTTTTTCGAATAAAACATTATCAAAAGCAAGAGGTTTTGTTGTTATGCAAGAATTTTCTAGTTTTTTTCTATTTTCAAAGCAAATCTTGCTAGGGATTATGCCGGAAATAAGTAACCATTCTGCGAAATTTTTAGCATTTTTTACAAAAAAAGGATGAATTTTTCCATTTGAAATAAATTCTTGCTTTTGTTTCGATTCTTTTATTAATTTATTTATATCATTTGCATAAGCCGTAATTATTAATTTAGTGCTTGCTCTTGTCAAAGCGACATAAAGAATTCTTAATTCCTCGGAGATTTTTTCTTTTTTTAATTCAAATTTTAAAGCGCGCTGATAAATATTGTTTAATTTTATGGTAAATTCAGAATTTTTAAGATAAAAACCGATTCCAAGTTTTGAATCGATTATTAATTCGTCTTTTTCTTCAAAAAAATCACGAGAACAATCAGAAATAATACATATTGGAAATTCAAGTCCTTTTGATTGATGAATACTCATTAAATTAACTGAATTGGCCGCCGGAGTAGCACACAAAGAAGGAATGTTATTCTTTTTTTCGATTTTTTCTAAAAAAGAAACAAATTTAGAAAAACTTCTATTATCTTTGTTTTCATATTTTTGTGCTAAAAACGAAAAATATCTTATATTTTCACTACGCCCCTCGGAAATTGAAACTGAAATTGCAATAAAAGACATCTCGTTAATTAATAAATTTATAAATTTATCAATGGACGTCGTAGCCGAAAGGATTCGCAAATCTTCAATTTTTTTCAAAACCAAAGCGCATCTTTTGGAAAGCTCGGAATTGCCGACACTTTTTTCTTTAAGAGCAAAATAAATAGGTATCTCTTTTTGAGCGCAAAGTCTAATCTCTGCTAAATCATTAACCGTGAAACCAAAAACAGGGCTCATAAGAACTGAAATAATGGGAATATCCTGAATCGGATTATCAATTACACGCAAGAACGAAAGCATAATCTGAACTTCAGGGGTTTTAAAAAATTTTTCTGAAATACGCGAATTAACTGAAATTCCACGCTTTTTTAGCGCATTTTCATAAACAATTCCGTGATTATCAGTGCTTCTCAAAAGTATACAAAAATCTTTATATTCAGCCGTTCTAAAAATACCGGATTTTTCGCGAATTTTAAAATTATTTTGTATCATATTTTGAATAGTTTCAGAGACAAATTCAGCTTCTTTTTCAAATTTCGTTTCTTCTTTTATTTCTTTTTTTGTTCCTTCTTTTGCTTTTTCGTTTTCAATTTCGTCTTTGTTTTTTTCTAAAATAAAAAAATCCACACGTTCGTTTAACTTTTTTTGATAATCTGAACCAATTCTGAGTTTTTCTGATTCTTTGTAATCAATTCCGCACATTTCTTTATTTAATAATTTTTCAAAAATTAAATTTACAAAATCAACAATATTACTGCTACTTCTAAAATTTTTATTTAAAAAAATTAAATTTCCCTTTTCATATTTATCAGTAAAAAAAAGTGGATTTGATCCCCTAAAACCATATATACTTTGTTTTGGGTCACCGACAATAAATAAATTTTTGCGATTATTAGAAATCAAACTAAAAATTTCATCTTGAATTTCGTTTACATCTTGATATTCGTCTATCATAATTTCTTCAAAACGCGCGCCGATATCAAATGCGGTTTTGCTTTTTGTTTTGTCTCTGTTGATTAAAATTTTAAGCGTAAGACGCTCTAAATCTGAAAAATCCAGAATATTTTTTTCAGTTTTAAGTTTTGTTAATTCTTTTTCGAACATTTCGGCCGTCTTAAAAATTATTTCGGCAATTTTAAACATTTTTCTAGAATCTTGTTTAACGAATGAAATATCGCATATTGCTTTTTTAATTTTTTCTACCGAAATTTTAGCACAATTTCTTAAAAAATTTATCTCTTCTTTAATTTCTTCTTCGCCTTTCAAAGGTTTGAATTTTGAAAAAGTAAAATTTTCTATTTTTATTTTAAAATTATTTAAATTATTTTCTAAAATCTCATTTATTATTAAATCAAGAGAATTTAAATCCTCTTTTAAAGCGTTCATATAAGCTTTTTTCGCATTTTCGTTATTATCGGCGGCAAATACAGCTTTAGAAATAGCTTCGAATGCAAAATTTAAATTTTCTTTTATAAAATTTATTATAAATTTTCCGCTTGGAGTATTTTCAAAAGAAATTTTAAAATTATTTAAAGTTTTTTTAAAAAAATCAATTTTATCTATACATGAAGATAACTCGCGATATATTTTAATAATAATTTCGGCAAATTTTTCATCGCTTTTTTCATCACTGAAAAATTCTATTACATAAATAAAATTAGGATCGTTTATTTGGTAAATATTTTCCAAAATATTATTAATTGCAGTTTCTTTTAAAATAACCATTTCTTCTTCGTCTGCGATTCTAAATTTTGGTGAAACCCCCGATTTTTCAAAATTTTCACGAACGATTTCCGCGCAAAAACTGCTTATAGTTCCTATAAATGAATCGAAAAAGAGACTTTTTTGGCGTCTTAATTTTTCATCCAGTGGATTCTCATCTATTTTTTGGTTTAGCCTTTTTATTATTCGCTTTTTCATCTCAGCCGCAGCCGCGACTGTGAACGTGACTATAAGGAACTTATCTGCCTCGCGTTTTCCTTCGCAGATAAGCTTTATAACGCGTTCCACAAGCACCGCGGTCTTCCCTGAGCCGGCCGCGGCGGAAATTAAAGTAAATTCATCATGAGAACTAATTGCGTTCTTTTGTTCGTTTGTCCATTCTTTCATTATATTACAAATATTATAACAAACACAAAGTAATTATCGATTCTTTTGAAATAAATCTTATCAAAAATTTTATAGCTATTTCAGTTGAAAATAAGCCCTAATAGAATCCTGAATTGTCACATATGAATTTGAATTTAATCGTAACCAATTTTCATGTTTGCCCACAATTTTTCAATTTTATTTTGATCTGGTACAAAAAAAGTTACAATGAATTTCGCCAAATAAATCAAATAAAATTAAGGAAAGGTGAAATTCAAAATGCAAAGAAGTTATACACAAGAATTTCGTGTAAATGCA
>JAISBW010000044.1 GCA_031265995.1 Oscillospiraceae bacterium
GTTTGTATGAGAAATCTATATACTTATTTTTAGCTGGATTTTAAATTCTTTTTTTTGTAATCTTTATCGCTTCAATCGAATTATCAATTCCAATCCAACGCCTATTAAGGCGCTGAGCAACAGAAACGGTTGTGCCGCAACCGCAGAAAACATCGAGAACCGTGTCTCCTTCATTTGAGCTTGCTTTAATGATTCTTTCGAGAAGTTTTTCGGGTTTTTGGGTCGGGTAGCCGAGACGTTCTTTGGCTGACGGATGTATAAAAGAAATTTCCCATACATCTCCCGCCGGCACTCCTTTCCCGTTTTTATAGATTTTGTATTTTTTGCCATTTAAACTTTGCCAACGAGCCAAATTACCATTTTCATCTTCTTTAAAACTTTCTTTTCTCCCTTTCTCTTCATTTGCGGATTTAACATAAATAGTGTTAAATTTTTTATATTTTTTAGATTTATTATAAAACAATATATTATCATGCAATCTTTGAAATCTATAAGACACGGCAGTCCATCTTCTGTAATGCCAAATAATCTCATTCAAAAACTCACCGCCACTTGCCACAAAAACCGAATCAAGCAAAAGCTTTAAATAATGGCTCACTGTAGGATCGCAGTGAAGATAGAAACTTCCTTCAGGTTTTAAAACCCTCCAGATCTCTTGAATTCTTTGTGTCATATAGACTATGTAAGCGAGCATTGAATCTTTTTTAATAACACCCTCTAAACCTTCAATCAGTTTTATTGTTTGATTTGTATAAACAGAGTTTTCATTTGTGAGGATTTCTTCAAAAGCTTTCTGTGCGAATTCATTCCAGCTCCAGGTATCGGAGAAAGCCATAGATTGTAGCGTTTTATTTGTTTTGTCTATTTTATTTGTTTTATTTGTTTTATTTATTTTGTTTGTTTTGTTTATTTTATTTAAGAATTTAGGATTGCAATTATTTAAAGCAAAATTATTATTAAGAGATATATTTTCAATCATTTTAGTTACCTTTTTTATTACTTTTCTCCTTAACTTTTTAATTTTTAATCTTCTTTTTCACTATTTTTTCCCTTATCCTTTTCAGACATGTAATAATCTCTCCCAGAACAAAAAGGAGGATCTATGTAACATAAATCCACGCTTTCGGAAGGTATGTATTTTCTCATTATTTCCAAGTTGTCCCCGTAATAGAGTACGTTTTCTCCTTTTCTGAAGACTTCTTCTTTAATTTCTATTTGTTTTGATTCGTTCATTTTAAATCCATCCCCTTTAAATCAAAAAACCGCCTTGATTGGCGGTTTGTTGATATTTAATTATTTTTGGGTTTATTGCTTGAGTGCTTTGATTTGTTCTATAGAGAGGCCTGTGTCTTCCGCAATATCTTCGATCCTGTAATTTCTTTTAAGCATATTCCTCGCTATCTCAATTTCCCTTTCAATCTTCATCTCGGCTCTGCCCTTTTCCAGCCCAATCTGCTCGCCTTTCGCTATCCCTCTCTCCTCAAAACAAGCCATCTTATGATCCCAATCCCTTCTTGCCATATCCCTTTGAATTATCATTCTTCTTGTCGTTTCGTCTTTGCTCACATATCTTAATGCATTTGTTGCCAATTTCAGCGCCTCCTCGGTTTCAATTAACTTGTTAAGTTTATCAGCTTTGCTTCTATCCGCAAACCACTTAAAGAACGCGGTCCATTTTTCTGTGGCCGTCATTTCTTCGAATTTCTTTTCTTTAAGTTTTTTAAGTTCCGTAATGATTATATGCATTCTACCATTAATCGGCCTTTTTGTCTTTAAATCACAGAATTCATAAAAGCTGATCGGATCTTCGTTTTCTTTGTTTACTATACGGTTTCCGATTATTGAAATCTGATAAGCGTTCGGATAATCAGTATATTTTTTGATTCCTTTTGTTTTTGCCGAACTATAAAGCCTTGCCAGATAATACTCAACCCTTGTAAATTCAAATTTATCCGCATCCATTGTCATTTCAACTTCTGCAACTTCCCTGCCGTTAAAAATACAGCTGACGTCAAGACGTAGATGTTTTTCTTCGATGCTTCCCGTTTGAGGCTCGTTTTCGGTAACCCTCACTTCTTCGATTTTGAGTCCAGTGAAATCAGAAATTATATGTTTAAGTGTTTTTTGAGAAGATTCGTTATTTGAAGTAAGCATTGCTTTAAAAACTATATCGTCTTTAGGATCGAGTAAATCTTCGTCTGGCTTTATAAAGACATCTTCCAAGTTTAGTTCCTCCGCTTTAATTTATTGTTATTTCAGCATTTTCACTTTATTTTTATTCATTTTTTTGTTTCTTCGCAAGTTATTCTAATATTATTATACGTCAGTTAAGAGTAAAAGTCAACTACTAAATCTAAACCATCGCCACCACCCCAATCCCGGTATTAGAATCAGTAGCAATCGGAATAAACCTGAGCTTATCCGAAACCGTAAGCTCTTCAGAAACATTGGCTTTTGTCATCGTAAATTCATTTTCATAGCCCTTAAAGAATTTATTTCCTTCAGGATCGTCTCCGGCAAGACCGTCTTCTGCATCAATTCTTATGACACTTCCGTTATTGCAAAAGACCTCTACTCCGTCTTTATCAAGATCACAGATAAGCCTATTGGATGAATCATAAACTTCAAGCCTCCCGCTTTCATCCATATTCGAACCTACTTTAATGGTTCCGCCCTTAATGAGGTTTCCAGTGATGTTAATGGTATTGATCTGCTGAGCATCAAAAGTCCCGTCTAAAGTCCATGCAGAGCTATATGGTCCGTTTATCCCTTGTTGACTAAATCCAATCCCGCCGGCATTAATTCTCATAACATTGACAGCTTCTTCTTTGGGGAGTCTGTCTACAACAAGAATCTGTGAACCATCATAAATGACATAAGAACTTCCAAACATTCCGCTTATTTTGTTTGCCGCTTCTTCTAGTTCTTTTTCAAGCCTTGCGTTTGCATTTCCTTCTACTTTTTCAATTTCATTTTCGATTTTGTCTTCAAGTGTCTTTACAAGGTTTTTAAGAGTGTTTTTAAAGTTTCCAAATTCAAAATTTATAGGAGTGATCTGGTACAAAAAAAGTTACAATGAATTTCGCCAAATAAATCAAATAAAATTAAGGAAAGGTGAAATTCAAAATGCAAAGAAGTTATACACAAGAATTTCGTGTAAATGCAGTA
>JAISBW010000005.1 GCA_031265995.1 Oscillospiraceae bacterium
GCTTAATCATTCGCGCAGACTTTCTAAAGATTATGAAATTTCAATTTCTTCAGCAGAGAACATGGTAATGATCTCTCATATTCATACGCTTTTAAAACGTTACTGAATACGGGTTCTAAGAAAACTGATAAAAGAAAACGAAACCGTAACAGAAAATTTAATTAAAGCTCTTGAAGCTGGAAAAGCTGTCGACATAATTTCCGCTCAGATTGAAAAACGTCAACTTGAAAAGGAAAATCTGGAAGTTCAAATTGCAAAGGAAAAAATCCTAAAACCAAAACTTGAATTTAATCAAGTTAAATTTTTCTTTGAGCAAATTAGAGGTGATATAAATGACATTAATTTCCGAATAGCCTTAATTGATACATTCATCAATAAAATCTACCTTTTTCAAGATAAACTTCATATTTTCTGTAATGCACAAGAGTCTAAAATAAGAATTCCCTTAGGCGAACTAGGTGAATCTGGGAGTTCGTCTAAGGGGCGGTTGTCTAATCACTACAATTTTGATACAAAACGCTTTTTGTCTGAGAGCGGTGCATCATTACACTTTTACTTTAAAGCCAGTGTTTAAGCCAACTTCAGCATCTCGAGTCTCTTTTTTGTAGTTTCATTCACCCTAAAAGATTCCTTAATTTTCTGAATGGCCTTGTTTTGAGTCCATTTTTCAAGAACTTTTGATTTCAAAAAATCTTCAGTAATTTTAGGAAATTTGCAAAAACATTCGGTGACAAGCCAAGCTACGGCCATTTTCACATAATAGTGTTCAGACTTTGTTATTTTACAGTTTTCTAAAATTTTTTCAATGTATTCAAAAGTTATGTAATTTTTCATCAAAAAGATAAGACCGAGCCTAATTTCCCATGGATTTTCTGATTTTGTGAATTTCTCGAATTCTTCAAAAGCAGAATTAAAATTTTCAATAATTTGTGGATATTTTTTGGAAACAGTATCCGTCAAAGCCCAATTTGAAATATGCGGGATAAAATTTTTGATCATTTTTATAAGTTCATTGTAATTAGTTTTTGCGTAATTTATAATGAACGCATGAATTGTTTTTTCTTCAAAAAATTTATATTCGCAAAATTTTAAAAAATCTTTGTAATCATTCTTGGCAATTTCTTTGGCGATTTTTCGCAAAATTGGCGTTCTAACACCAATAAATTCGCAAGTTTTGTCATTCATAATTCTTGAATTAAAGTTTTTATATTTTAAATCTTCGAATGATTTTAAATATTCTATAAATTCATCGTAATGCCGTTTTGACCATTTTTTGTTAAAATTCATTTGATTTTCTCCCAAAAATTCTTAAAACTCTGTTCATTTTTGTTTTTACCGAATTCGTAGTATTTTTCTTATTTAATTTCATCTAGCAAATATTGCTGCTTTACAAAATGGTTAGGAAAATCGTGAGGATATAAGTACCTACACCGCCCACGGCAGAGGGCAAAGACTATTTCATGATATGACCTAAATTTTGCCATTTGACAAAAAATGTTTTTCAAGATAAGATTAAAGTACCATGAAAGAGAAGTTTATCAAAATATTTAAAAATAATGTAAATCGTGAGGGTGTTCAAGAGTTGCTTGATTGGCTTGAGGGTACTGATTTTTTTGTGGCTCCCGCTAGTGCGAAATATCATTGTGCAAAAGAATCTGGTCTTGCAGAACACAGCGTTAAAGTTTATGAAGTTATGCGCGAGAGGTATTTTGGAAGTGAAGACAACGAAGAATCTTTTGCGATTTGCGCGCTTTTGCATGATATATGTAAGATAAATTTTTATGTCGTAAAAAGTCGCAACGTCAAGAATGAACTTACTGGAGCTTGGGAGAAAGTTCCGTTTTATTCAATAGATGACACGTTCCCGTATGGTCATGGGGAAAAATCCGTATTTTTAATAGAAAGATTTATACGCTTAAAGCCCGCAGAAGCAATGGCAATAAGATGGCATATGGGTGGTTTTGATGATGCAGTGAAAGGCGGCAGTTTTTCTATTGGAATTGCCTACGAAAAATATCCTTTAGCAGTTAAGCTTTTTTTATCGGACATGGAATCAACTTATTTGCGTGAAAAGGGAACTTCTGAAGTAAGAAGGAATTAAGAACCTGTATTCAAAAGGGCAAATTCCAGATTTTTGAAGAATTTTTCTTCAAAATGAGAAGAAAAGAGCAATGAATATTTTACGTATTCTGAGCGTTTTTGACAAAATTTTGAAAAAAATTATTGAAAATTGGATGTTTTGGTCTTTTTGAAGACAGATTCTAAGAGTGTGGTGTTTATTTTGAAAGATGTAATTATTGCGTGCGATTTCCCAAATAAACATCAAACTTTGGGTTTTTTGGATTTATTCAAAGGGAGAGGGTTGTTTTTAAAAATAGGAATGGAACTCTTCTATGGGTGTGGATCTGATTTTGTTCGTGAAATCAAAGATTTAGGTCACAAAATATTTTTGGATTTAAAACTTTGCGATATACCAAATACAGTATACGGCGCAGTTAAAAGTCTGGCTGTTTTGGGTGCGGACATGCTCTCGATCCATGCGTTCGGTGGTTCTCGAATGATATCTGCGGCAAGCGAAGCTGCCAACGGTGGTTTGAAGATTTTGGCGGTTACCATCCTTACTAGTATTTCAGAAGAAGTTTTTGCGAATGAAATTTTAAATGTTAAAAATTGCAAAGAAATTAAAAAATTGCCGTCTATAGACGAAGCTGTTTTGAATTATTCAAAAATTGCCAAAGAAAATGGGGCAAACGGTGTTGTTTGTTCACCGCATGAGGTTTGTAGCATTAAAAACAGTTGTGGAAAAGACTTTTTAACGGTTACTCCAGGCATAAGATATGAAAGTTCTAGAGATGATCAGGCTAGAACATCGACTCCGGCTGAAGCCAAAAAATTTGGAAGCGATTTTATTGTGGTTGGAAGGCCGATTACTCGTGCTGAAGATCCTTGCGCAGAATATGAAAAAATATTAAATATTTTTTTGGCATAGTAAGAACCTGTATTCAATAAGGATCAAAATGCCTAATTTTCAATAATTTTTTCAAAATTTTGTCAAAAATGCTCAGAATACGTAAAGTGTTTGTTGCGTTTTTTTCCTCATTTTGAAGAAGAATTCTTCAAAAATTTGGAATTTGCCCTTTTGAATACAGGTTCTAAACTATAAAAATGGATGAACAAATAATTTGATTCTTTGGAAAGCAGGTAAATTTAATTTTAATTTAACAACAAAAACCTGTGTCATGGGGATTTTGAATGTTACGCCGGATTCATTTTCTGATGGCGGTCTCTGGAGTACGCCCGAAAAATCTCTTGAGAGGGCAATGCAAATTCAAAATGAGGGTGCCGATATATTAGACATAGGCGCGCAATCTACACGCCCTTTTTATAATTTAATCTCACCTAAAGAAGAGTTATCACGTTTGGTCCCTGTTTTGGAAATTTTAAAAGGCAAAATAAAGATTCCGATTTCAATCGATACTTTTTATCCAGAGGTTGCTATTGAATCCTTGCGTTTAGGAGCAAACATAATAAACGATGTAACTGGATTTGCAAATCATAAAATGTTAGAAATCATAGCCGAAAACGATTGTGGTTATGTGCTTATGCATGGAGTTAATAAATTTGAAAACGGCGTTTATTCTCCAAAAACTGGAATACTTACGAATGTAAAACAGACTAAAAATATAAGTAAAAATATAAATATTGAGACAGAAATATTTGATTTTTTTATAAAAAAACTTAAAATATTAAATCTTTATGGTATTAAAAGTGAACGCGTTTGTCTTGATCCGGGTATTGGATTTCATAAAACTTATGAAGAAAATTTAGAGGTTATAAAGAATATTAAAAAACTGAAAATAAAAGAAATTCCTATTTTAATAGGCGCTTCTCGCAAAAAGGTTGTAGGAGCTTTATGTGAAAAAGAAAAAAGCGTATTTGGCACGATTGCGTTAAACACGGTAGCTATTTGTAATGGCGCCAATATTATAAGATGTCATGATGTAGCGGAAAATGTTTGTGCTGCACGCGTTACTAATAAATTAATTTATAATTTAAAAACTTGCATTTAAATTATTTTTATTCAAAAATAAAGATAATTTAGAACCTGTATTCAAAATGGCAAATTTCAAATTTTCGAAGAATTTTTCTTCAAAATGAGGAAAAAATCACAACGAATACTTTACGTATTCTGAGCATTTTGACAAAATTTTGAAAAAATTATTGAAAATTGGGTGTTTTGATCCCTTTTGAATGCAGGTTCTTAGTTGGTTTTTCAGTACTTTCTAAAATTTGACACAAAACAAAAAATATGTTAAAATTGCTAGAGGTTTGGTTTTATTAAGATGCATATTTTAATTGTTTTTAAATATGAATTAATATTTTGATAGGTTTAATTAATGAGCAAGTTTAAAAAAAATAAAAACAAATATTTTAATACAAATTCTGAGAATTCCGCAAACACCGCTAAAAAACGTTTTGCCGCATTCGCTCTTTCTCTGATTACATTTTCGTCGTGGGGTTTAGATGTACTATCGTACACCAGCGATGAAAAAAAGAATTATTATTTAAAACTTAAAGAAGACCCAAGTAATGAAGCGCCAAAAGTTAGCGAAGAATATTCGAATAAGGAGCCCAAAGATAGGCTTTTTGGCCTTAACAAAGAAGCAATAAAAAAAACAGTAAATGAGGTTATAGAAGAGCTTAGTTTTAATAAGCTTAATTATTTTATGTTTGGTTTATGTGCTTTCGTTGCAACTTCAATAGGTTATGTTTTTAATGGTTTTAAAGGTGGTATTAGTTCTCCGATTACAGATGCCGGCCCTGGTGGCGATACTAGATTATCTACTTTGAAACCATTAATGCCTAATCAGAGACATGGAGAGAACACTTGTTACGCTGCCGTCTTTAATTGGTTTTATTATTCTGCGTCAATAAGATGTGGGCGTGAAGAATTTCGGGCAAAAGTATCAAGATTAATTGCCAACAATTTAAGTGAAGGTCGCCGCCCTATCGATATTTTTGAAGATATTTGTGAAATATTTGATAATGCGTTAGCAAAAGGAATAGAAGCAGATTTAACTAATTTAGAAAAAATCTCTAAAAGGCGTGCGTTTGACGATATTGGATTTTGCATTTATAGGAGTTTAGAATCAAAAAAACTTGATGGAGTAACAGTAGGTACCAGTGGAATTCGTGTAAATCTTAAAAAAATTTCGGAGAAATCTTTCAATGCTTTAAGAGAAGTTGGCGAAGATCTTAGAGAATATGATACAGTGTTGGGAAACTCTTCACTTAATCCTTATTTTGCTTTTTTAGAAAAAATTGATAAATATAGAGGAGAAGGTCAAGTTGAGGAAAGTTTTCAAGCTATAGAACAACTTTATCTAAGTTCCAATAATCTTAAAGATAGATTTAGAAAGCGTGTAGATAGTGGAAAAATATCATATTATGAAGTAGCAAGTGGAAAAGATTTTACTCCAAGTGAAATGTTAGTAAAAATAGAAAGCGTTAGCAGAGAACGTTATAGAGAAATTGGTGCCGCTGTAATGAGCGAAGGAGTGTTTTTTCCTCTTAAAGATTCTATGAGTAGTGGAGAGATTTCTCAGGCTCTTGCTTCTACTTTTCCATTCACGGTAAATCGTCCAGTATGTAAGGCAAGTAATAGGAGATTAAGTGAAGTTTTTGATGGTGTTGAAGTTGTTGTTTTAGATCCAGACGTTTTACCAGTGGAAAAAGTAGAAGAACACCCAAAAAAGCTTTATGTTCATCAATGCGGAGAAAGAAATTTTGTAGCTGTTCACATTGAAAATATGGTGGTTGACGGACTAGCCAAACAAAGAGGAATAGATTTTGAACCTATCATTGAAATTGACGGTAAATTTTTTCATGTTGTAACAGTAGCAGCCAGCTTAAATTACCATTGGGTAATGTTTAATTCTGTAGGAGGATTATATTTTTGTTTTAATGACTTAGCAGCAAAAATAAAATCGACAAATATTTCTGAAATTGTGAAAACAGTAGAAAAAGCACAAGGACTTGTTTTACTTCTTGAAGAAATTAGTTCTTTAGAATGTAGCTTTCTTAGAAAAAGTTTTGTATGAATAATTTGCAATTTAAAAAAAACTAAATTTTTTTAAAAATTTAGAAATTGTTCTCATAAACTCAGTTAGTTTTCTTATTTTTTAAATATATTACTAAAAAATTCACCTATTATTTTAAATATATTTTTTCGCTTTTTTGCAGGCACGCTTTCCTTAACGGTAAGTATGTTTTCTCCTACTTTCTTGTTCCCTAAAAAATAACTGACTTGCCCAACGACACTGCCTTTTTCGACGGGCGCTTTTAAAGATTTTGGAAGTTCGACAACTCTGGTTAGGTTTTGTTCCGATCCTTTTCTGAATGTTCGTTTGAATTTTGTAGTTCCTATGACTTCGAATTTTTCCAATTCTCCTTTTATCAAAGGCAATTCTTTAAGAAAATTGCTTTCGTCGAAGGTTTTAGTTACAACCGAATTAAATCCAAATTCATACAGTTTTTTATGATCATCCCAATCGTTCGGAGCATTCAGAGTAACCGCCACCAGTCTTACGTCATTTTTCTCGGCGCAAGAAACAAGGCATCTTCCGGCTTTTTTTGTAAATCCAGTTTTGATTCCTACACAATATTTATATAATTTTAAAAGTTTATTATGATTTTCCAACATAATAGTTCTTTTAGAGTCTGAAAAATTAATTTTTATATGGTTTTTGCGAACTATTGAAGAAAAATTTTCGTTTTCCATTGCATAAGCACCAAGAACTGCCATATCTATTGCCGTCGAACAATGATTTCCATAGTCAAGTCCTGAAGGAGTGCAAAAATTTGTGTTTTTCATTCCAATTTGTTTGCCGTGTTCATTCATCAATTCAACAAATTTTTCAAGAGTGCCTGAAATTAAAATTGCGGCGGCATTTGCAGCGTCATTTCCTGAAGGCAAAAGCATACCTTTTGCAAGCGTTTCGAGATTTATCTTATCTTCAGGCATTAGACCCATTGAGGTTCCTTCGACATTTATCATTTCTTCAGTTATTTCAAATTCTTGGTTTCCTTGTGCAGCGGCCTTTTGTAGTGCCAAAATCGAAGTCATAATTTTGGTGGTGCTTGCCATGGGGAGTTTTTCGTTTTCGTTTTTTCCCCATATTTTGTCAAATGAATCTGAGCAAATTATTACGGCGGATCTTGCGGAGATATCATTGCCATTGATGGCGAAAACTTCACAAGGAAGTGTTACGCAAAAAGCTAAGATATAAAATTTAAATGGTTTGAATTTAAAAAAAGATAATTTCATTTAATCCCACCAAAATCTTTTAAATTTGTTTCGGAAATCTATTTTTTCGAAATTAAAAATAAATCATCTTTGTATTTCTAAATCCAATTTATTTTGTAAACAATATTTTTTAGCGGAATTTATGAATTCTTCCGCGGTTTCTTTCATTGCAGATGCCCCGCTACATAGGAAAATTTTACTTTTTGATCTTAGAATTTCAAAGTCAAAACATTTCTTGTTACTAATCAAAATAGATTTGCAAAACTTTTGCGCAATAATGAATAAATTTCTAGTATTTGAGCTTTTTTCGCTTCCTATAACGATAACTAAATCCGATTTCGGGGCGTTTTCTAAAATTTCTTCTCGACGTTTTAAAATGTCGCCGCATATTGTATTTTTAAATTCAACATTTTCTAAATTGTCTTTTAAAAAATCGCAAACTTCTTTATATTTTTCTAAATCGTATGTTGTTTGTGCTGCCACAATATACCTGCTGATAAAATTCTTTTTTTTAAATTTTACGTCTGATATAAAATTTTTAGCACTTGAAAGATTATCTATGATTATCGATAAATCATTTCTACTGACAATACTGATAATTTCTGGATGATTTTTATCACCTATGATAATAAAAACATTTTTTCTACTTGATTTTTCAACTATGTTTTGAATAGCCGCGACTTTAGGGCAAGTCATATCAACCAAAAACGCGCCTTTATCAACAAGATGTTTTAAAATATTATTCTTTTCCCCGTGTGCTCTAGTGACAACTGTGTCACCAAAGCGCACTTCTTTGACATCTTCTATAAAAGTTATATTTTTATTTTTTTTTAATTTATTTATAAGAATTTCATTATGAACAATTTCGCCCAAAATTTTAATTTTTTTATCTGAATTCTTAAACACAGAATTAACCACACGAGAAACGCCGAAACAAAAGCCTATGTATTTTGAAATTTTGATAGTCATAAAACTATTAATATTATCCTTAAAAAACACCGAACACACACATATGTAACCATTTATAGATCACAAATGTATGTGTCGACCATATTTTAGAAATACTGGTAATATCATGCCGCATGTTTATAATCCAATATTATGATTTTGCGTCGTCTTTACAACAGCAACAACCGCCTTCACGTTTAAGGTGAAATCTTGGATGATGAGCACGGTGCCTGGAATCTTCGACTCCTTTCAAATATGCTTTTGCTTCATTTTCGCTTTCAAAGCTTCCGCCAATAGCCAAATGAAACTTTCCATTCTCGCCCTTAATAATTTCTGGTTTTTTACCGCAACCGCCTGAAACTTCATCTAATTTTTCTTCAATTCCTTCTATTGACATAAAAAACACCTCCAATGCAAAGAACACCAAAATTGTCTTGCAAAAAAAATTAAACATATCGATATGCCTATTTTAATTATACTGTATTTTTTAAATAAATTCAATGGTAATAACGGATTCACAAAGCGGAATTCAGGCTTCAGGCAAGCCTACTTGAAATGCAATATTGACACAGGATTTCACAAAAGTTATTGCCTGCGTATTAGCCGATTCCCACGTCTTCGCAAGCGCAAATTGATCGTAGGAGATGGTTTAGAATTAGTCATTTTCTGCCATCTCCTCAAAACTAAAAAGCTTAATATTCTTATCTTCACTTGCTTTATCTATAACAGCTTTTGTAAATCCTGACTTTGAAAACAAATAAAAATAATTTTTTTCAAACCTAAAAATTTTGCTTTTTTGTATCAAATTTTCTAAAATTTTTAGATCAATTCTTTCGTTAGTCCATTTACATTCAGCAAAAATTGCATCTTTTTTACATTTGTAAGCTAAAATATCAATTTCAGCCTCATATTTATTTTTTGGGTCATTGCCCCACCAGCGACCAATTTTACCTATAAAAAACGGCAGTTTGTTATTTTTTGCAAGCTCAAAAAAATATTGCTTGCAAATTTGTTCAAAAATAAGACCCATATAGGTATTCAAATTTGACGCAATTTCACTTTCATAAAGTTACTCGCCAAGTCCTGAGACAATGCTACTCATATTCGGAAATACAAACCTGATCTGGTACAAAAAAAGTTACAATGAATTTCGCCAAATAAATCAAATAAAATTAAGGAAAGGTGAAATTCAAAATGCAAAGAAGTTATACACAAGAATTTCGTGTAAATGCAGTA
>JAISBW010000035.1 GCA_031265995.1 Oscillospiraceae bacterium
AGAACCTGTATTCAAAAGGATCAAAATACCCAATTTTCAATAATTTTTTTCAAAATTTTGTCAAAAATGCTCAGAATACATCAAGTATTCATTGCGCTTTTTTCCTTATTTTGGAGAAAAATTCTTCAAAAATTTGGAATTTGCCATTTTGAATACAGGTTCTTAAACCTTTCAGAAATATTTTGAAAGTATATATTGACAAGGAAATTAATTTATAATATGATTTGAATGGGAGATGTCTTCCTCGACAATTTCGGCGCCGCATTTCTCGAATTGGGAATACATAAGGGCCTTGAGTTTTTGTTTAGCCCCTGGGGTCTTGTTTTTTCTGATCCAGACTGTCAAATTTATTTCAGATTCATTATTGTTTTTGACTGTGAATTTAAATTCCGAAGCTGGATTGGCAAGTATATTGCTCTCAGGCGCCAATATATGGCGTTCAAAATTTTTCTCTATTCCTTTAAAATTTTGAATATTTTTGATTAAATATCTAAAATTAAAGCAGTACACGTCCCAATCGCTTTTCCTTACGATTACTGAAGAAATCATTTTTGAATTTGGAACAATAATCGTTTTATCGTCATCTGTGCAAAGCATAGTGAACATTGTATCTATACGTACAACAACTCCGCTGACAGAATCAATTTCTATGTGATCCCCTATGTGAACAGGTTTATTGAGGACAATCAAAACTCCGGCCGCAAAATTCGAAAGACTATCCTTAAGCGCTAATCCAATTGTAAGAAGAGACGCACTGATCGCTGTTATCATTGAAATTATATTGACTTTTAAAGAAGCTAAAATCAAAATTGCAAGCAAAATCCTGAGAGAAACTTTAATTAAAGAATCTAAAATAGAGATTATCCCGAGATCTGCATTTGATTTATGCAAAAACAACATCAGAATTCGGCTTATTCTATTTATTAACCATAATCCCAGAACTAAAATTATCAATGCAAAAAGCAAGCTTTTTCCATATGAATTAAAAAAATCTACCAAAAAATCAATTGATGTAGCCAAAAAACCCACTCCCGCCCGAGGATTATAGATAATTATGAGAAAAAAACAAGAGGTATTGGTTTGAAAAGGTTTATTTTAACATTTTTTTTATTTTGTTTTTTATCAGTATGTTCAAATGCTCTTGAAATTAACATTGTCGTTCCTGAAAGAATATTTTTCGGTGAAAAATTTCCGATAAAAATTTTAGCGTCGTCAATGGAAGACATAATTCTTGATTCTTTTGAAATAAAATTGAAAATCGAAAGAAAAATGCAGAAAAAATTAGTTAATATAATCAAAAAAGATTTTAAAAACAAAAATTTTACAATTAAGACATTCGATGATGAAATTAGATTTCGTTTAAAAAATAAAAATAAAATAGTAATTAATTCAGAATGTAACGACGTTGGATTATTAGAATTTAATTTAAAACCAAAACCAGATATTTATGATGAAATTGCTTTAAATTTTAATTTCGAAAATATAAAAAATGGACAAGAAAAAATTGATATTAAAGAGATAAATAAAACTATTCCGATTGATTTTAAAAAATGTTTTCTTAAATCTATTGAACCATCTGAAAGTGTTCTTTCTCCTAAATTTTCATCAGAAATTTACAATTACGAAATTAAAGTCCCTCATTCGGTAAATTCAATAGAGTTTAAAACCGAAGGCAAAAACGGAACCGAAAAAATTAAAGTTAATAGAAAAAGACTTTTAAAGCCTGGAAAAACAACTGAAATTAATCTAAAAGTTTCTGACAAAAATGCCAAGAACACTTATAGAATTAAAGTTTCTAGAGATGAAAAACCTATTGAAGCGAGCAAAAATAAAAATAGATCCAAAAATTTGAATAAGAAAGCAAAAGTTAAAAAAAGCAAAAAAATAAAGACGAAAAAAATTAAAGAACCAAATAAAAGCCCGAATAGAATCGCTACTGCGGAAATTAACAATGCAGAAATTAATAATATCGAAATGAATGAAATAAGCGAAGAAAAAGAAGAACACCAACCTGAAGAAAACTTAAAAAACAAAAGTAAATCCTATTTTAAATTTTTGGGAACTTTTATAGGAATTGTCATTTCCTTGGGTGTAATATACGAGTTTATTTCAATTTTAAAAAAGAAAAAGTTAAAAAATTGAATTCCAGAACAAAAAAACCACCCTTTAAGGGCGGCTTTACACATATCTTAAAAAATTTATATACAAACAAACACAAAATTTGGATATGCTCGCTTTCCAAAAATTGTCAAATTTGTGTATGTGTTGTCGTAATCGTTTGCACATTTTCTGAATTTTATCAGATATGCGTTCGTGTTTTTCTATATCTAATTCTAATTGAGACTTTTTGAAAAAAAGGGGGTCGACTATGTCTCTAAAATGTGTTGACATTTCAAACTTATTTTGATAGAGTGAACAAAACAGATTGGTCGCGCGTTTATAAAGGGAGCGTAGCTCGGCCGGTTAGAGCGCTTGCCTTACAAGCAAGAGGTCACAGGTTCGAGTCCTGTCGTTCCCACCATTGTTTGTAGTAAATTTGGCCCGGTAGTTCAGTTGGTTAGAACGCTAGCCTGTCACGCTAGAGGTCGACGGTTCGAGCCCGTTCCGGGTCGCCAATGTGCCTTTGTAGCTCAGTCGGTAGAGCAGAGGACTGAAAATCCTCGTGTCGGCGGTTCGATTCCGTCCGAAGGCACCATCGGAGTGTCATAAGTTTAGATTAGCGGACGTAGCTCATCTGGCAGAGCGCCACCTTGCCAAGGTGGAGGTAGCGGGTTCGAGCCCCGTTGTCCGCTCCATGTTTCAAATAGGTATGTGTTTATGTTGTTTGAAAAAATTATCGCCAAAAAGTTTTTTTGAGTAATAAAATGTTTAAATTAGGTTTTTGGTGGATTATCTTCAAATATTCTATGTGCAATTTTGTGGTTTTTGCTTTTGATTCTGGGTCTTTTTGGCGCCGTAACCAAAGGATAAATAAGGATGAATTAACATAGGGAATTTTCAGTGCCATAGTTTGCATAATTATTGATCGGCAATGGCGCCATAGCCAAGAGGTAAGGCAGAGGTCTGCAAAACCTTTACTCCTCGGTTCGATTCCGAGTGGCGCCTCCAAAGTGGTGTTTTGTGTGAAAGGTTTAATTATAGTTATTTCGGGTCCGTCAGGCGTTGGCAAAGACACCGTTTTAAAAAGAGTCTTAAGTTTAGAGCCAAATTTAAAGCTTTCTGTTTCCGCCACTACAAGGTCGCCTCGTGTTGGTGAGATTGATGGAAAGGACTATTTTTTTTTACAAAAAGATAAATTTTCTAAACTATTAAATAACGATGAATTTTTAGAGTACACTTATTATTGTGGGAATTTTTATGGAACTTCTGCAAATTTTGTTGATAGTCTTTTGCTTTCTGGAAAAGATGTCATCTTAAAAATAGATATCGGAGGTTATTTTTCGATATGTAAAAAACTAAAAAATGTTCTTAGCATCTTTATAACGCCTCCGTCTTTAGAAGTTCTCGCTCGAAGACTCAGGAACCGTGGGCTTAATAAAGAAGCTGAAATTGAAGAAAGATTAAAACAAGCAGAAATTGAAATAGATCAGGCAAGCGGATATAAGTTTTCAGTTGTAAATGAAAATTCCGAAGAATGTGCTCTTAAGATTTTGGATATAATAAAAAATTATAAAAAAAAATTATAATAATATAAAAGAGGTTTTTATGAAACATGTTTTACCTTCGGTTGATGATATGATAAACGGAAAAGCTTGCCGTTTCGCGTTGGTAATTGCTGTGGCAAAGCGTGCGCGGGATATAATATCTGATCATGAAATGAGGGGCGAGCCGATTGAAGAAAACGCGGTCAGCGCCGCGGCAATAGATTTTAAAAATCGAATTTGTACTATTGCCGAAGACTAGGAACCTACCTTTGGTTGTTAAAGTCAGTGTGGAAAAAGTCGGGTTTCATTTTGATTTGCCTTTTCTTTATGTTGTCCCCAAAAACCTTGAGACAAAAATAAATGTTGGATCACGTGTTTTTGTTCCCTTTGGAAAAGGTAACGCAAAACGTTCTGCTTTTGTTTTAGAATTTGCCAATAATTGTGAAGAAAAAAAATTAAAAGAAGTTATCGATTTAGCAGATAAAATTGTTTTGCCTTTAAGATTTTTAAAGCTTGCAAAATGGATGAGCGAAAGATATTTTTGTTCTATTTACGAAGCGTCGGTTGCTTGTCTTTCGTGCGGAAAAACAGTCGGGACGGATGTTTTTTCTAATTTGCTTGATTTAAAAATTTCTTGCAATAATAATAAAGAAAAAACAATTTTTTCGCCCGCTCAAGCGTGCACTTATGATAAGCTTGCGAATTGGTTTAAAGATGAGACAAAAAAACCTGCGCTGCTTTATGGGGTAACCGGTAGCGGGAAAACTAAAGTTTATTTAGAAATTGCTTCGATGGCATTAGAGCGCGGAGAAAATGTTTTGTTTATGGTGCCTGAAATTTCATTAATTTCGCAGGCATCGGTGGTTTTTGAAAAAAGATTCGGAAAAGAAAAAATAGCTTTTTTCCACAGCGGACTAAAGCCTAAATCAAGACGAGAAGAATGGTATAAGGTAAAAATAGGTGTAGCAAAAATTGCAATAGGAACACGCAGCGCAGTTTTTGCCCCTTTTGAGAAAATCGGTCTCACGATAATAGACGAAGAACAGGAACCAACTTATAAATCCGATTCTAAACCAAGGTTTCATGCTAGAGAAGCAGCAAATTTTTTGTGTAGGCACGATAACGGCAAATTGTTGCTTGTTTCTGCAACTCCTTCAGTTGAAGTTTTTTATTCTGCGATGAAAGGTTCCATTTTTTTGGTCAAATTAACTCAGCGATACGGAAATGCAAGTTTTTCTAAACCCGAAATTATAGACATGAGAAAAACACACATGCTTTCAGAAATGCTCAGCCTAAGACTTATCGAAATTCTTTCTGAAAATTTAAATAACAAAAAAAAATCGATTTTTCTCCTCGACAGACGCGGATTTCACACACTTGTCAGATGTGCATTTTGCGGAAACGTTTTGATTTGCCCTAATTGCAACATTACATTAAGCGCCCATTATAAAAAAATACTTCTGGAAAATTCACAAATCGTTCAAAATTCAGGCAAATTATTATGTCATTGTTGTGGTTATTCAGAAATTATTCCAAAAATTTGCCCTTCTTGCGGAAAAAATAAAATCAGATTTACAGGAACGGGAACCCAAAAACTTGAAGATGAAATTAAAAAATTTATCCCCTCGGCAAGATGCCTTAGAGTTGACGCTGACACAACTGTTTCTAAAGAATCATATAAAAAAATGTTTGAGGATTTTAGAAATAATAAATATGATATTATGTTGGGAACTAGAATGGTCGCCAAAGGTCTTGATTTTGAAAACGTTAATTTAATCGGAATATTATGTGCGGATCACGCGCTTTACGGTCAATACCATAAATCATATGAGCGTGCTTTTTCGCTGATTGCTCAGGTTACAGGGCGCTCGGGAAGAGGAGAAAGCCATTTGAAATGCGCTTCTTTAATTCAAACTTTTTCGCCTTATAACAACATAATTGAACTTGCTTCTAAACAAGATTATGATAATTTCTTTAAAAATGAAATAATTTTAAGAAAAAAACTTCTTTATCCGCCATTCAGCGATATTTGTCTTATAGGGTTTACTGGTACGAATGAGCAAAAAACAGAGATTTCGTGCAAATTTTTTTGCGAAATTTTAAAGTTTGAAGCAAAAAATTCATTTTCCGAGCTACCTTTAAGAATTCTTTCGCCGACACCGGCAATTATAAAAAAAGCTTTCAATAAATTTAGGTACAAAATTATTCTAAAATGCAAAAACAATAAAATATTCAGAGAATTTATCTTAAAATCAATGAAAACTTACGAAAAAACACGCAAAATTGAGAATTTTGAAATTGCGTCTGGAATAAAAAATTCAGTTTCAATTTTTATTGATATAAATCCGGAATCTCTGTTTTAGGATATCTATAAAAACGATAACGGCAGACATGTCCTAAAACCAAATTTTTTGTCAATTTTACGGAATAAGGAGCGCAGGAATGCGCGTAGCGTTGTATGGGGGTGAACGTTTCGAGAACCGCGATTGCGGTGAAATTGGCAAAAAGAATTGGTTTAATGACACGTTTAATCTTTAAATTCAAAAACATTCTCGTTTAAATACGGTATATTTAATAAAAATTTTGCTTTTATATGAGAATTTTCTGTTTTATTTTTTCTTATAAAATTATAAGCGGACATTATCTTAAGTTTTTCATCAGCATCAATATTTTCGTTTTTAATAATTTTATCGTCATCTAACATTTGGTTTTTTAATAATAATTTTTTCAATCTATAAGTCTGTTCTAAAATAGGAATATCAAATGTATTAAACGGTGTAACAGTTAAAAATAAGACAAAACTCAACAAAACTATTAAACTGTTTTTCAAAATTTTTTCTTTTCTAAATAAAGTAATTATAGCAAAAACTAGCGTAAAAACACCGAAAATAATTGAAATATACCTAAAACTCGTCAAACCGTAATTTGAAACTCTTATGTAAATTGCCATAAATTGCATTAAAACTGTTGGAATTACGGCATATCCAGAATAATCTAAAAACAATTTTATTAGCTTATTTTCATTTTTATATTGATTCAAAGCGAACACAAAAAACATATATAAAAACGATGAAATTAATACAAACGAATTTATTCGACCTGACGGAAAAGTCCATGTGATCAATATTTTAAATAAATAAATATATAAAATCAACAATAATAGAATATAAACTGGAAACATTGCTTTAAAAACCAAAATTTTAAAAACTTTAGGAATAGTTAATTCACGATGTTTGCTCGGCAAAGCCAATAAACACAAGTGTAAAAATAATAAAATTACAGAAAATTCTCCTAATAAAATGTACGCCCTATTATTTTGAAAATTATGAACTAAATTAATGAATGCCGAAATACAAAGCGAACCGCCTATAAAAACAGTTCCGAGTATAAAAAAATTAAACAAAATATTTTTCATAATATAAGAAAAAGTTGCGGAAATATTCCCTTTATCTGAAAAATAGAAAATCATTAAAATAAGCGAAACTAATATTCCTCCAAAACCTAACAAAAGATATTCATTGAAATTGTAAATTCTAAATAAAATATACGGAATTGCACTTAAAAATAAGGCAAAAATTTGAATTAAAACTCTAATTTGTTTGTTTTTATCAAAGTATTTTTCATAAATTAACTCAAAAAAAATACAACAAATAATTCCGAATCCTATTGTTAGAATAATTTTATTTAAATATTCTAAATTATTTGAATTATAGTTACCTAAAGTAAAACTTACTGACAGGCAAAATAGAACAAATATTAACACTGAAGAAAAAATAAATCTTTTAACTGATTTTAAAATTTGATTGAATTTAAATCCAACATTTCCAGAAAAATTCATATTTTACCTCATTTTTAAATTCTTAAAAGCTTCGTAAATTTTGGCTATTTTTACCATTTCAGAAAATTAGACTAGATATCAAATTTTCGTATATTTTTTGAGGATTTTTATAAAAATTTGAGCGAACTTTTAAAGCCTGCTTTAGGTCTGGCACATACATATTAATTGACATAAGAGTTTGCTCCCCGTCGGAAACATTACATTCAACATTATAGCCATTGATTTTTTTTTTATTACCACATAATTTTCTTTTTCATTTCTGTTATTTTCCACGAATTTGTGTGCCGTTTTCACAGCCTTAATGCGGATACTTAAGGGAACTTTATTTTCTAAATTCTCAGAAATTAAACGGCCTAATTCCGTTATTTTAAATTTTTCTTTTTCACGTTCAAGAATTTTATCTTTTACAAGTTCTGAAAGAACATCATTTAAATCAAAATAATTAGCGATTTCTATACTTTGAATAGCCGAAATTACAGAACTGCCTTCAATAGGGAAATTAAAACTAGCAAAAACATAACACAAAAGAACTTTTATTTCTTCACGCGAACTCAAACTTCCTTCAGAAACGCCGACTGAAAAAGTATCTGACATAAAACATCCATCTCTCCAATAAAATTTTAAAAAATATAATGAAATTTTGGCAAATTCTCATTGCTTATGTGCCATTGCTGCTAGTTGTAGGGGCGATGGGTGTAAGCTCCAGAACGCAATCACAATCGCGACAAGCAGCACTGCCTCCACACGTTGTCGAAAGATTTATCTTCGTGTTCGGAAAGTTTATCTCTAACAATGTGAACAGGCTTGTGAACTTCATGTTCGAGTATATCCCAAATTTTGTGTAAAGTCCGAAAACCAGCGTGAGAACAAATTATAAGATTATGATAGTGCGTACTCGATTAAAAATCAATAGTTTAGCCAGGTAGTCTGTCATCGAAGAAAACCGAGAGCTGAGAATAAATTTGACCCCAATCTTTACGTCTTCCGGTCCACTTTTTTGTAATATCACAAGATGCTTAAAACTGAAAACATACAGCTTAAAGAAGGAAATAAAATTTTAGAGGATGCAGCAAGTTTTTTCGCTGCTCGCCGGAAGAAGTAGGGGCTAAATTGAGATTTGAGTATATTAATAACAATGCTAAAAATGGTAAGAAATCATTATTTTGCAGAATTTTGAAAGTGTCTTTTCATGGCTACAAAAAATACGTCAAAAATTTCAATAAACCCAGTAAATATGCCGGTCTTCTGGC
>JAISBW010000054.1 GCA_031265995.1 Oscillospiraceae bacterium
AAATCACTTTCTTCGCCCTGAATATGATAATTTCTTATATAGTTTATTGTGAACATATTTTCTATTAAGTTATAAGAAAAATTCTGCTAAGCATTGATATAAATAATGAATTCGCATTATTCTCTGCGGTAAAAAGGTGTGCCAAAAAAGACTAAAATGCAGCATAAATTTTGAAAGTCAGAACGATTTTTCACTGTAACAAAAATAAGTACACGCTCTGCTGAATTGTTGAGAAGTTACCCCTTTGGGCTTCCGTTTAGCTTTGCTTGTTTCTTGCCGTAATGGAAATATTTCCCATTGTGCTCTGCTTTTCTTTAGTGTGCCTGCTTCGCCGCTAAAACCGTCGCCCCGACCCTCTTTTTAAATTTATATCAATATGCAACTAAATCACACTTATAATTTACTTAAAAATCTATTCAATTGGATGCAATTTTCAAAAATATGCGATTTGCCAGCGCAAGCTTAGCTGCCTTTTCGCAGCGCGCTAGATCCTCCCTACTGGAAAGCTGCGGCCTGAGCTTGTGGTAAAATTTGCTGCCAAAATTTAGCGTTGCGCATGAAGCTATACGTTATCCCATCTAAATTATGGCTGTACAATAAAATTTGTTATATAACTCAATAAAAATATGTTCAATTTAGATGTAAGTTTTCAAAAAATCACTTTCTTCGCCCTGAATATGATAATTTCTTATATAGTTTATTTTGAACATATTTTTTATTAAATTATAGGAAGAATTTTGCTAAGTATTGATATAAATAATGAATTTGCATTATTTTCTGCGGTAAAAAGGTGTGCCAAAAAAGGACTAAAATGCAGTTATCTTACAACGTCGTTAATCTGAGGCATATCAATAGCTGCAAAAATGCTTCTCTATGGCAGATTATATCTTCACTGTTGTGAATTAGACTGCCGTTACTCTAGCTTTATATATGCTTTTGGCTGATAAAAAAATATGCAGCAGACAGGCAACCTTAATTCAAAAAATCAGTCATTACGTTTTGTATATTTTAAAAAATCATCTACAAATTATATTAAAATATACAAATCCTCGTTTTATTCACAGACAATTATAAAAAAAGCAAAGACCATCGCATAGCTTTTACTACAGCTAAGCCTAAATAGCATCATGATATAGTTGTGGTACTTTTTCGGTACTTGAAAATTCTGTTAAATATTGCATTTCTTTTACCAAATTTGATAATGATAGATTTTTTATATATGGTTTTGCAATATTGTAGCTCTCTTTTGCAGATTTTGCATTGTTGAACTGAAATCGTAGTTTCGGATTTTTCGCAAGGACGTTTATGAATTCTGAGATTTCTGATTTCATGTTGTATTACCCTTTCTTTTTCTATTGCTTGATCGTAAAGCTAAAATTTTTCAGAGATTACTATTTTTTATATGTTGACTTTATCTTAATTATACATAAAAATTTAAATTATTGTAATATTATTTTAAACAATAAAGTATTTGAAACTAAAAAACCTTCTTTTGTGAAATAGATATTATTAGAAGTTACTTTGAGTAAACCGTACTTTTGGTATAACTTAGCTTTTTCAAAATATCTTTTAGGTATATCGTAACCGAACCGGCTTAAAAATTCATCGTTGTTTAAACCGTCGCTTAACCGCAATTTTAGCATACAATATTCTTCTTCACTACCGCCAATGCCATCTAAAATATGCGGTGCGTTGTTTAAAAAATCTTTAATATTGCGAGAATAATGAAACCTTTTACCTAAAATAAAAGAATGAGCCGAGGGGCCAAGGCCTAAATATTCATGTGTATTCCAATATTTTAAATTATGTCTGCTTTGGTAACCGGGTAACGAAAAATTCGAAATTTCATACTGATAAAAGCCTAGTTGCTTTAATTTTTCGCACGTAAATAAATAAAGATCCGTTTGTTTTTCTTCATCTGGGAGGTTTAAAGTGCTTTTTTTGAAAAAAAACGGGGTATTAGGTTCTATTTTTAGCAAATAGGCGGATATGTGCTGAACATCTTGTTCGCGGCAAAATGAGATAGTTTTAAAAAGGCTTTCTTGCGTTTGAGAAGGTAACCCTAGCATTATATCTAAAGATATATTTTCAAAGCCTGATTTTTTTGCTTGTGAAATTATAAAGCTCACATCTTCCGGCGTGTGATTTCTACCAAGCAGCTTTAATTCTTCACTATTTATCGATTGAAGCCCGATCGATAATCGATTTATTTTGAAATTTCTTAATTTTTCTAAATTTACATACTCATAACATTGCGGATTTACTTCAATTGTGGTCTCTAAATTTTTTATTAGAAAATGTTCATGTAAAGTACATAAAATTCTGGATAAATTATTTATTCCAATAAGGCTGGGAGTTCCACCACCGAAATATAGTGTATCTACAGTGCAGTTTAAAATTTTGCCATAATGCGCTATTTGTTTACACAACGCGAAAGTATATTTTTCAAGCAAGTCAGGGGTGGGAGGTATTGAATAAAAATCGCAATATGGGCATTTTTTGAGGCAAAACGGTATATGTATATATAAACCTATGTTTTTCATATAAAAACCTCAGATAGTGTTGATAAAGATTTTTCTAATCGTAATTTAAATATTCGATAAAACATAAAAATTCATCTATTTATTATCGCTTCTTCACGATTGAAATGACTTTTTCAGAAATGTAATCCAGGAGCGATTGCTTTTCTTCTTCCGACAGAACCCTATAAAAACTTATTAACCTTTTTTCGTCTTTTTTGAGCTCATAAATATGACTTAAATTTCTATTTTCATTATGTTTCACATCAATTTCATTGTCTTTAAGCCGGCATGTTTGTTGTTTTTCTTCTTCTTCAAAGATGTCTATATAAGAAACATTAAAAATTTTGGCCAGTTTGATGACCGTGTTAATATCAGGTGTGGTTTTACCGGTTTCATAATAAGAATAAGTCGAACGCTCCAAGTTGAGAGCATTTGCAACTTGTTGCTGTGTATAGCCGCTGTTTTCTCTTAGTTTTTTTAACGTTTCAGATAACATAAAAATACACCAGCCAATTCTTATAAATTTTTAATTAACAACATGTTAATTTTACGTTCAATGAAAAATTAAAGTTAAAGTCTCACAAAACCACATTACCTATTTATATTATAAATGAATTTGAAAAAATATTCTTCAATTTGTGATAATTATTCACTAAATATATTGCTAAACTTAAGATTTAGTAGTTTTTAATCAACAATATTTTTAATAAAATTTGTATAACTAAGTCATCAAAATTGAGAAGACATTCTTAATTTTAGCGAATTTTTTCTATATACCATAAGATCAAACAAAAGCGCTGTCCTTTACAGCAATGCTTTGAAGGTAGCTATATTAATTTTAACGGCATTTTTGTTTCCTCAGGCGACATTTGTAAAGAAAGTGCAATTTTTCTTAAATACATCCAGCTTTAGCAAAGAATTATTGCATTCAACGTGAGATTTTTTAAAAAATATAGCTAATTTAATAAATTTTAGTTAATTCACATAATGTTTTATTGAACAATAATATAAATTTAAAAAATGATCAAGACTACAGCGATAAGAATGAACTCCAAAAAATGGATAAAAAGAGGCAAAAGCATCCTTATGGAAAAATCCTCACACCCTGACGATTTGCGTTGCCTTAACGCCCCTTAATCGCCGCAAATTTACTAGCGCGCAATGAAAGTCAGTTAATCCTGGCGCTAAAACACGTTGCAACTTCCCGCCTTTATGCCTCATTCACTGTCTAAGAGAATTCTTAAAATTTTTTTCAGCAACTTGATAAAATTAAGTTTTCATGCTGATTTTATCATTTAAAAATATCGTTGCCCTGCGTCATGAAACAAAGCACACTTTTACTTTTTTTGAAAAATGTGCTATAATAAAAATAGTTAAATAAATTGTTAACTTTTTATAAAACAACTGATATTTATAAGATTATACATAAATATATCTTAAAAGTTTGCGATAAAAATGAGTTAAAATAATTAATAATGCGTTTTGTGGTGTCGATGAGTAGACTTTTTGGAGGTAAGAAATGGGAAAAATTATATCGATTGCCAATCAAAAAGGTGGCGTTGGCAAGACGACGACATCAGTAAATTTGGCTGCCGGTATGGGAATTTGTGGCGCAAAAACACTCTTAATTGATATAGATCCACAGGGAAATGCAACTAGTGGTATAGGTGTGGATAGGCGAAAGATGGAAACGTCAACATATGATGTTTTAATCGGGAATAAATCGGCACAAGAGGTTCTTGTGAGGACGGAATTTAAAAATTTGTGGATACTTCCCTCAAATATGGATCTCGCAGCAGCAGAGCTTGAGCTAGTAGACTTAAAAAACAGAGAATCCCGCTTGAAATCGGCAATTTTTCTTATTGAACAAGAATTTGAATACATATTTATCGATTGTCCGCCGTCATTAGGTTTAATAACTGCGAATGCATTTTGCGCAAGTGATACGATTTTAGTGCCCATACAATGTGAATATTATGCACTTGAGGGGCTTTCTCAGCTGATGAATACGGTCAGAAAAATTAAAAGACAATATAATAATGATTTGGACATAGAAGGCGTTTTACTCACTATGTATGATGGTCGATTAAACTTAACGCAACAAGTGGTATCTGAAGTGAAGAGATATTTTCCTAAAAAAGTTTTTTCTACGGTAATTCCAAGAACCGTGAGACTTTCCGAAGCACCAAGTTTTGGAAAACCTATTATGTATTTTGATCAGAGTTCAAAAGGATCTGAAGCTTATTTGAATTTGGCTAAAGAATTAAAAGCTTTACAAGCGCGGGTGAATACATGAACTTAATAAAAATATTATTGAAAAATTTCGTAATATGGCGTGCAGCTTAAGTGTTTATTAACTAAAATCTGAAAGAGTAGGTAAAGCGTCTTTGAATAAAGAGAGTTTTATAATGAAAAAGGTTATTAAAATAACACAAAAGCGATATGGCACTCAACTCCACATCGCTCTTGCGTTTGAAAGGAAGATTCTTAAAACAAAAACTAACCCCACACTCTATATTCTTAGTATATCACGCTTTTAGAAAATTGTAAAGGGTTTTTTTAAAATTTTTCTAAAAAAATTTTAAAACGATTTAACGAAAGGCATATACCTTATATTAATGTATAAAATATTTTAATAAGAGAAGGTGAACTTATAAATTAATTGCAATTTTAAACTGATAAATTGAGGAGGAAGATAGATGGCATTGAAACGGGGTGGCCTGGGGAAAGGTCTAGATGCAATATTCATGGAAAATTTCACGGAAAGCAAAAATCAAACGATCATGCTCAATATATCTGAAATAGAGCCGAATGAGCTTCAACCAAGAAAACACTTCGATGAAGAAACGCTCGCTGAATTAGCAGATTCGATTTCAAAATATGGGCTTTTGCAACCGCTGCTCGTCAGGCCGATTGATGGAAGAGGTTACCAAATTGTGGCGGGCGAGCGCAGATGGCGTGCTTGTCGTATGGCTGGAATAAAGGAAATTCCCGTTTCTGTTCGCAAATTAAGCGATTTAGAAGTAGCGGAATTTGCATTAATTGAAAACTTGCAGAGAGAAGACTTAAATCCTGTTGAAGAAGCCATGGGATATCAATTGCTGCTGAATAAATATAGTCTAAAAAAGGAAGAAGTAGCGCTAGCGGTTGGCAAATCCAGATCGTCAATATCAAATATAGTGCGGATATTGAGTTTGCCTCAAGAGGTGTTGAAAATGGTTGAAATTGGAATTTTGAGCGGTGGGCATGCAAGAACCTTATTATCGCTTAAAAATACTAACCGAACAACAGCGATAGCGCAAATTGTGGCCAAAAGAGGTATGTCCGTTCGAGAGCTTGAGAAGCTTTGCAGAAGAGAAAATGAACTGAAATTTAACGTGAAACAGTCTCAAAAGCAATCAACTAGGTTGGCTTTTTATGATCATGCGGAACAGGAACTTAGAAATTTTTTGTGCGGGCATGAGGCGAGAATATGCACTAAAAAAGATAATAAGGGAACTTTGGAGATAGATTTTAATAATGAAGACGAACTAAAAGATATATTCAAAACCCTTGACATTTTTTAATAGATTGAACAAAATTATTTTCATTACGAAAATATTCTAAGAAATAATAAATTTAATTTAGAATATTAGCGATTTTTACACATTTTTAAAAATGCCAAATTTCAAATTTTGTACCACATTCTGTTGATCAGGGCAATAGAATTTGGCTTTTTCCGTTAAAGTACACCCCGAATGGGCAGTTAGAGCGAGGCGAAATATTTTCTTGAGCACACCGATTTTACCGAAGTCGGCAACATTAAAAAGAAACAGTGCACTTATTCTCGGTATATTTAGGTTGAGCGGAAAGTTATCATGTTCTGCATTAAAAGCATCATAAATCTTGCCAAAGTGCCAATAAAGCTGATTTTTCATACTTTAATACTTCCTCACTTTGCCTGAGTGCACCTGTTCAAGTTTTGTCAGCAACGTTTCGATGCTAGACTGCTAGATGGGAAGAATTACTTTTATCTTTAGAAATATTGTCTAATTATTAAATTTTATCTAGCTGTAAAAATAAGGAGGAGCGGTAATGCTTGATATTAAAATCATACGCGATGATAAAGAAGCGGTAAAAAAGGCTATGAGATCTAGAAATAGTCTTATGGATTTAGAGATAGACGAGCTTTTGAATCTAGATAAAGAAATAAGGCAAATCATATTGGAGGAGGAAAGCCTTAAAGCAACTCAAAATACGGTAAATAAACAAATACCCCAAATGAAAAAGGCTGGCCAAGATATTTCCGACTTATTGCTTAAAATGAAAGAGCTTTCGGATAAAGTGAGTGTTTTGCGAGAAAAGCTGCATTTACTAGAAGAAAAAAGGAGAAGTTTGCTGCTCTCAATACCAAATATTCCGCATAAAACCGTACCTTTAGGCGAAGATGAAACTAAAAATGAAGAGGTGAGGCGCTTTGGTGAACCAACCAAATTTTCATTTGAGCCTAAACCTCATTGGGAAATCGGCAAAAAGCTTGAAATATTGGATTCGGAGCGAGCGGCGAAGGTGACGGGCGCAAGGTTTCATTTTTATAAAGCTCTTGGCGCAAAATTAGAGCGGGCGATTATGAATTTTTTCTTGGATACGCACGCAAAGCACGGGTATACAGAAATTTTTCCGCCATTTTTGGTGAACGCTGCCTCGATGATAGGCACAGGACAGCTCCCCAAATTTGAGGACGACGCTTTTAAAGTTTATAAACATAACTATTTTTTAGTTCCAACTGCAGAAGTCCCAGTGACTAATTTTCACAGAAACGAAATATTTAGCGGAAAAGATTTGCCTATAAATTATTGCGCATTTTCCACGTGTTTTAGAGCAGAGGCAGGGGCAGCTGGCAAAGACACAAAAGGATTAATTAGGCAGCATCAATTTAATAAGGTGGAGCTTGTGAAATTTAGCAGGCAAGAAAATTCTTATGAAGAGCTCGAAAAATTGACAAATGATGCAGAAAGAGTTCTCCAGCTTTTAGAACTGCCTTACCGTGTGGTTTGTCTTTCCAGCGGAGATTTAGGCTTTTCTGCGGCAAAAACCTACGATATCGAAGTTTGGATGCCGTCTTATGGGCGCTATCTTGAAATATCATCGTGTTCTAATTTTGAAGATTATCAAGCCAGAAGGGCAAGTATTCGCTACAAAGATGACGTCAACGATAAGGCTAAATTTGTGCATACATTAAATGGTTCTGGTGTGGCGATCGGTAGAACGGTGGCAGCTATACTTGAAAATTTTCAGACAGCTGAAGGCGAAGTCATTATACCAAAAATGTTGAAAGAATATATAAAAGATTAAAAATTGCGGTTTTTTATTAATACTTACACTATAAGCTGGTATATACTTTTTTGTATAAAATAAATGTGTATTTTGAGCTTTGAAGTTAGCTGTAATTTGTTTGAGAGCGTTTTTAAAAGGGTTACAAGCAACTAAATATTTTATTATGCAAAATATAGCAAAAATACTCATTTTGCGGCGCTTTTATCTTTGTTCGCATAAATTGCTCCTCTGTCTTTTTATTTATACCTATTTTTGCCATGATTGTGATCCACCTTCACGCAATATTTGCTTTCATAATTTTGGATATTTAATAATCATTTCCTCCATGTTCACATTATAATCCTTTTTACGATACCCTCATTTGCTTTATCAAATGAAAGTAGAAAAAAGGAAACATTGTTTTAAGACTCGATTTTTCTCAGCTTTCTGTTTTTGTTCTTTAAACATACATGCCTCTTTAAATCACGGTGCATTATTAGCTGCCCAATAAATTATTCATTTATTAGGGCTCTCTAATTTTTTGCAACAAAAATATATTTTAATTACTCTATACTTGAAGGATAACAATTTTTTTACTAAAGGCGAAATCTGCACAAAAATACAGTCTTTCAACGCACCGCTAGCAAAATTCGAAAATCTGATCCGCCTGAAAACCGGCAAAGCGCTGTCACGGCAGCAAAATCAAACAGCGTTTAGGTCCTGCGCCAGCAAACTTGCAGCGGTAAAGTGGCACTAGGATAATACAAATCAGCTTCACTGAGATTAGAACGAGAGATTTCATATAAAAATGCTTTTTGCCGCACTTTTCCTCCTCTTTAGAGTCTATCACTATCGGCGAAAGGCCAATGCGGCTTAAATACACGACAAAGCATAGCTGCCAAAATTTGGCATTGCCCAAGAAAGCCCGCACCTCGCTAAATATATATACTTATGCAATAAAGTTTGGCATGTAACTTAACGAAAAATGTGTTCAAGTTGACGTAA
>JAISBW010000046.1 GCA_031265995.1 Oscillospiraceae bacterium
CTGTATGGCATGAGAAACATCATGCCACGCCTTGTGGATAAAATGGGTATCGCAAGAAATTGAATAAATCTCACACCCCGTATCTTTAAACTGATCATAAATATTGGCCAGATCCTCCAGCTCCGTGGGACATACAAACGTAAAATCCGCGGGATAAAAGAAAAATATCGCCCAACTATCCAATACGTCAGCTTTGGTTACGATTTTAAACGTGTCCACCTGAAAAGCCTGTACGGAAAAGTCGGCTATTTCTTTATTTAACAAAGACATATAAATCTCCTCTTGCGTTAAAAAAGCCGGTTTCAAAATTCCAATTTTAAAACCGCCTCGCATCCTTATACTTTAAAGGAAAAGCCGGGGGGCTGACAAGATCCAAACGCCCCGGGGAAATATTTTAAACTATCGAGGCTGTTCCAAAACTTCAGTTTTGGAACAGCCTCATTCTATTACTGTATTTGAGATTTCCCCCAATTTTTCTGATATATTTTTTTTTATTTGCTCTATTTTCTGATATTTTTCTGCTATTTCTTTTTGGGTAGACAGATCAAAATCTCCGTTTTTGTCGACAGGGATAGGTATTTCAATATGGCGAATCTTGCCTTTCCCCGCCTTATTATTAAAACTAAAAGAACTCATTAAAAATTCTTTTTCAATGGTATATTTCAGATAATTAATGTCTATCTTATCTTTGTATTTAGGTAACAGAACTAATGGAATAACCTTCTCTGATAAAGAAAACTGACCTTTTCTATAATGCAGCTTTCCTACTGAACCATCGATATTCCAAGTTAAACAATCTGAAAAATATTTAACATTTTTGAGGTTACCTTGAATATATCCATAATCAACAGACTCCGGAAATTTAGACGCAGAGTAAACGGGAATATTACCTTTATTTTTTTCAACAAACGATTTTGTTAGACTACTATTATTTGTTTTAATAGATAAATCGAACATATTTTCCATTTTCAAATTTACAATATGCTCATAATTCTCAAATTCAACATTTAAATTATCCATTTTCTTTTGATATCCGTTAATTTTTGTTTTTATATCACTGGCAAGTTCGTATCTTTTAGCAACTTCTGCCTGTATAGATACATCAATGTCGCCATTTTGATTGATAGGCATTGGCATTTCAATATCTTCAACCAAGAATGGAGGCAATGCAGTATATTCATCTGAACCATTAAGACTATACCTGCCCTTTTTGGTTGCTCTAAACAATGGTTCTAATCTGGCTTTTGCATAGAATAAATTTATATTATTATTTTTTGGTATTAATACCCCTCTGTGATTTGTCGCAGAAAATTTTTCATCATGTATCATCATAAAACCTGCAAAACCATCAATAGCCCAACTCAAACAGGGTATATCATAATCGAAAGAATTTATATAAGAAAAAGCACCGGCCGTATTGCCCGAGAAAACAGGGTAATCACCTGGATTTGTGTTTATATACCGCTTAATATATTTTCCACTACCTCTTTTAATCTTAAACAAGTCTTTGACTTTATAATATTTTAACATGACATTAGAGTTTTTTTTTTCAGAAATATCTTGCACTTCTTCCTTTAAGGCAATTATCGTATTTGCAACATCCTCAAGAATCGACGAAAATTCAAAAAGTGATACGCTTTTACTTTCTTCAATAATACCCAACTCTATTTTCTCTTTTTCTGTCCAAAGTTTATCAACAACCCAATTTTTATCCATGTTGCTTTGGAAATAATCTGATGGAACAATTTTACAGCGTTTGTCTACATTTATTTTGGCAAACCCGCTTTTATTGCCCTTAAAAAAAGAAAATAAAGTTACCGCTTCGTTAAGATCGTTTTGATCAATGTCAAAACGATAAACATCCCTTGTTTCGCCGATTTCGCTTACCAGATATGTAAACACAGGTTCGATTTGTATTTGTTTTTTATCGGCCTTCTTGGTTAAACAAAGAATATATGTTTTTTTATTGGTCGTGAAAAATGTGTTTAGTGGCAGCGAAATGAGGCCATCTATAAAACATTCATCAAGTATGTACTTTCGTAGATTTTTATCATTTTGTCTATTTAACATACCATCAGGAATAACTACAAAGGCTTTACCATTTGGTTTTAACGCCTTAATAATCCATTCCATAAACAACCCTTCAACACCTAAAGCATTTACTTTGTAGTGATTGACCAGTTCCCCGTCTTTTCTGATTTCTTCTTTCAAATTACTGCTGCCGCTTGTTACATACGGAGGATTTGTCAGAATTAAATCATATTGTTCTGTAATAGCGTCAGAGAGTGTCCCCAAAATTGAATTAGTTTTTAGCGTAAAGCTGTCATTAAAAATTTTGGCAAATTGTTTTGTTAATCCGACATTCTCCCTAATCATATCAGAAAAATAAATAAGCATATTCGCTTTTGCCAAAATAATGGTTTTTTGTTCGTCTTTATCGAAGCCTTTGTCAAACCCATGAATAGTAATTTTCGGCTTTATTTTATCTTCGTCTTTTTCTGCATTACCGTTTATGTTGTAAAGATATTCAAGACGTGTAACGAGCGGCTCCAAAAGAAATTTACCGACACCGCAGGCGGGATCGCAAATGCTGATTCCATCTTTGAGGCTGTCTTTTGCCATTTCAATAATTGCGCGTACAACCTTTAGAGGTGTAAAAAACTGGCCCCAATTTTTTTTGCTGATACTTTCTTTCAAAAAACTCTCAAAAAGTTTGCTTTTAAAATCGTAATCTATATTTTCAAGTTTTCCGTAATCTCTGAATTTCAATAAAATTTTCTTAAAAACCGTGCTGTATCCGGTTGCGGCTTTCTGGTCTTTGCTTACAAAAATAGTGCCATTGATAATGGTCGTTTTATCAACCGGATTCATGGGAAATAACTCTTTTATTTTGGGACGAATGACTCCGGCATAATCCTCTAAGATTTCCTCTGCGCTATTCGTTTCAAAACTATTGACCAGTGTATCAAAATTATAAATTCCCTGTAGAATTTTCAAATCACTCAAATATTTAAAAATAAATAATTCGACAAACGTATATAAACAGTTTTCGGGTGTTGCCCCGCTTACTGACCATATGTCCTGCCAAATTTGTTTTGCCAAATCAGTAGGATTTACAAGTTGTCTGGGCTTTATAAGATTGTTTAATTCATTGATTGAGTAATTTATCTTTTCTATTAAACTCGCAATCTTATCATCTTGTGGATTAAAATTTATTTTGAGAATGTGGTTGTTTTCATCTCTTATGTGCTTGCCGGTTAAGGCGTTAACCCAAATTGTCGCTTGAGTATCGGTAGCAATAATAAGTTTACACCCCAGTTTTTTGGCAACTTCGATTTCTTGTTGAATAGCTTTATTTTGTTTCTCTTTAGTATTAAATTCCGATGGTTTTTTGTATTCAATGACGGCGATCACATTTTTTCGGAATACAATGATCGCGTCAACTTTCTTCCGCTCAACCTCTCCATAGTCAACATTTCTAATAATATTGTACTCTTTCAGAGATTTAAGCGTTGTATTCCCTATATTGTAAAAGTCCCATTTCCCGATTTTTTCGGGATTTTTGAGTAAATTTCGTTGTAATAATTCTTCGCTCATTAAAATCTACCTCAAAACCTACAAATTTGTAGGAATAGTGAGCTTGTTCCAAAACTAATAAACTATGCGCTAAAGCGCATGGTGCGAACCTTCGGTTCGATGGAACAAGCTCTTGCGGTTTTTCGGCCTATGGCCTACAAAACCGCAATTTTTAAAGGAAGCTGGACAAGCGGAGCTTGTCTTCCCAAAAACTGAAGTTTTGGAACAGCCTCTATTATCAAAAAATAAGATAAGCCTTGGCATAATTATGTCTCACTATGTTCTGAATGTCAAGTGTATAATAAATTATACAGTGAAATTTTTTTGTGGTTCAAAGTCCAATTTCTTAAAGAAAATTTTAAAAGTATGTCGCATACCTATATGCGCATGGTTTTGGGACAGGCTTTCTTTTTTAACGGGAGTTCGATGGAATCCCGGACCGGCGGCGCCCAGCCAGGCGTTAGGGATAGGAGCGGAATTAAAAGGGTATCGCCGGTCCGGCGCGCCGTACCGGGCGCCGTGCCGGCGATACCCTTTTAATTGGAGCGGATAGCCCGGTCCGGCGGCAAAGGACCTACCGGTCCTGGACCGGCAGGGCCGTTGCCGGCGGAAACGCCCAAAAGAGAGGAGCAAAATCTTTAAGGCTTGCCTCCGATGTCCTTGTTTGAGGATCGTTTTTGGTGTATTATACTATTAATATGGAAATTATTACCCTGGGGAATGAGCTGCTCAGGCAAAAAGCGGCGCCGGTACAGAAAATT
>JAISBW010000062.1 GCA_031265995.1 Oscillospiraceae bacterium
TTAAATTATTGCCGATAAATATCGAAATCGCAGAAAACGCTTTGGTTTAAGATTTAATTTGATTTGTGGAATTTGCAATTTCGATAATAATTTTTAGTTATGCAGGAAGTCTAATAAAAACACGATCCGAAAACTTATTCAAAAACTTAATAGTTTAAATTCTTTGAATTCAAAGAATTCAAAGAATTAGAAAAGTTTAAATTGAATTAGTGATTGGATCGGTAAAAACAAACAAATAGGTGGTGATAAAGATGAGCGCGGAAGCACAGAATAAAGAGCTATGCATAGCCGATAGTGATAGACCGATGAGCAGAGGTGACATACTTGGATTTTTATACCAAATGTCATTTAGTCAAGGTTTTTACGGAAGGGTACTTAGGGATATAGGGGAAGACGAAGACGGTGAAATATTAGAAACTCTTGTAAAACAAAATTTTAAAGACCCGTTGGATTTAGTCAAATTTCTAGAAGGTTGATGAGCAATCAAACTGTTGTGTACATGTATTTGCGATAATTTATTAAAGATTTAAAGGAGTAGAGCGTAAATGAATTGCCAAGTAAAAGAAGCGATTAAAGATGAGATAAATAGTAGAGGAAGTAGCAATTAAAGATGAGGTAAACAAGCAAATATACAAATCGCCGATAGATATACTCATAGACAAGGCCAAAAAAAAATAGTGAAAAAAGCGAAGAATATTTTGATAATATTAAAAAAATACTTTTGAAACTTGATGATGACAACAAATTTAGGGAAGTTGAAGCGCTGTGGGAGGCGGGATATTCAATTGATCGGGCCATACATTTTCGTGAAGACAAAAATTTTCATTTTTATTCTAACGATTGCATTAAAGAATTTCTTGATGAAATCGGTGAATACAAAGACGAAGAATATGAATTGAATTTAATTGATTTAGCTAAATATCTTATTTTAAATTACAAAATTTTCGGGGAAATTAATTATGAATTAGAAAAATATATAGATTTCGAAAAGTTTGCAGATAATCCTGTTTTTCGTGCACGTTGCACAAAAGTGACTAAAGGTTTTATATATTTTGATTGATTTTATATTTAAAAGTTTTGGGAATTTTACAGATTCCCAAAATTTGACTATTTCAAAAAAATAAAGATTTAAAGGAGCGGAATAGAAACGAAACCCGAAAACATAGAAAAATTAAAGGAAATTTTAAGAGACGAAATAAAAAACCTTTATTTATGCCGTGTAGCAAAAAACATGAAGAAAAATTTACCTATTAAATTTATTTCATTTTTAAACAAAGCATCGTGTAGATATTATGACAAACATATAGAAACCGAAATAGACGTTTTTTGTTTCAAAGCGATAAAATTTTATGTAAGAGCATTGGATAGTGAGCTATTAGAAAGTTTTTGCACAGTTAGCTAGAAGGCAAAAAGTTTTGGGAATTTTTAGAAATTTCAAAAAGTTTTTTTGTAAATCTTTAAATTTCCCAAAATTTGACTATTTCAAAAAAATATGGTATTATTAAAATGTAAATTTAATAAAATGATATTGAATTTGCTTAAATTTGGAGGGAATTTAGTTGAAAAATACGGAAGATTTGAAAGGCGTTAGAGATAAAAACGCGGAAGATTTAGAAAACATAAAAGAAGAGAAAATAGAGGATTTAAAAGGTGTTGAAGATAAAAATATGAGAGATTTAAAAGGCATTAGAGGCGAAAATACGGAAGATTTAGAAATCGCGGAGGCTCTAAAAAGTGGCAAAATCGGAGACGTTTTTCCCCGAAATGATTTAGTTTTCAAAAGAATTCTTGGGGATAAACGTAACGGAAATATTCTTAGAGATTTTTTAAAAAATTCTCTTAATTTGGATGATGACGATTTATCAAAAATTGAAATTATAGAGTCATCGTCACGTGCAAATAAATCTCATGATAAAATAGGAATTTTGGACGTAAAATGCACTACGAAAACAGGTAAAATAATAGGAATTGAAATTCAAGTTGCAAACGACCCTAGTATGAAAGAAAGATTGGTTTATCGAAATGCAAGATGCTTTGCGGACCAAATTTACTCCGGCGAAAGTTATTTTAAATTAAAGAAAGTTATTACAATAGCAATCTCTATAGAGCATATTATAGTTACGGGAGGAAAAGACTACAAATATTGCTTTGATTTTTATGACAAGATACGAAACATTTGTTTTACGGATATTTCCGAAATACATATTTTTGAAGCTAGAAATTTGCCGAAAGAATATGAAAACGGATTGACTCAATGGTTAGGTTTTCTCAAATCAGAATCTTTGGAGGAAATGGAAATGATTGCAAGCAAGAATTCCGCAATAAAAGAGGCGGTATGTGTATACAAAGAGCTAACAGCCGATGAGGCATTTAGAATTGAAGCGTGGGATAGACAAATGGCGATATGGGATAGGAAATCACAGATCAATAATGCGAAGGCGGAAGGCATCGTTGAGGGCGAGCAAATAGGAATAAAAAAGGGCGAAAAGAAAAGAGATATTGAGGTAGCGAGGAATTCCCTAAAAGAAGGATTTACTCCGGAACAAATTTCAAAAATCACAGGCCTCACTATTGACCAAATAAAATCACTTATGCAATAATTCAAAGCAAGCAAACAAATCAAAAAATACACCGAATATAAATTCGGTGTTTTATTTATGCAAAAACCTCACATAAAACTTGCACAAAAAACCATGTAAAAAACTCATATAAAACCTCATAAAATGCTCATATAAACTTGCGTAAAAACTCATGTAAAACCTCATAAAATGCTCATATAAACTTGCGTAAAAACCTCATGTAAAACTTGCGCAAAAAACCGTGTAACAATTCATTTTTGCAAAATACATGTTTACAAGAATATTAAGAGTGTGTAAAATGAAATACAAAACATATTATAAAAAAATATTAAATTAAATGTAAAGATACAAAACGAATTATAATAAAGAAAATTAATAGAAATTTAATTCATTTGTTTAATTTTTATTTAAAAACTTTGTTTAAAATTTATGTTATTTAAATGAAAAGCATTTTTTTAAAAATTTTGAAGTTTTAAAACTTAATAAAAACCTTATTTAAACCTGTAGTAGACTTTGATCTAAGAACCCGTATTCAGTAACGTTTTAAAAGCGTATGAATATGAGAGATCATTACCATGTTCTCTGCTGAAGAAATTGAAATTTCATAATCTTTAGAAAGTCTGCGCGAATGATTAAGC
>JAISBW010000024.1 GCA_031265995.1 Oscillospiraceae bacterium
CCGTAAATCGACGAGAACTGCCGCCCGAATCGAATTATGCAGTTTTATGTACCAAAAAATTATGATGCTCTGTGAGCTGTTTTTACGCAATTTTTAGAAAAAATCGTTGTTTTTCAATGAAGTAGTCTAAGCATATCCAACCTTGAAATCTGTCAATCACAACACTTAAAAAGTCAAAAAATGTTGAATTTTCAGCATTCTGCAATTCCGGTTCAAGTAACGAAAACGGCGAAAAACGTTAGTTGCGCATCGGTAAGTAACATGCGTGAAAGTTAGCATGATAAAAAACAGCAAAATATATCGAGTTTTCCGTATAAAAAATGAATTTATCACGACTCATTTCCGGTAATATTTCACCGCGACGCAGGTAATTTAGCAAAATTACATATAATAAAAACTTACCCGAATAATGTTTTGAGAGAAAAAATCTCTCATTTTTTTTGCTTTCACCGTCAGAATGTGTTATTATATCGATTGCAGGCTTAGGATGTGAAAAAGATGATAATAAATTTTTCAGTTGAGAACTGGAGATCTTTTAAAAACAAAGCAAGTCTTTCAATGCTTGCTACACGGGAAAAGCAGCATAAACATAGGGTTCCTTATATTTCAAAATATGGCATCAATATTTTGCCGATAGCATCTGTTTATGGGGGGAACGCTTCTGGCAAAAGTAATTTTTTCCAAGCATTAGACACACTAAAATTGATCATAGTCGAAGGAATAGAACCTAAAAATGCCATACCGATTGAACCGTTTTTTCTGGACAGCGGCTACACAAATAAAGCAACAAGCTTTGAAATAGAAATGTTGATAGATGAGGTAATTTATAAATATTGCGTTTCAGCTACGCGTAAAGAAATTCTTGAAGAAAAACTTATCGAAGTGTCTTCAGAAGCAGAATTTATTGTATACGAACGAAATAATCAGATAATAAAATTAGGTGATGATAAATTTCGAAATGAACGTCTGAAACTTATTATCGATGGTAATATGACTCGCCGCAATCAAACTTTTTTGAACCTTGCCATCAATTTAAATTTTGAACCTTTTTTTAATATTTGGAATTTTTTCAATAAAATCACCGTAATATCTCCGCATTCTAAATATCTGGCCACTGAAAATTTGCTTGAAGAAAGAAGTAATAAAAGCATAAACAACATGTTAAGCAAGCTTGATACGGGAATATCCCGTATCGGCGGCGAAAATATCGACATTAACTCTTTGAGTCTTTCTTCCGAAGGAAGGGAAGCCGTCTCAAATTTAAGTGAAGGAGAACTTTTGAGAATAGGGCGAATCATTATTAAAAGGAAGGATGGAAATTTAGTTGCTCAACGCTTAGTCTCATATCATCGACGTACCGATAACAGCGAAGTTTATTTTGGATTAGATATGGAATCTGACGGATCGCAAAGAGCGCTTGATATTTTACCGGCGATTGTTGATTTACAATACTGCGACAAAATATTTGTAATCGATGAAATTGATAGAAGCTTACATACAACTTTAACCGGGACTTTTATAGAAGAATATTTAAATAATTGCTCGGAAAATAAAAGAGCCCAATTACTAATGACAACACATGATACGCAACTGATGACGCAAGACATATTTCGTCGTGATGAGATTTGGTTCACGGAAAGGCAAAATGACGGCAGTTCAGATTTGTTTTCTCTTGCCGAATTTGATATCCGTGCAGATTTAGATATAAGAAAAAACTATTTACAGGGAAGATTTGGCGGAATTCCTAATATAGCTATGTATCATCGTTGTAAAAAAGAGGCAAGTAGCAGTGAGGAAATTTAGAGAGCCACAGAAAAGACAACGCAACCCTAAGATATTTGTTATTACCGAAGGAACAAAAACCGAACCTGAATATTTTTTGATGCTTAAAGAAGGAAAGCGCAAAGATATTGCGATGGAGGTGTTTTCAAGTGACGGGAAAACCAATCCTCTCCAACTTTTGGAAGCCTTCAAAAAAAAATTGGAAAAATATGGTTTTGATACAGACTGTGGAGATGAGGCATTTTTAGTGTTGGATATGGATTACAACACACCGAAAGATTTTAAAGAATTATTAAAATGGGAAAAAGGCAGTAAGAATTGTTACAATATAATAAGCAATCCATGTTTTGAGTACTGGTTGTTGTTGCACTTTGAAGATATAAAAGGTCACCTGACTTTGGAAAAATGTAAAGAAGCTTTAAAAAGGCACATTACCGATTACGATAAAGGAATAGATGAACGAAAATTTTTTCCAAATGTTAAAATGGCAATAAGTCGAGCAGAAAAGATAGACTCCCTAAACAAAGATATTCCTATAACGCAAAGAAACGGCTCAGAAGTATTTAAAATAGTCAAACGACTACTTTCTCTCTAAGCCTTTGCCGCTTTCACCTGCTCCGCCTAAGAAATAGTGCGAGTTTTCCGTATAAAAAATGGAAATTACATGTTTTCGTTGGAAAAAGTGTATAAATCCCCCCACTTTTTCGTTGGAAAAAATGTATCCCATTAATTTTGCGAAACAACTAAGAAGAAAAAGACGGCGCAGAATTTAAATTCTACCGCTCTTAGAATATTATCTTTGAGTTTTATTGAAAAATCAGGCTTTTAAAATATTCTACCTTCTTTAGAATATTCCGTTATCGATTTCTCACCGAAATTCCGATTTAGAATCGTATCATTTTCCCGGAATTATCCTATCAAAATGATACGATACGGGAGTAAAAATGATAGGATAAATTTCCTCATTTCTGCCCCGCCCTCACATCCTCCATTATTTCTTCGGCGGTATATCTTCTTTCTAAAAAATACCTATCCTTTACTTCAAATAGGCGTTCGTTGGCTGATTTTTCAATAGAAAACGGTAAATACGACGAATCGCTTTCAAGGCGCTTTCGTGAAATTGCGATTGCTTGTTCAGATTGATCTATGCCGATAAATTTGCGTCCGAGACGCTGTGCCGCAACGAGTGTCGTACCGCCTCCACAAAATGCGTCAAGGACAACGTCACCTTCATTTGATGATGCCTTGATGATGCGATCCAAAAGTGCAAGCGGTTTTTGCGTAGGATAACCAATGCGTTCTTTTGATTTAGATGCTATCGGAGGAACATCATTCCAAAGATTGCCGAGCAAGGTACCTTTAGAAGCCTCTAGATATCTTTTAATACAAATTCTGCCATCCGGAGATTTTGGAAAATGAAGCAAACCGGCTTTATCTAATTCTTCCATTCTTTCTTTTGATACTGTCCAACCGTTGGGATGCGGTTTGTA
>JAISBW010000038.1 GCA_031265995.1 Oscillospiraceae bacterium
TAGTATAATTCCATTCTCCATGCGATTTTTCAGTGCTGCTTCATCAATATTTTTCATCTGTTCAGTATAGCATGAACTCGGGGCTCTGTCCAGTTTATTTAGTTACATTTCCTTAGTTCAAATAATTCAAGTAAATAGGTTATATAAAAATCTTTTCTGCCCAATTTTTTAGTTACGTTGTCGGCATAGATTATCTCTCCGATTGGTTGTATTTCTCCAGTTTCTTGTAATTTTTTCATATCAATTTCAAAATATGCTTTTTCGCCATTGTAAATTGTCGCGGGTGTTTTTTTATTGTTTTCGTTGCTTCCCATATCAGTGACTCCTTTCGTTTATAGTATACAATATTGATACTTTTTTATAAACAAATTTGATACTAAAAAATATCTTTTTTGATACTATTTTGCATCATATTTGATACTACTTTGAACAGCAGTTTATTCCTAATATACCGCGTAAACAGCAATTTTTATGTTTTTTTTGCTCTTATCTATATAGGGTGGAAGTGCGGAGACGTTATATTTTTTAACACACTCGGAAGTAGCACAAAGCTGGGAATAATTACTGATATTGTTAAAGAAAATAGCTTGATTATTGTTGAAATCAAAGAACCCGACGGAGGCCTGCGTATACGCAGTTTGCAATATGACATTGAAAAAGAATACATTTGCAAGGCGCATTATCCGTCACTTAAAAAATTTGCTGATAAAAAGTTTAAATAATAATTGCTTGGCAAGTTTTTAATTTTGGTGTATAATAAAATGAAAATTATAATTGAGCGAAAATTTGAAGGAATTAAATTTGGAAAATAATTTAGAAAAAAGGTGAAATAATTTTGTTAAAAAAGAAAGCACGAGTTAAATTTTCACCCGGTACATTTAAAATTGCCAGACAAATATTAGAGTCAAAAAAATTAATAGATATTTTTTTCGTGGTAAAAAAAGAAGAAAAAAAACCGGCCGGAAAAACAGACATATGTGAAATACTTGTGGGTGAAGAACAAAATCCTAATAGTGAAGCTAAAGTCTACACAGATGATATTCAAAATACTAAAAAGTTATTTTTAGAATATTTTTTAGAAAAATTAAATATGGTAATTTGTCCATCGTATTTTATTGTGCTTTATATTTTAAAAGCCAAGGAAACCGAATTTAATAAAATTGTAATTCCGAAGACAGAGTGGCCAATTGGAATTGTTAAAGAACATGAAGTTTCGTCAATGAATAAATTTGAGAAAGAAGTAAAAAAAGCCGATAATTTTTTTGAAATTTTGGAATAAAATTCAAAATATTTTATTTAAAACTTAAAGAGGTGATCAAAATGCCGCCAAAAGACGGAGCAATTTTAAAATATGCTGTTAAACTTATAGGCGATCCTGAAATAACATCTGAAACTTTGTTAAAAAGTTGCACAGAAGGAGGAGATCAAACAGATTCAGCATCAAAAATTGAAAAAAAAGAAACTGAACTGAAAAAGATGACGAAAAAACTTTCTGCATCGAAATTAAAAAAGGATGAAATAAAAGATGATTCGGAGTTATTAAAAAACAGGCGTGAAAAAACAAAGACGGAATTAGAACCAATTCTTCCAAAAAGGTCAAAAGACGATCTAGATTTACTATCAGCAGCAAAGAAATTACAAAATGTAAATGTTAAAAAATTAAAAGGTGATGAAATTTATAAGTGCATTGAAGATTTAAAAGATTTTTTGAAAATCGCAACCACTGAATTAAAAGATAGTTCATTCGTTAATCCGATAAAAGATATTGTACAATCACTAAATAAAGTACCTAAAAATATTGATTTAGCAAAAGTATTGGCAGATGAGGAAACAGTAAAAAAAATATTTTATGCTCAGAAAAAAATTGAAGAAGAAGTAATAAAAATGGGAGGGATTTAAATGGAAACGTGGTTAACGGTATTAATAAGTGTTCTTGGTGGAACTAATTCTGTAGTTGTTGGTGGGGGAATTGTTTTTTGCGTTTTACGTTGTTATTACAGATCACATAATACTAGAAGAAACGCAGAATTTGAACATATTGAACAACAAGGAACGCAAAATGATTTTATTGCAAATGAAATTCCCCCACAAACTGATGATAATTCCTCTCCTTTGCCAATGCATCCTGATTATATAGAATGTATTGGACAATCTATGGAAGCTCCTAATTTTCAATTTCTCCCAGATGGATCTCGTAACTTTAACTGCTGGGGATGGGCAATTCAGAAGATTACCGGCCAATATATAGCAACCAACCCTCCTGGGTTTGATGAAACGACACGGAAAAATTGCTCTATTCAAAAATTTGCAAAATTGACAATGGAGGGAGTAAAAACTTTCGGTGCCGAAAATGGGGAAATATTGGGGGAAATAAGTGATGACAAATTAACTTGCGTTATTAATAATCTCCAAGAAAATCAATATCTTATTGCTATGAGGATTACTTCTACTGGAGCCTATCACTACATAAGATATGATAAGAAGTTTGGTTGGAGTTATAAAGCTAGAAATGATGGTGGTTTGTTTAAATTAAATGGTATTACACCCAACAACAATAAAGCTTGGGATATTTATTTGTATCAAAAACAAAAAGTCACGACGCCTAATGATGATACAAACAAACTTTTGCGGCCATACCATGGTTTGGATACTTATTATATAAAAGTCATATTGAAAACAGGTTGTTGATAATAAAATTATTAAATTAATAAAAAGGAGAATACTTTATGAATTTCAAAAAAAAATCAAAATTTTTAGTTTCTATATTTTTTTGTATTTTGGTTATATCATTTTTAGCGCCGTTTAGTTTCGCAGATAATTTAGTAGCACCTGCACAAATTTGTCAAATTTTTCCTGACAAAGGTTTTGCAGAGGCAATTACACGACATTTAGGCAAAAAATCAATGTACGAATTTGTTACGCAAAAGGAGTTAAATAAAATAAAAATTTTTGTTCAAATGGGAACAAAAGAAATTTCAACAAAAATTTCAAATATTAATGGTATACAATATTTAAA
>JAISBW010000045.1 GCA_031265995.1 Oscillospiraceae bacterium
ATGAACTCAATTTCGTTTATAGTCTTTATACTATCAAAATTATTTTAATTTTATTTTTTCTGTATAACGTACCTTCCGTTTTTGCTAATCTTTTTTCCCTACCAAACATCAAATTAAAAATAATTATCATTTTATTTAATTACATTTCTGAAGTTATTTATATTAACTGTATTTAAAAATCCATATTAAAAAATATTTGCAAAAAATATTGAAAAAAAATATTTATTTGTCTTAAAAATAAATTTGAAAATAATTTTACTTTTAGATAATGATAGTTCAAAAATAATTTTTAATCAATGTCTTCAAAATTGAAAAAGAGAAAAGATTACATTTTTATTAATAGCTGCGAAAACTAATATTGATTTTCAAAAAAAACATAATTTTAAAATAATCTGGATTTATTTTAATTATAAGTAGTAAAGATTTTTATTTAATATTGTAAACAATCGGAAATCGTACATATTAGATTTTTTTCAAAAGACATGATAAATAATATTTATTTTGATAAAACAGATAATGCCAAAATAATTGTAATTTTCTAGAATAATATTTTGCAAAGAATTTTTATTTCCTGGATTTAAAAATTAAAACAAAAACAACAAAATATATTTTTAAAATTGATATGAAAAATAATATGTTTTTTAATCAATGTGAGCAATTAAATTTATTTTTATACAAACCTCAAATTGAAAATAATTATAATTTTAAGTAATGTTAGTTGATAAAGAATTTTTACTTATTATAATTAAAAATCGATCGACAACAAAAAATTATATTTTTTTAAAAAAATATTGAAAATAAAATTCATTTATAAAACGAGAATTTGAAAATACTTTTAATTTTATGGAATGATAGTTAGACAATCATTTTCTTTAATATATTTAAAAATTGATCAATTTTTTTTATTTTTTACAAAAGAAACAATTATTGCACTAATACCGATTTCTATAACAAAGTTAATTTTGAAACTACTTTGAATTTTAATTAATAATAATTGTTAAATAATAGTTAGTTAAGATATCTAAAAAGTGAAAAAAAGAACAATTATCTTTTTAGCACAGATGTAAGAAATATTCTGGATGTTACAGAAAACAAATTTGAAAATATTTTTAATTTTAATAATGACATTTATGAAAGAATTTTTATTTAAAATATTCAAAAATAGACAAAAAAACACAAAATTATATTTGTAAAAAAGATGTCACAAAAAATATTAATTTTATGAAAACACTCATGTGAACATCATCGTAATTTTTGAAAATGATATTTGTCAAATAATTTATATTCAATCACTTAAAAAAGTGCAAAATACGAAATTTTATTTTTAAAAAGGATATTCAAAATAGTATGTAATTTCAAAAAAAGACAATTTTCAAATAATATGAATCTATATATATATAATAACAACAGCACATTTACAGCTTTTTTGTAAAATATCCAACAAAAAAATTCTATCGTAAAAAAATGTTATAAAAGTATTTTTTTTGAGAAGACCTATGACTCCAAATCGCGTCATCGATTTTTTCGTTTTAAAAATTGAAAGAAAAAAATATCATTTTATGATTTTATCAGCAAATATCTCTTTGCGAAATCAAGACAGGCGAACCGAAGTCGCCGACGACTGCCGCAACTACGAAACCGCGGAGATGACCTTCGAGATGGTCTTCAGTATGTTCAACCCCGTGAACGAGACCGACTTCGTCCGCGTCTGCACCATCTGCTCTGACTTGGACATCGACAAGTTTTTCACGTGGAGCACGAACCCCGTCGCGGAGAACGCACTTTTGATGACGATCGCGCTCGACTCTGTCCTCGCTGCGCATTCCCGCTTCGTCCTATTAGAAAAGATCGAATGTTTAATACCGAAGCTGATCGAGGGGATCGCAAAAACGGGGAACATGAAGCTGCAGATTTCGTGCTGCGTCAGCGCGCTGAAGACGGTCACCTCGGGGCGCTCCTAGATCTACGATTTCTCGAAGGATGCCGAGAAGCTTTTTTTCGAGCAAAACTGCTTTGAGGGGACTGCCTGTCTCTTGAAAACCTTGGCACTGCAAGCGCCGGAACTCATTCTGCCGTCGTCGACGCCCCTCTTCGTGTTGGTTTCGTGCAATGATTTTTCAAAAAACGAACTCGACAATGTTCTCTCTGACGATCTTTTCGACTGTTACTGAATTACTTCTTCGCTGCCGTAGACCCATTTTCGTATTTTGAAAGAATGGTAACCATGAGGCTGCCCACATCCTTTCTGCGATTTCTCCTTTAGTTTCGGTGTCCTCTTTCTTCTTTTGCGTCTCGACGACGTCCTCGAATATATTCAATCACCAAATCTCCTCCTTTGTTTGCCTTTCCTCATCTCTATCTTGTTGGGAGCCTCATAATTCTTCGAATTATCGTTCGATCCTTCCAGTGTCCAATTGCGTCCAATTAGAAATGAATTAATTTGAATCCGAATTTGTTCAATTTTGAAGAATTTTCCTTTCAAATCAAATAAAAGCCACTGATTTGGTTGATCCAATGATAAC
>JAISBW010000023.1 GCA_031265995.1 Oscillospiraceae bacterium
TTTATCAAAAGTGACTTTTTTAACACCAAATACTATCTGGTATTTTTCTTCCGGGAGTTTTGATATTCTTTTTAAATTATCCATTATTTTATTGTATCATATTCTGGGGTTTTAGAACATGTCTAATGAATTTGTTGATAAAATTGTAATTTGGCATTCTGAAAAAGTTGAGGGAATAAAAAGTCAAAGAATAGAAATTCATTACAAATTGATTGGATATGTTAGCCTTAAAGACAAGATCGGTTTTGAGGAAAAAGCCTCGTGATAATTTTTAAAAAAGAGATTAACTTAGAATTAAGTTAATCTCGAGAGTTTTTAAATTTAAATGATGAATGGTTTAATTTTTTTAAGTTCGTTGCCTTATGACCTTGCAGATGAAGACGGTGGAATTAAATCTGACACATGGAAATTAAAAGCATTCAACGTATCAATTTTGCCAAAGTGTTTTCACCTATCCATTTCTGTTTATCCCCAGATTTATAATAAATCAATTGATAATTTTCGTCATATTTCAGTTTAGAAAATACTTCATTCGCCGTAACGTCGCCTATATAAACTTCCATAAGTGTAAATTTCTCATTTTGAATTTTAACTGCTTTAGTCACAAAATTTTCCTTGTCTACAACACCAGCTCTCGCACTGTCTGCAAAAGCTGAAGACGCAAAGATATTCCCGGCTATTGTTTTTGAAAGAGTCAATTTGCTAAGCACGTAATCTTTTGCTTCATCGGTTATATAATACATAATAACACCAACTCCTTTTTCTATTTGTTTTTTCTTCCAATAGCACAACACCACTATAGTACGTAGCGTTAAAATTTCCATTTTTGGCAATGAGAAATCCTGTTTGTGATTTTACATCTAAAAATAAAAAAAGTAAAGTTTTTAAGTATAAAAATGCCAAAAAAATATTATAACAAATACATAAAAATATTCACTTGTAAATTTCCAGATTGTAAATAATTTTTTTAGATATAATTTTGAGAATATTAATATAACCAAGCGGCTTAAAAACGGTATATGTAAAATGTGTTTAAGTAGCGATGCGTATTGATCTTTAATTTAAAATATAAACCTTTTTAAAGACGATTAGCTATAAAATAGCTAAATTATTATAAAATCCCACCTAATGTTAATCTTTAAAGAAGATATCATTATAAAATGTAAAAAAAATACGGAAGCAAAAGATATGTAAAAACAAAATTTATAAAACGAAGAGCAGAGATATCAATGTAAAAATTGCGGATGTAAATTTGTTCCAACAAGACGTCATGGTAAAAGCCTTTAAAAAAAACTTATTGCAATATGGCTTTATCTATGAAAATTTATCTATGAAAATAATGAAACGGGAGAATCGATTGAACCGTTTAATTCTATACCTATTGCCCTTGCCGGAATCGAATCTTAAAAAACCTTATGAAATACGGCAAAAAATTATATAAAAAATTTAACAAAGCTAAACTGATATTTCAAAGATCAAGTTGTTTTTTGCCGCATCTTCAATCGGTATGATAAACTAAATGTTATATTATGTTCTTTTATATTTTTAGTTTTTATTTTTTATTAGTTATTGTTGTGTTAACGGTCTCTAATTTTTTAAAAAATTATTGCCCGCATCCGCAACTGCCACCAAGGCCATTGTTGTTGTTGTTAGAACATGAGCAATCGTCTCCCCCGAGAAGGCACATAAGACATAACATTGTCATCAATGTTGAACAAGAGTTATTTCCGCCAAATAAATTACGCATAAAAGTAATTCCTCCTAAAAATTTGTTAAATGTTTAAAGAATAAAGCTGTTTGTTTTTAAAATATTTCCGATATAATTTTTTCGGTAATTTTATCTACCGAATCAAAATCCATAGCTTTGATATAAAAATCTTCAAGTACATCGTGAATTTCCTTGGCTTTTTTCATACTTTCGATTGCCTCGAAAATTAAAGATTTTTCCATTCTTTTATTAAAGGAATTTTCCGTGAATTCTTCTCCGTCAGCAAGAAATCTGCTTGATTGGATTCGTTTTGAGTGCATTTCATCAGAAATTGAATGCCAATCATTTGAAACGATCAAAGCCGTATCAAGCTCAGGTATAAGAATTCCTTCTAAACGTTCATTGAGTGTAATTGGATTAAAACACGTTACTATGTCGTATCCATAGGTCAGAGCGTTATTTCTTATATATTTAAGTAAAATGTCCCCTATGACGCCTTGAGCATCCATTATTTCATATATGTTTCCGAAATATTCAAGATTTTCCTCATAAAAGATAACGCCTTTAGGCGAAATCGCACTTATAAAACGCAAACTTTCTTTAGCTCTTTTATTAAGCTGCGAAGAATTAAATATTGTGCTTGCCAATCTTTTGCCATAGTTTTTTATTTTTTCAAAATCAATTTTTTCAATCAAAGATTCAAGCGTATCGCTGAAAATCGCGCCGTAAGCGGTCAAATATTTTTTTGCACGGTCATGAAGCGCGACATTAGAGTTATTACTCTTAATAATCCCTTCGCGAGAAGATTTTAAACGTTTTGCATTCCAGCAATCTCCCAAATTTATGATATGCTCAACCGCGCCAGGGTAAATGGGGTCAAGCATATGAGGCGCTGTTCCGTCTATAACGCAAGTTTTAAGTTCCGGAAAAACCACACCATCGAGCGAATCTGGGTCTGAGGAGCAATAAATATATTCAGTTTCCGTTTTATTTTTAATTCCAGCTTCAGCAATTTTTTTAATCAAATTCGATTTTCCGCATCCGGGACTTCCTTTTAAAATACGGCAATACCAGTCCTCGTCGAGATCATAAAAAGTATCAAACTTAGAATAAAACCCACGAGGTGAATTTGAGCCGAGAAAGAATCGCATGATTTTAGTTTTACTGCTCAATTGAATATCCCCCCCTAAAAATAAGAATATTCATTTGCTAAGCGACGTGTTCTTGAAATTTGTTCTCATAGACTTGAAATGTCAGTTTTAAAGAAAATTGAGAACGAATTTTTATTTAAACTACTTATTGACATGTTATTTTTCTTAAATTAAAATGAATTAAAGTGCTCATTTAAGTACTTTATATTTTTTGTAAGGAGTGTTTATTTAATGAAAAAATTTAGTTCGTTTTTGGTGTCCGCTTTGTTTTTTATTTCGGCGGGTAACGCTTTTGTGTCGGCAGATAAAATTTCAGATTTGAGAGAATTTATTTCTTCGCTTGTGAAGAAAAAAAGTTATTTTACTCGTGATGATGAAATTGTTGATTCGGTCGATTCAATAATTTGTTTAGGATCTGGGGAAAAACAAATAAGTTGTTGCCAAATTAATCGTGTGCACAAGTTTTACTCTTACTTGTTTGAACGTCTTCGTACAGGTAATTGCCGCGTTGCATCACTTTGTATAGCCAAGAAACTTAGTGAATTAGGAATTGAAAATGAAGAAATTGTTTTAGTACAATCTACCGGAGATACACATACTTGTAATATTTATAAATATCATAGAAACGGCGAGTGGTTTGTTTTAGATTTTGTTCACGAGGTATTTGGTGATTTGCCATTGCGTAATGCTTTGGCGAGTTTTCATGAAGCTGGAGTCGCCGCCGTAGGAGTTTATGACAAATTAGACAGAAGTGGCAAAGATTTGTGGAGTGCATTAAAAAATTTTGACCCAAAATTTAAGGGACATTTCAAATTTTATTTTAGTCCGATTTCTGCCTACTTTTATGCTATCGACAGGCAAACAGGACCTTTACTTGAATCGCTTGTTGATATTTACGGTGCTTCGAAACTTAAGAGTGATTCGAAAGGTTTAAGTTTTAGTGATGTTTCGTCATTTTTTTGAATTATAGTTAAACAAAGAATATTAAAAAATTGATTTGAATTTTTGAATATAAAAAATTATGAAAATTTTAATAAAAAACGGCAGTATTTTCAACAAAAATACTTTTTGTAAGAGTGATATTTTGATTGAAAATAGCATAATAAAAAAGATTTCGCCTAAGATAGAGCCTTGCAGTGGCAATGTTCTTGACGCTTTTGGTATGGTTATTTCTCATGGATTTATAGATTTGCACACTCATCTGCGTGAACCCGGATTCGAGCATAAAGAAACGATAGCCACTGGAACTAGAGCGGCGATTTCGGGCGGTTTTACAACTGTTTGCGCGATGCCAAATTTAAATCCCGCACCAGATAATTTGGAAAATTTAAATATTCAACTTAAATCCATAAAAGAAAACGCTGTTTGCCGCGTGATGCCGTTCATGACTATAACAAAAGAACGGAAAGGAAATTCTGTTATAAACATGCAGAATTTCCCCAAGTTTTGCGCGGGAGTTTCAGATGACGGGAATTCCATTCAAGATTCAGAAGTGATGGAACAAGCGATGATCTCGGCGGCTGAAAATGACGTTATGATTGCGGCGCATTGTGAGGACTATGATTTGTCCCCAAAAAGCGAATCAGAATATTTGCAATTAAAACGTGATTTAGATTTTGTTAAAAAATACAAATGTAAATATCACCTATGCCATGTTTCCTGCAAAGAAAGCCTTGAATTAATTAAAAAAGCTAAAGATCAAGGGCTTCCAGTAACATGTGAAATTACTCCTCATCATGCACTTTTTTGTTCAGACAAAATAGCTACTACTAATAGAAATACAGGCTTTTTAGTCAATCCTCCGATACGTAGTTTTGAGGATAGAGAAGCAATTCAAGCCGCAATTAAAGATAGAACAATCGATATCTTTGCTACGGATCATGCTCCACATACTTTTGAAGAAAAATCAATATATTCTAAAAATATCGAAAACGGAGCATCAGGTTTAGAATGCGCTTTTGCTGTTCTCAATACCAGTTTGGTCAAGACCGGAATTATAGATTTAAAGCGCCTTTTGCAAATGATGATTGTAATCCCCGGAAAAATTATAAACTTAGATTGTGATTTAACCGAAGGAAAACCGGTTGATATTAATATTTTAGATCAATACAAAAAATGGACCATAAAAGGCGAAAATTTCATCTCCAAAGGTAAATCCACGCCTTTTGAAGATAAGAAAGTTATGGGAAAAGTTATTAATACATTTTTTAAAAATTAGAGTTTGTAAGAACCTGTATTCAAAATAGCGAATGTAATAGGTTAATTCGGACATTATGGTTTTGTGCTTGTTTTTAGCAAATTGCTATACAATTATAAATATTCATGTTACAATAGAGTCGAAGTTTGAGTTTTAATCGTAAGGTGTGAGATTAATGAAAATTAAAAATATTACTGTTATAGTTTTATCATCTGTATGTTATTCTTCGGCTTTTTTCACTAAAACTGAAGCCGAGATCGTTAATCCTTCGGTTCGCGAAAAAGCCAGCGATCACGCTAGCGCAAAAGGGCGTAACTCTCTCGTGCGATACATGTTTTTGCTTCCATTCATACCGGTAGGTCTTTTAGGTTTTTTTTTGTTAATCGCCGGTTCAAAATCAAGCAGTAAATTGGAGAAGTTGCCTACTGGACCCCACGAGCTTCCGGATTATACTACCAAAAAAATAAGCGAAGAATCTCTTCGTGGGATTTATGGGCTTCTTGCAGACTGTAATGCCTACAGTTTTAGACTTTGTTTTAACAGAGTTCTGAAATATAATTTCGGATTTGCGTTGGGGGAAAATTTTTTTAATGAGGGTTCTACTCTGGAATGGCGCGTAAATCCCGATATGATCGTCACAGATGAAATAAAAATTATAGAAATATTAGATGAGTCGTTCTTCAACATTGAAGTTAAAGAGTATGGAAATTCACGTACAATGAAAGTTAGTGATTTTATATTCGATGACAAAATAAATACCAATTACAGCCGCAATAGCAGTTCTCGTTTTTCTCTTATTAAAAAAGAACAGCAAGATTTGTTAAGAAGGATTGCTTATCAAATAGAACTTTTTCGTAATCTTAGGAATCTAGATACTTTATCAGATATAGGTGCAGTTTTTGGAAATTGCTCCACTGAAAGGTGCGACACCAACTGTCAAAACAGACTTTCGAAAATCGTCGAGGAGCTGGCCGATATTATAGATAGTTATTACACATTTTCATCAGGAGGTGTGGAAGATGCAAATGATCTTTCAAGAAATTTAGATGAAATGTTTAACTTGTTTAGAAGAAATGCCTGCAATATTATGGAATCAGGGCATCTTGATTGCGGATTGCTTAGCGCAGAAGCACGAAGTTTCATTTCAAATTTGTATAAAGATGATTTTTATTCTACCGAAAGGATAAAAAGACTTCGTTACGAACTTGGTGAGCTTTGGTCTACGAGAACCCAACCAGTTAATGTTCCCACGGGATACTATGTTAGGACTGAATTTATAATTGAGTTACTAGCTAGTATAACAAATCTTGAAAATATTGAATCTTTTCTCGAAAGAATTAAAATCTCAGACGATAGGCGTGTACAATTAGAACGTGATTTAATGATTGGATTTGAGGATTATGCGTTCATCTTTGGAAAAGAACCAAAAGCTCTTCGCGCGAAATATCAAGAATTAGCAAAAAAATCAAGAATAGAGTTTGAAGGAGATAGCACATATGGAACAGCTATTAGAAATTTTGAAGAATGGATAGAAAACAAAAGCACTAAAGAAATGAATATTCCAGATATTAAAGGATTTGGATTGCTTTTCTATGAAGATGAAATACCTGAGATAGTTCCTGACATTAAATCTGGAAAATGCCCTCTTGACGAAAAATTTTTTTTGATTGCAGCTATTGAGATGGGTTATATAGTGCGTACCATTTGAAAGCATGAAAAAGAGCTTTCCAAAAATTGTCAAATTTGCGTATGCGTTGCCATAATCGTTTGCACGTTTTTTGAATTTTATCGAATATGCGTTTATGTTTTTTTATAATCTTTCTAATTGAGAATTTTCGAAAAGGGGCCAATTATACAAAAAAATGGACCGAAAGACGTAAAGATCGGGATCAAATATATTCTCAGCTCTCGGTTTTCTCTAATGGCAGACTACCCGGCTAGACTATTGATTTTTAATCGAGTGAGCACTGTTATAATTTTATAATTTATTCTCACACTGGTTTTCGGACTTTACACAAAAGTTTGGGGCGTGCTCAGCTCTTTTAGTCTCTTTAAACCTCTTTCCCAATTCGGTTTTAAGCATCTTTTATCAATTACTTCGGAAAAAACTCTAAGTACCTCTCGCATAGCTTCCTTTCGCATACATTCCTCATTCGCTCCTTGTTCGAGAAATTTTATAAGAGATTTTGTTGCTAATATTGCAGCTTGGTAATTCGTTATTGCATGTGAGAATTCATCTGAATTCAAAAGTTCTTTTGGAAATTCCTGTCCGCCACGTAAAAAATCTCCTAACCCAATTTCAAGAAGATTGCTTACCTTTGCTAATGTTTTCAAAAGTTCATCCGATACTTTTGTTTTCAAAAGTTCATCCGAAGAATCTGCTCCTTGAGTTATAGATCTCTGTACTTCTTCTGAATTTAAAAGATTTTTTATAGCCATTAACCACGGATTTAGAGCGTATCCTGCCCTGCCCAGCACACGAAATATTTTATCCACGAAAATTCGGTGTTCTATCATTATTTTCCGAGGTGATTCATGTTGCGAGAAAATTAATTTCATTAGTTCTGATTCAGAATTATTTATTCTTGTAATTTCCCGGACTGCGAATTCTTCAAAATCTTTTATTTTTTTAACTGCTAATCCTCTAAAATTTGTTACTCTTCCAGTATGTTCTGCCAGGTCAATAGTAATTTTGTGAATTGTGGTTTTTATAGAATCTTCCGTTTCTTTAACTGCTAGTTTTCCAAAATTTTCTGCTATTTCAGTATGTTTTTTCAATTCATTAGTAATTCTTTCGACTACAGATCTTTTAAAATCTTCCATTTCTTTAACTGCTAATTTTTCAAAATTTTCTGCTATTTCAATTTTCTCTTTAGTAGTATTAGTACAAAAGAGTGTCAGAAATTTTTTCGCCTCATCCGGAAAACCAAGACATCTTAATCTCTCGGCAATATTTCCGAATTGGCTTTTTGCTTTTTCAATAAATTGCCCAAGAGATCTTTTTTTTTCATCTATTTCAGTTTGAAGTATTTCTGATGAAATAATACTTAGACTTTTTTGCCTACCTTTACATTTATCGATAAATTCTTTTTTTAATTCAACAGCTTCAGAAAAATTTTTTTCCATTTCGGAAAAAATAGGTTCAAACTGTTTTAATTCCTCTTCTAATGTTAGATTACATCTTAGGGCATAACATAATTCTGATAACTTAATTAATATTTCGATTGTTCTTGCTCCCAAAAAACCGTATACTCCTTCAAGACTGACAAAATCTATTTCCATGTCTTCTGGGTCGTACTTTTCATAATCAATAAGAGCAAAACGTGCATATTCTAATGCTTTTTCTTTACATGAGTGTGAATGTTCTTCGATATCTTGCACATAGCACAATGCTTCTTTTTCAATTCCTTTAAGTTCAACAAATCGTCTAGCTTCTTCGCGTTCTAAAAATTCTTTAATTTCTTCCTTTGCGCTTTTTACTATTTCTTCAAGTTTAGAATTTAATCTATCAACTTCGATATCGAATTTCTCTCGTGCTGCAATTCTTAAATCAATCATTGCTTTTGTTATCTCAAGTCGCTCCATTTGTCGCTGCGCTAGAATTGAAGTCATCTCTAGGCTTCTTGGATTATCTTTTTCTCTTATTACTTTATAAGCATTTAATTTCGCCGTTGATTTACGAAATTCTTCTAGATGTTTGCTGATAAAACTTGATCTTTCCTTTAACTCAGGCAATTCCATACTAGATTCCTGGCATAATTGTACTAAAATTTCTTGAGACTTAGAGATAATTGCGTGCTTTTCTTCAAATAATCTCGAAAGAACCGCAATTGTATTTCTAATACTTTTACGTAATTCCAGACAAGATTCTAAAACTTCTTGCAAACATTCAGTTCGTAAAATTATCTCCTTTTTTATCTTGGGACCCACATAGTGACTATTAGATTCAATTTTTTGTTTTAAATCTTTAAGAAATTTTAAACATTTAGAAATTTTATCAGAAAAAAGTTGTTTTACATCAAAGCCAATTTTTTCAAAATAAGAATCAAAATGTTCTTGGCCCGTTAAAATAGGTGATCTGAGAAGTTCTTCGACTTTTGAAATAGAATCATCAATTTCTGGATTTGAATCTGAATATAAAACTGAATTAAGCAAAATTTCTACGGAATTAAAAAAACCTTTAGCTAAACCATTCAAACGAACTGCAGATTCCAGATTTACCCCATGCGGAAACGGATAAGGGCTTAATAGAAGCGGCGAAAGTTGCGGAAGCAACTCAGGAGGATCTTCTAGCTCAATTGCCTCAGATGGTGGATCAGAGCTTGGTAAAGGCGGCGCAGGAATAGGTTCAACGTTTGGTTTAGGCGGCGCAGGACTTGGCAAAGGCGCAGGATCTCTTGGCTCAATACCTGCCTCAAATGGTAAATCAGAGAAAGCGCCAAATTCTGATGTTGACGGCGACGCGCTCGATCCCGGTCTTA
>JAISBW010000042.1 GCA_031265995.1 Oscillospiraceae bacterium
CTTCAGTAATGATAAAAAAGCGCAATGAATACTTTATGTATTCTGAGCATTTTTGACAAAATTTTGAAAAAAATTATTGAAAATTGGGTATTTTGATCCTTTTGAATACAGGTTCTAAGTATTTTATAAATACAATTCCAAAACAAACCTGGTATACATCTATTTTCATTCTCAAAATCATATTTGTGATTGTATCTAATTTTTGATTTCGAGGGGACATTTTATGCCAGAAAATATTGAAATTATTGTTAAATATAATGGCGATATTATTAATTTAGCAGAAAAAATAGATGCCAAAGTGGAAATTTTAAATTTTTCTTACGCGATAATGCAGGTTGAAGCAAATTTTTTGCCTACTCTTAGAACTTATCCTCAAATTGAGTATATTGAATATTCATCTCGGCTTTCACTTATTGACAGTCGAACTATAAGTGCTTCATGTATAGATTCTACTAGAACCGATCCAGGTCTAAATCTTGGCGGAAGCGGCGTTTTAATAGCAATTCTTGATTCCGGTATTGATTTTCATCATCCAGACTTTACAAATGACGACGGAACAACCCGTATTATCGCCATTTGGGATCAAGACGCGGAAGGAAAACCGCCAAACGGATTTAATATTGGCAATGAATATACAAAAGAACAAATTGATGAGGCTTTAAAATCTAGCGAAAGTACAATAGTTCCTCACATTGATTTCAATGGTCATGGAACGGCTGTTGCCGGCGTTGCAGCGGGCAATGGAAGAGCATCAGGAGGGCAATACCAGGGGGCGGCACCGATGGCAAGTTTGCTAATAGTAAAACTTGCTTCAAATAAGACTTCTTTTTTTACAAGCACCGCTAACTTAATACGCGGGGTCAAATACGCCGTTGATAAAGCGATTGAAATGAACATGCCGCTTGTAATAAACATAAGTTATGGAAATAACCAAGGTACCCATGACGGAAGAAGCCTTTTTGAAAAATACCTCGACGACATGGCCGGACTTTGGGAAACAGCAATCGTTGTGGCATCCGGAAATGAAGGAATTTCACGGCACCATTTTAAAAGTAATGTCAAAACAAAAACGACCGAAGACGTTCAGTTTATAATAAAACGCGGACTAACTGATATTATTTTGACTTTGTGTAAGTCTTTCATAGATATTTTTGAATTTCAAATAATTAATTCAAGCGGGGAATCAAGCCCAATTATTAGGCTAAGACAAACTTCCCAGGCAGTATATTTAAACAGCGTTGAAATAATAATAAGTGTCGCACAGCCAACGCCATATTATGAAGAACAGCAGGTAGCGTTTCTTTTTAGAGGTTTAGGTGGCACGACTATAAGTGAAGATATATGGACACTTAAAGTTACCGGAGTAAACGTTATAGACGGAAAATTTGATATTTGGTTCCCCGTAACTGAAATTTCCGGAACTCAAACTCAGTTTTTGCGCCCCAGCACCGAAACAACGCTAACCATACCTGCAACTGCTTCAGGTGTTATTACGGTCGGTGGATATGATTCTTTTTCAATGCATATTTCTGATTTTTCAGGAAGAGGCTTTACACGCACGGGCGAAATTAAACCAGATATTGCCGCACCAGCCTTTGATGTAATGGCGCCGTCACCAGGCGGAGGATACGGTTCTTTTACAGGCACAAGCTTTGCCGCACCGCATGTTTCGGGAGCGTGCGCTTTAATTATGGAATGGGGAATAGTCAAAGGCAATGATATTTTTCTTTATGGTCAGCGAATTAAAGCGTTTTTAAGACTAGGTGCGTCACGCCAAGCGGGAATTGACTATCCAAATCCAATGTGGGGTTATGGAACACTTTGTGTTCGCGAAACAATAAGCCTTGCCAATGAATATTCCATACTGGATAACAGTTCTTTAATGAATGCTCTATACTATGATTCTTTGATTTCACCAGTAGTTAATGCTCAAATTACCGATAGTAATAATTCTGAAAATCAAAATGATGATCCTAGCATATTAAACGATCTTTTAAGTACGGAAAATCTCGATTCTAATACTGATCAAAATGATCCGAAAGAAGAAATAAATAATTTAATTACAAGTGAAAATGTTCCTAGATATAGAATAGTAACAGAAATTCCAAATCCGAATGTTCCGAATCCAAATCCAGTTACAGATGAAACTTATATTGATCATGTTATAAATTATGATAGCCCTTCAGAAGAAATTATTAAAACAGCGCCTGATATTTTCATATCTTCGATTTTGCAAGGCGGCTATGCAATAGCTCATGTACCGCTTTCTAAACAAGATTATTATCATGAAGTTTTAGGAAATCAAGTTTTTACTGAAAAATCGATTATTTGTGGGTTAAACGCTGATTCTGCGGCTTTGATCGATTCAGGAATTAGCATGGTTAAAAATCAGCCTTATTTAGGGCTGAGAGGAAGCGGAGTTTTAATAGGAATAGTTGATACCGGCATTGATTTTACAAACCAATGTTTTAAATATGAAGATGGAAACAGTAAAATACTTTATCTTTGGGATCAAACTATCGAGGGTAATCCGCCTCATTGTTTTATTTATGGAACCGAATTTAATAACGAGCAAATCAATAAAGCGATAAACAGCCAAGAAGATCCGTATGCGGCAATACCTTCTAGGGACGAAATAGGTCATGGCACATTTTTGGCATCCGTAATGGCGGGGCGTGATTCAGAAGGCGGAGTGGAAGGCGCGGCACCTGATGCTGAAATAATCGCGGTAAAATTAAAATCTGCAAAAAGAATTACAAGAGAACAAGAATCAATTTATAATTATGAGGTTCCGGCTTATGAATCCACCGATATTATGGCGGGGGTTGAATATATTTTTCGACGCGCTGTGGAATTAAATAGACCGGTTATCATAAGTCTTGGCTTTTCAAGCAATAACGGGGCGCATGATGGGCTTTCTTTTTTTGAAAGATATCTTTCTGGTCTTTCTCTTACAAATGGAGTAGGAATTTTAGCGGGCGTAGGTAATGAAGGAAATCGTGCGCGCCATTTTGAAATACAAATGAAAGATTCGGATAAATCTCAATCGGTAGAATTTAACGTCGCCAATGGTGATCTTGGGTTTATGATAAATATTTGGACCTCGGCACCAGATAGAATCTCTATCTCGCTCGTTACACCACTCGGAAGTGTAGTCGAAAGAAGAGCGTTTACCGTTAATGAAAGCCAAAATTATAATTTTGTTCTCGAAGGAACAAAAATATATATAGAATATGTATTTCCGGATGTAAAAAATGGAAATCAAAACGTAATTATAAAATTTATAAACCCCACACCAGGTCTGTGGACGCTTAATTTTTATGGCGATTTGATTTTGGATGGTCATATACATGGTTGGATGCCGGTTTCTCCATTTGTAAAAGACGGAACAGCCTTTTTGAGCTCGGATGTTTCACATACTGTAACTATTCCTTCTACCGCTTATAATATTATTGGCGTTGGAGCTTACAATTCAATAGACGGCGGCATATATATTTCAACCGGAAGAGGACCCGCTTCCTCAGAGAAACCATGCCCCGATTTTGTGGCGCCTGGAGTAAATGTTGAAGGCATGTATCCAATGAATAGACTCGGAACAACAACAGGAACAAGCGCCTCGTCAGCCGTCGCCGCAGGAGCTTCTGCGCTCATTATGCAATGGGGAATAATACAAGGTAATGATAAAGCAATGAATACGCTTAAACTTAAATCTTATTTAATTTTAGGAAGCCGCCAAAAAAACGAAGGAATAAATTACCCCGACGGACTTTGGGGATACGGTGAAATGAGTTTGATAGAAACTTTTCAAAGAATAAGATGATTTTAAATTATTTTTTTTACTTTTTTAATCATACCATCTAAATCTAGTGAAAGCATGGATAGCTGCTCGGCCACAGTCGCGTGTTTGACGAAATTTTCTATCGCGATAATATCAAAACTGCCTTTAAAACCGAAAATATTTAAATTATATAAAAATACTTCTCCTATTCCGCCAGATTTTATAGATTCTTCAAAGAAAAAAATATTTTTAAACTCAAGTGATAGTTTTATAGCATTTTGGTTTATAGGCGAAATTTTATTCAATTTCAAAATACTCAATTTATTGCTAAATTTATCAAAAAACTGAGCCGCGAATGAAAAAATTCTGCCATATGTTACAATCAAAATTTTATTATTTTTGCCATAAATTTCAAAATCGTTAAAATCTTCACTAAGCCAATCTGGCTTAAAGAATTCTTTCCCCTTAGGATATCTAACCACCGTGCATATATCGCTCTCGATTGCCTTCTCCAGTGAAATTTCAAGCTCATTAAAAAAAGAAGGGGAATAAACTTCTATATTGGGCACTGTCCTTAAAAAAGGAACGTCGAAAATTCCTTGGTGGGATTCTCCGTCTTCGCCGACTAGCCCAGCTCTGTCAACGGCAAAAATCACTTTCAAACGCTGCATCGCGACATCGTGTATAATTTGATCAAAGGCACGTTGCAAAAACGTTGAATAAACGGCAAAAACTGGGATCATACCACCCGCGGCAAGACCAGCTGAAAATGTCGTCGCGTGCGTCTCGGCGATCCCGACATCGGCAAAACGACTGGGGAATTTTTTCTCAAAATCAGCCAAACCGACCGCACCGCTCATCGCGGCTGTTATTGCGAATATCTTGTTATTTTTTTCTGATGTCTTTAGGATAAATTCACCAAAAACATCCGAAAAAGTCCTGCTCAATATCTTTAAATTTTCTTTTTCGACATTTAACTTAGCGACGGCATGAAATTTATCAGGCTTTTTTTCAGCAGGAACAAATCCATGACCTTTTTTCGTAATAACGTGAATTAAAATAGGTTTTTCAATATTTTTTACGATAGAAAAAGTTCTTATAAGTTCGAATATATCATGACCATTAATTGGCCCGTAATAAGAAAGGCCCAGACTTTCAAAAATTGTGCCGCCGCTCATCAACACATTTTTAAGAATTAGTCTAGATTTTAAAAGTAAATCTTTAAATCTTTGCCCTAAAAACTTGAAATTTCCTAAAATTCCGTTTGCAATACGTTTAGTTTCAAGATAAACCGGTCTCGTTCTGAGTTTGGTTAAATATTTAGCTATTGCTCCTACATTTTGCGATATAGACATCTCATTATCATTAAGGATTATTATTAAATTTTTCCCAAACTTTCCGGCGTTATTAAATCCTTCATAAGCAAGACCACCAGTGATGGCACCGTCGCCAACTATTGCAATAGTTTTTCCTTTTTTTCCTAAGACCCACCCTGCCTGTGCCAAACCAAGAGCCTCGGAGATCGCGTTACTGCTGTGACCCGAGGTAAATTTATCATAAGGACTCTCGCCTCGGCACGTAAAACCCGAAATACCACCATTTTTTCTTAAAGAATTTATCTTATTTAATCTTCCTGTAAGCATCTTATAAGCATAACATTGATGACCCACGTCCCATACTATACTATCTTCTTTTTTACCAAAAACACTCAGCACAGCGATAGTCAGCTCAACTACTCCGAGATTCGACGCCAAGTGACCACCATTAGAATCCACCACTTCAATTATTTTTCTTCTTAACTCACTGGCAAGGAGATCTAAATCCTTTATTTTTATTAAATCTTGGGGAAACTCAAAATCTTCTAAAATTCTCATAGAGGCTATTATCCGTTAACGTACGGTAAAAGTGCAAGAAAACGCGCCTGTTTTATTGCCGTTGACAAAATTCTTTGATGGCGCGCGCACACCCCGGTTACACGGCGCGGTAAAATCTTAGCTCTTTCCGACATAAATCTGCGTAAATACAGTGCCTCTTTGAAATTAACCTTTGCGGTTCTATCGACGCAAAAACTGCAAACCTTCTTTCTCATCCTTCGTTTATTGTTACGATCATTATAAGACTTCTTATTTTCATAAATTTTGTTCATAATAAACCGCCCCTTAGATAAATAAATCCATCATTTATTTTTAAAAAACCCGCTAGAATGGCAAATCATCGTCATTTGTCCGAGAATTAAAATCACTTTCGTTTCCATTTGAATAAACTTCATTTGAGGGCGAGCCCGACGAAGAACTTTCTTGAGAAGCGGCTTTAGACTCAACAAAATGAATGTTATTTGCAATAATTTCAAAAACTTTGCGTTTTATACCATCGGCTCCGACATAAGTCCGGGTTTGGATTGAACCATCGATGCCAATTAAATTTCCTTTTTTAAAATAATTGCAAATAAACTCGGCGGCTCCTCGCCATGAAACAACATCAAAAAAATCAGTTTGGCGCTCTTCCCCTTGGCGCACATAAGAACGCGGCACAGCCACAGAAAAACGAACCACCGGCACATCATTTGGCGTACGACGCAATTCAGGATCGGCTACAAGCCTGCCAACTAAGGCTATAACATTAAGCATAAAACATCCTTTATTTTAAAAAACACTACTTCGTAGAAACAAACGCATGGTGATTGTATCTAAGATAAAAAATAAAATCAATATCTTTTGGCACTATCTAAAATGAATTCGTTGATAAAATTATAATTTGGCATTTCGAAAAAGTTGGCGGGAAAAAAGCCAAAGAATTGAAATTCATGACAAACTGATTGGATATGTTAACCTTAAAGACAAGATCGGTCTTGAGAAAAAAAGTCTCATGATAATTTTTAAAAAAGAGATTAACTTAGAATTAAGTTAATCTCGAGAGTTTTAAATTTAAATGATGAATGGTTTAATTTTTTTAAGTTTTTTTACCTTATGGGCATTCAGCCGAAGACGGAGGATTTAGAACCTGTATTCAAAATGGCAAATTCCAAATTTTCGAAGAATTTTTCTTCAGCAATGATAAAAAAGCGCAATGAATACTTTATGTATTCTGAGCATTTTTGACAAAATTTTGAAAAAAATTATTGAAAATTGGGTATTTTGATCCTTTTGAATACAGGCTCTAAACCTGGCACATTGAAATTGAAACTATTCAAGAGGCCATTATGAACTTTTTTAAAGACGTATAACCATAAAATTGCAAGCACGCAAAAGACGATTGAAAACAGCTAGAAATAAACCGTGATTTTTAGGAGAATGAACATAAAATATATTTAAATTCAAATCATCAATTTTTCTAAGTGCATCAAATAATTTATAAAATTGCTCCTTTGGATCATTAGAGTTCCCATAAGTTATTTTGGGAATTTTTATTAAATTGGCGTCATCGTCAAAACATAAAGCACCGCATTCTTGTTTTAAATTTACAAATTCAGCAAAATTTTCTTTATTAGCGCTAACTAGTATTAATTTAGTATTTGGAGCATAATGTTTGTATTTAGTTCCCGGAGATTCTACAGTTTCATTTTCTTTAAGCGAAAAATTTATTGATTTATCAATTTCGACCGGCTTATTGACTATCTCTGATATTTCTTCCGCGGTAATAAACCCAGGGCGAAGTAGTTTTATTTTTTCGCGGCTCATATCTATAACGCTTGATTCAATCCCTACATGGCAATTCCCGCCATCTAAAATTGCTGATATTTTCCCTTCTAAATCATTTATAACATGTTCGGCACATGTAGGGCTTGGCCGACCTGAAATATTTGCCGAAGGGGCGGCGATGGGCTTGCCAAGCTTTGAAATAATCTCAAGAGCTAATTTGTGGTTCGGCATTCTTACGGCAACACGATTTGAACCGGCAGTTACGATACTAGGTATAAACCCAGTTTTATTTAAGATTATGGTAAGCGGTCCAGGCCAAAATTTTCTGGCTAAAATATACGCTTCTTTTGATATTGATTTTGATAAAATAGACCAATCGGAAATTTTAGCTATATGAACTATTAATGGATTATCTTGCGGTCGGCCTTTGGCTAAAAAAATCTTTTCAACCGCCAATCGATTGGTTGCGTCCGCCGCAAGCCCATAGACTGTTTCAGTCGGAACAGCGACGATTTCACCTCTTGCAAGTAAATCTACTGCTATTTTTACTTCATTTTGTTTTAAAATTAATGTTTTCATATCAATTTTTCATGAGGATTTGATAAAAGTGAGATTGTTTTCCCTTGATAAAAGACTTCTAAAATGCTCAGAATTTATTGAAGGCAAATTTATAGTTGATATTGGATCTGATCATGCAAAATTGCCAATTTGGCTTTCTCTGAAAGAAAAAATACACCACGCGATTGCTTGTGATATAAGTTTATTTTCAATTAATAGAATATTTGAAAATATTAAAAAATATAAAGTAGAAAAAACCGTTGAACCTAGATTTTCCGATGGACTTTCAAATGTTAAAGAAAATGAAATTGATTCTATAATAATCGCAGGACTTGGAGGCGAAACAATTTCCAAGATTATTTCAAATTGCAAATGGAAAAACAAGAGCGGAAAACTTTATATTCTACAACCAATGACTGCAGAAAATGAATTACGTATTTTTTTAGCGCAAAATAAATTTTCAATACTTAAGGAAGAGATTGTGATTTCTCGAAAGAGGTTATATGTTATAATCAAAGCCGAATTTACAAATAATTTATATAATTTCGATCCGTTGATTTACCCGTTTTTGGGGAAACTCAGACCTGGAAAACTGAGTTTAGAATATGTTAAAAAACAAATAATCAATATTGAAAATAGAATTTTAGGAGCTAAATCCTGCAAAAATATTAAAAAAATAGATTGTTTAAATAAAATTATGAAAAATCTAAATGAGTTTTTATCCAAATGTGGATAAACAGCCTGTTTTATAATATATTAAATAAGGAAAAATTCATGTAATATAAACCAAGCATGATGTTCTTGTCAGCAGAAATGTGTGCTATAGTATATAGTCGTCATAGTTTAGGGGTTTAGAGTTTATCAACAATAAAAATGTAGAGGCGTTTTGTTGTTATCAACAGATTTAGGTAAAAATTCATAGGAGAGGTAGCGAAGTGGTCGTAACGCGACGCACTCGAAATGCGTTTACGGGTAAACCGTACGTGGGTTCGAATCCCACTCTCTCCACCATTGATCTGGTACAAAAAAAGTTACAATGAATTTCGCCAAATAAATCAAATAAAATTAAGGAAAGGTGAAATTCAAAATGCAAAGAAGTTATACACAAGAATTTCGTGTAAATGCAGTA
>JAISBW010000043.1 GCA_031265995.1 Oscillospiraceae bacterium
CTTCAGTAATGATAAAAAAGCGCAATGAATACTTTATGTATTCTGAGCATTTTTGACAAAATTTTGAAAAAAATTATTGAAAATTGGGTATTTTGATCCTTTTGAATACAGGTTCTAAGCCACTTTAGCCTAAAGGCAAAAGTGGTTTAATAATGTTACATATTTTTTTAAAATTTGATTTTATTCTAAAATTATAGTATAATTAATGAAGGAGATGTTTCTTTAAATATTTTAAAACTCAAATATATAAGGAGAATCCAGAGTTATGCCACATTATATTCCGCCGAATATAGTTTTAGAATCTCGTTCAGGTTCAGGGAAATTTGACGCAAAAAGAGATATTGAATTTGTAAAACCTTTCTGTGGTCTCTATGATATTTTCATAAAAAGGGAGACGGAAAGAGTAGCAAATTCAATGAGAGAATGGCATGGGTGCAGTATATGGAGTTTTTTCAGAAAAGCTGGGGAATGCCCAGCTCCGTTCGTGCTCTGTTCAAAAATTTTAAATTTGATGTCTAGATTTTGTTGGATTGATTTATCTAGCTCTACAGTTTTTGTTCCGTTACACCGAATGTTAAAATTAATCAATCTTATTAATGAAGAAAGCTTAGAAAGAATAGACAATGCAAGAGATATACTGAATGTATCTGTCTTGTCGTTAAAAGTAGTGGTAGGTGAAATCAAATCTACTCTTGTTGTTCAACCAAATCATCCTCATAAAGGTCTTTTTCTCTTTATAAAATTTTTGTGTCAATTTTTAAAACATAATATGTTGGCTTACTTAGATTTCAGAAGAGACGAACAACCTCAACTTGAAGATATTCAAGAAGAAATGTATGAATTCCACCAATATAAAATAAAGACAGAAAGAGAAATCAGTCGTTATTCTGATGTGGCAAGTTTGGTGTCTGTTTTGCGCGAATTTAGAGAAAAATCATATTCAAAAGTTTTTTTGGGTTTAAATATTGACGGTGTTGAGTGCAAAGATTTTGATCTCGAAAATTTAAAAATAGTTATCAAATCGTGTGAAAAAAAAATAAGAGACGCCAAATGTCCTGATTTAGGTCGGCAAACCTGCGAAATTCAGGAGGCAAAACGTAATTTCGAAGAAGATATTGTGATATTTACTTACAGAATTGCTCAAGAAGTCAGAGATGCAATTATCAGAGAAGAGAAAGCTCGTATGGAAGCAGAAAAGAGAATATTTAGGGTTTCTGATCTAGATCTTAGAGAAATTCCAGGCGCGGGAAATAGCTTTGTTCGCCCTCGTAGCTTAGAAGCAGCTAAAACGCAATACAAAGGAAAAAACCCAATTTTTGACTTGATATTTGAGGGGCGTCTACCAAAATCTGAAGATGTTCGTCAAGGATCAGTGGCCACTTGTTCTACTAGCGCGCTCCTAGCCGCTATTGCTGCAACTAATCCGCAGGCGCTTGTAAACGCTGTTGAAGAATACGATGTCAAAAAAGGCGAAATTACGTTTAGAATTTACGGAGATAAATCTGAATTTTACGACAAATTCTCATTTTTGAGGTACTTATCTAATACTCCGCCAAATTCTATAATAAGTTTAACAATAGAAGATTCTGTTCTAGGCCGAAATTTTCTTTTTTTTGATCCTCTAAAAGATTCAAGTTACGGCAATCAATCTGGAGCTCTTTGGCCTAAAATTTTCGAGAAGTTGATGATTGCGAGGTCTTCTCTAGCATCTTGCCTGCCTGATGTTCCTTGGTACGCTTCTAGATACGACATGCAAATTAATTCAAACGAATTACTGCCGATATTGATTGGAGCAAAACAAAAGTTAACTAGCGTAAGTGAAATAAATGCTAAACGCGTCTTTGAGGAAATTAAAAAATGCTTGAAAAATGGGCGACCTGTGGTTCTTGCATCTGGGCTTCCGGAAGATTTAGTACTATACCTTGCCTCTCAACTTGGGGTTGGTTCGGGTTTACTTAGAGGTCACGTATATTCTGTAATAGGAACTAAGAATGTGAATGGCAAATCAGTATTAGTAATTTATAATCCCTGGGGGCATAATGGTTTTGCTACGACTGTGTTTAGTAATGGTACTTTTGAATGCGGTTTGAAGGAATTAATACAAGAAAAAGCAGATGTATTTTATGCCGGTAAACGCTTTCACGGTGCGTATGACACAAAATTATGGTAATATTAAAACCCGTTATCATAGATTTAGAATGTCAGTCTTAAAGAAAATTAGCAAAATTTGTTTGAAGATGGCGTTTAATGGTTTATGTTAACGGGTTCTTAATTTTAAGGAGTTGAATTGCAATGAATAAAAACAGAAGAATTGATATTAATAACGAAGAATTAAATTCTTCAGAAGATTTAGTGAACATTCGCTCTGAAGAAAAAATTTCTAAAAAAAAGCTAAATTCAGAAGATTTAGATAAAATTTTCGGTGGTATGGTATACGTAGGAAACACTTTAGCTTTGCTTCTTTTTGGCGGTTGTAGTTATATTATTTACAAATTATTTAAAAATAAAAAGAATAAAAAAACACCACTAAAAAAGAAAACGGTGATTTAACGAATTAATACCTTAAGTACGCGACAAATGTATGAACGTGTTATCTAGAACCTGTATTCAAAAGGATCAAAATACCTAATTTTCAATATTTTTTTCAAAATTTTGTCAGAAATGCTCAGAATATATAAAGTATTCATTGCGCTTTTTTCCTCATTTTAAATAAAAATTCTTCGAAAATTTGGAATTTGCCCTTTTGAATACAGGTTCTTGGCTACGTGGTTTGGTTTTCTATAAAAATTATTCAATATTTTCTTTCGAACTGACATTCCAAGTCTATTGATTGTGTTGGATAATCTCCGGGGAGTTTTAGAAGGAGAAAATTACCTAAAATTGGGTATTTTGAGTGTTTTAAATACTGATTCCAAAAAAGAATCTACAGACTTATCAGAAAATATTTCTTCATTGAAAATCTCATCATCCCATTTTAAAGTTTTAGTATCAAACACGCCAAACCCGGAACCGAGTTCCCAATAAGTCCAAGCAAAATTGTTTTTTTCAGCTTCTCGTATAGTTTCTTTTATCCATAAAGCTCTATCCTCTGTTTGAACTTCTTTTGTGACGCCAAACTCATTAAGAATCACTTTAACTTTTTTTTCTCTTGCCCAATTGGCGATCTTTTCGAATCTATCGGATAAATATTTCAATTCACGTTTATTGGCATTCCACGGGATATCCTTTATTTCAGCATATTCAGGATGGTATTGATTGCCTTGGAACGCAAATTCGTACGGTTCGTAATAATGAAATGCAAGCATTATATGCGGATCATTTTTTGGAAGTTCTAATTGGTAGATAAAATTTATATTATAAAAGAAATATGGGCCTATAATTATTATACGATTTGGATTTTGTTCTCTTATCGTCGTTACCGAAGTTTTTATAAATTTATTCCACAAGCTTGGCGTCAATTCGTCTTTAGGTTCATTTAAAAGCTCAAAAACAAGTTCTTTTGGATAATTTCTGTAATGTTCGGATAACTGCCTCCAAATCATATAAAATTTCCATTCCTCTACTGACGGATTTTTCATAACTTCGTCGTAATGATGAAAATCTAAAATTACAGTAAGTTTTTTAGATAATGCATAATCTACATATTCATCAACTTTTTTTAAAAAAACAGGATCAATCATGCTTCCTTTTTTTTCATCAAAATAATCTGAAAATCTTACTGGAATTCTAACATGGTCAAACCCTTTTTCTTTTATTGCGTCGAGATATTCGTTTTTTATGTCCATGTCCCAAGGAATATCTTTGGGAGCTTCAAAGCAGTTGCCTATATTAATACCGCGTTTCATCACGGGGAACTTTGAACGTGTATTAGATATTATGAGAATCGGTATGCATAAAATCAGACAACAAATCATAAGCAAAAAGGGAATCATTGATTTTCTGAATATGTCTTTTATTTTTACAATTAATTTATTTTCAAAAAATTTAGCTTCCGTTCTGCCGAAAGCAAAAAATATAGAAGCGGAAAGAAAATAAAAATTGCAAATTAACCAAAAAAGAGTTGTAAATTGATTAAATTCATGTTGCAAAAGTATCCAATCTAAACATTTTGAAATTCCCACAACAGTAAATACGCTTAAAATTAAATTCGGAATTATAAATCCAATTCTGTAAATCAAGCTATCGGCGCTTTTTTCTTTATCAGTTACAACGAATTCGTTTTTGGAAAATCCGATAATCTCGCAAAGAACCGGCAAAACAAGCGATGGGGAAAGAATCGTTTCGTACATTCTCGTTTGATGAAACGTTCTGGTGTTTTTCGAAAGTATTCTAAGCGTTAGCGCACTCAAGATCTGCATCGGAAGCCAAAAAATCAAAACTTGTGCAAAATTGCATTTTGCTATGACTATACCAAAAACTGAGAATATAATCGGAGTTATAATATATAAGAATTGCTTTAAAGGAAAATACCAATAAAAAACTGAGGATAAATAATTTATTTTCTGCTCGAAATTTAAATCGTTTCTTCTTAGGATTCCGAGTCTTTTTCCTGTTTGAATGCACCCGCGAGCCCATCTTTGGCGTTGTCTGCAAAGCGCTTTTAAACTGCTCGGTGGAAGCCCTTTTGCTAAAACTTTGTTTATAGCCAAAGCTTTGTAACCTTTTGACTGAATCAAAATTCCCGTTGCGAAATCCTCAGTTATTGAAATTTTAGAAAACCCGCCTGCGTCTTCAAGAGCTTTGCGCAAAAATACCGCATTTGTTCCGCCGTAGATTACAGAATTAAATTTATTTTTAGATATTTGAATACTTTTATAAAAAAATTCCTGTTCGTTTGGCATAATATTTTCAGCAAATAAATAAGACTGAAATAAATCAGGTTTATAAAAACCTTGCGGTGTTTGAACAAAACCAATTCTAGAAGGATCTTTATTGAAAAAATAAGGAACGGTTTTGATTAAAAAATCATTTTCCGGAATCATATCTACATCAAAATTAGCCACCAAATAAGACTTTGTATTTTTTAGTCCGTTATTTAGGTTCCCGGATTTTGCATTTTTTCTGTCTTTTCTCGGAAAATACCCAACTTTTAAATCTTTTGCTAACTTTTCTATTTCTTCTCTATTTCCATCGTCACAAATAAAAATATGAACTTTATCCTTGTCAGGATATTTTAAACCTAAACAGGCCAAAATTGTTTTTTTAAGTAGCCCCGCGGGCTCGTTGTAAATAGTCACGAGTATATCAATATCAGGATAAATTTCAGGCTCTATATCCAGTAATTTCGGATAAAACTGATTATTGGAATTATAATAATAAACAAAAGTATCGAATATCCCTGAAATTTCCACCAGTATTAAAATAATAGCTATTATGCATGAAATTATTCCTCCTTTTAATATTGGAATAGTAAATATTCTCCAAATTGTGTAAGTTGTTAGGAAAAAAGAGGAAATAATTATTATTGAAGCTATAAAAAATTTTTTTAGTTTATTCATTTTTAATCCTTAGACCCTATTCCAGCTAGCAAAACAATAAGAAAACGAATGATAATATTGAAGCACGAGAACAACAGGAAAACAATGCAAAAAAAATCAAGTGCTTGTTACCGTTTCGGCAGGGCAACGCATGCACGTGATTACTTTAAGTTGTTCATAGTTGCCGTTTATGGCAATATAAGATTCTTCAATTCTTTCGATATTATTTTTAAAATAATTCAAAATAATATTTAATAAATTTAACTTTTTTTCAGTTTTAATGTTTTTAAAATAAAAAAATAAAGTTGTTATTTTTAATTCGACTTTCTTGGAACTAAGAACCCGTATTCAAAAGGGCAAATTCCAAATTTTCAATAATTTTTTTCAAAATTTTGTCAAAAATGCTCAGAATGCATAAAGTATTCATTGCGCTTTTCTCCTAATTTTGAAGAAAAATTCTTCAAAAATTTGGAATTTGCCCTTTTGAATACAGGTTCTTAAATTCAATATAACACATTTCAGATATTGGAACTTTATATCCGTTTCTAAGAATTCAAGAACAAGTTCTAAACCTAGCACATGGAAATTAAATGTGATAAAACAAAATTAGAAAGCTTATAATTTAGAGAAGCAAAAAAAACAGGCAATTTAAATTAAAATAAATTAAGGAATAAATGAACAATAATAAAACTAAAATGCATTCGTTTGCTAAGGGCGCGGTTATTTTAACTTTCGGGATGTTAACTGTTAAAATTTTAGGCGCGGCGTTTAAAATTCCGCTTATGTCGGTACTTGGCGGTGAAGGGAGCGGGTATTTTACAGGTGCGTACAATCTTTATAACCCAATATATGCTCTTGCTACGGCGGGGCTTCCGATTGCAGTTTCAAAAGTTGTATCCGAAAATTATGCACTGGGGAAATTTAGAGATATAAGAAAATTACGTAAAATTTCAATGCCGATATTTTTAATTACAGGCACAATTGGATTTATATTAATAATTTTTGGAGCCTTTGTTTATGCAAATTTTGCCAAGGCTCCTGGTGCGATTTACTCTATATTTATGCTAGCGCCGACTTTATTTTTTTCTTGCCTTATGTCAACTTACAGAGGATATTACGAAGGCCTAAGAAATATGACGCCTACCGCAGTCTCCGAGGTAATAGAATCTTTCGGAAAGGTTATTTTCGGCTTATCTTTTGCACATTTTACAATTTGGTCAGGGCAAAATGAATTTAATAATTATGGAACTATTTTCGGAAAACTTTGTTTAAATCTAATTGAAGCCGAAGGCAGATTGCTACAGTTTGCTTCGGCATCAGCCGTTGCTGGAATTGCCATCAGCGCTATGCTCGGTTTTTTTTATATGTTTTTACGGTATAAATTAAAAGGCGACGACTTGAATGAATTAAGTATTTTAAAATCACCTGAGGCACAATCATCAAAAAAACTTTTAAAGGATTTAATAAAAGTTGCCGCTCCAGTAGGATTGGGGGCGATTGTTATGAATCTTGCCGGCGTAATCGATTCAGTTTTGATTCAAAGAAGGCTTGCCCATGCCGCCGTATTTTCGCTATCACGCTTAGCAAGCGTGTATGGAAATCTTTTGCCGGAAGACGTGATAACAAGAGGAAATATTCATATATTTCTAGCCGGCTGTTTTGGTTTCACAACAACAATTACGATGTTTTTGCCAACTATTTCGCAAGGAATCGCCATAAGCACACTACCTACCATAACTGCTGCTTGGGCACTTAAAAAAGAAATGAAAAAAAATGTTGAGAAAATAATCAAATTTACATCCATAATTTCAATACCGATGGGATTTGGACTTTCAGCACTTGCGCTTCCCGTAATGGACTTAGTTTATAATACTTTTCGATCAGGTATGCAGGCAAGTGAGGTTAAAATTGGTGCCGGAATAATGGCAATATCAGGAATAGCGGCAGTTTTCACAGCACTTAGCACACCAGTTTGCAGTATGCTACAAGCCATTGGGCGCGCTGATTTGCCGGTGAAAATTATTAGTATTGGTGTTGTAATTAAAATTATATTAAATTACATACTAGTTGGAATTCCTGAAATTAATATTCAGGGCGCGGGAATAGGAACACTTGCGTGTTACATAGTTGTTTTTGCAAGTTCTATTGTGTTCTTATGTAAAATCACTAAAATAAAATTAGATTTTGTATCAACATTTTTAAAACCTCTCATTTCGGGCCTAATTTGCGCAGCCTCGGCATATATTTTTTATAAGATTTTTTCAATTATGTTTAATTCAAAAATTTCTACGATACTGTCTATAATAGCATCCGCAATTATCTATTTCGTTTCAATTTTTTTATTTCGCACATTTGATATCTCAGAACTGGAATCATTCCCAATAGTTTCAAAATTTGCTAAATTTTTTAAAAAAATAAAGAATATAAATTCTTAGAACCTGTTTTTGAAAGGATCAAAATACTCAATTTTCAATAATTTTTTTTAAAATTCTTCGAAAATTTGGAATTTGCCCTTTTAAATACGGGTTCTTAAAATTAGAAATGTATATATAATAATTTTATAAATTATTATAAACATGTTACTAATTGATTTGTTAAATTAAGAATTTGACAATTTAAATAATAAAATATAAAATGGAATGAGAATAAATCTTACGCAGGAGTAATAAAAATATGAAAAATCTGTTATTCAAAAAATTTATTTCAGTCTCCATAGTCATTTCTATCTTATTTCCGGTATTTAATAATTGTACGGCTATTGATTCGCCGCTAAAAAAGATCAAAATCGTATTTCTAGGTGAAGAAATGGGTAAAGTAGAACCAGAAACTGATAGGAAAATAATGATCTGGTACAAAAAAAGTTACAATGAATTTCGCCAAATAAATCAAATAAAATTAAGGAAAGGTGAAATTCAAAATGCAAAGAAGTTATACACAAGAATTTCGTGTAAATGCAGTA